>CALFIT010000194.1 GCA_937877465.1 uncultured Bacteroidales bacterium | reverse complement strand
CAAGCAGCATTTCGAGTTGTCGCAGATGGAGGCCGACCACATCACGCCGTGGCACGCGGGCGGGCGCACGGTGGCCGAAAATTGCCAGATGCTCTGCAAAGAGTGCAATAGAAGAAAGAGTGGGAAATAGAGTCAAACCATAAATTCCTCAAGCGACGAATGTAATATCTCCTGCAACTCGGCCTTGCGCTCGGGCGCGGTCTGCATGAAGAGGAAGCCCCAGACGCTCATGGCGGGGTTCATGATGTCGCGGGTCTCCAAAACGCCGTGGAAATGCCGGCGGATGCGCTCGAAGTCGAGCTTGCGATTGGTGTCGTAGGGCTTGTCCAAGACGATGAAACTGAACACGTCGTCCTCGATGCCGTCCCACATCGTGGCGTAGTTGGGGCGCGAGCCTTCGAAGAAGGCCTGCACGGGTAGCAGGTGGCAGGTGTGGCGCGTCAGGTCGTTGAGGCACATTCCCGCGAAGCGTAGCGGGTTGACCTCAATCGGGATGGCCATGCCAGAGTGCTTGTCGACGCGGAATTCGACATGCATCGGGAAGTTGCGGAGTTGCAAGACCGCGTTCAAGTCGATGCAGAACTGATTGAAAGCCGGATAGTTGGCCTCAAAAATCTGCTTGCTCATGCAATAGAGGCGGTCGCTGACGTCGGTCTCGTCCTTGAAGATGTGGTGGAAGATGTTGATGATGTTGGGCTTGCCCTCGGCATCGTAGTAGGCATCCACGGCATATTCCTCGCCTTCGATAAACTGCTCAAGCACAAACATCTCGCTGCGCACCACCGTGTCGGGGAACACGGCGCACTGGCGGGCAAAGTTGCGGTCGATGTCGTCTAATGCGGCCTGCCATTCGGCCTTGCTGCGGACGATATACACGCCCACGCTGAGGAAGCCCACCGAGGGTTTCAGCACGAGCGGCAAAGGCAACTCGTCGGGGTTGAGGTCGCGCAAGGCTTTCATTTCCACCTCTTTATAATAGAAGTCGGGATAGATTTGTTGGCAAATTCTCCTAAACTCGGCCTTGTCCTTCAGGATTTTCACCTTTTTCACCAATTCGGATTCGGGTAGTTGGGCATAAAGCCACACCAAGGCGTTTTCCGAGACGGCATAAAGCTGTTTTGTATGCAGGTATCGTTCCACAAACTGCTTGTCGTCCAAGAGGTTAAGGTTGCGGCCTTGCTGTTGCAGTGTTTCGGCCATGTCGTTGTGCAATACGGGAACTTGTTTCTCTTCCAAATAAGCCACCAAAGGGGCTGATACGTATGGTTTTTCTAATATAATCATCTCCAAACATTTTGCGTCCTGTCGGGTCCGTAGGAAACGAACTTAATCGGCACGCCCACGTAGTTTTCAATGAATTTGATGTAGTATTCCAATCTTTGCGGAATCTTGCCGTCGATTTTCTGTTGCCAGCCCGCGATTTCGGTGTAGATGGGTTCCATCGTTTCGGTGCAGGCGGCAAAAGGCAAGTGCTTGGTTTCTTGACCGTTGTAGCGGTAGGCAGTGGCGACTTTCACGGTCTCGAAGTCGTCCATCACGTCGCTTTTCATCATCATCAGGTCGGTGACGCCACTGAGCATGACGGCATATTTCAGCGCAGGCAGGTCGAGCCAGCCGCAACGACGCGGGCGACCTGTGGTGGCACCAAACTCGTGTCCGTTCTGGCGGAGCTTTTCGCCCGTCGCGTCAAACAGTTCGGTAGGGAAGGGACCGGTGCCCACGCGGGTGCAGTAGGCCTTGAAGATGCCGTACACCTTACCCACACGACTCGGCGCGATGCCCAAGCCTGAGCAAACGCCGGCGGCGATGACGTTCGACGAGGTGACGAAAGGATAGCTGCCAAAGTCGACGTCGAGCATCGAGCCTTGGGCGCCTTCGGCGAGCACTTTCTTGCCGTCGTCCAAAGCCATGTTGATGAAGTATTCGCCGTCGACGAACTGGTATTGTTTGAGGTATTCGATGCCCTCGAACCACAGCTTCTCGTATGCGTCGAAGTCGAGGCCGTCCAATAGGAAGCCTTGCATCTCGAAGCCGAGGGCGGCAATCTGTTGCAGGTGGGCTTGTTTCAGGTGGTCGTATTTCTCGCGGAAGTCGTCCATTTGGATGTCGCCGACGCGCAAGCCTTTGCGGGCGGTCTTGTCGGTATAGGTCGGGCCGATGCCTTTCAGCGTGGTGCCTACTTTCATCTTGCCCAAGGTCTTTTCGTTGGCGGCGTCCAAGGCGCGGTGCGTGGGCAGGATGAGGTGGGCGCGGTTGGCGATCATCAAGGTCTGGCGCAGGTCGAAACCAGCCTCGCGCAGCCCTTCGATTTCACCTTTTAATATATGCGGGTCGATGATGACGCCGTTGCCGATGAGGTTGACGCAGCCCGGGGTGAGCACGCCCGATGGGATGTTGTGCAAGACAAATTTCTTGCCTTCGAATTCGATGGTGTGTCCTGCGTTGGGACCGCCTTGGAAGCGGCAAACGATATCGTAGTCCGGGGTGAGGGCATCGACGACCTTGCCTTTGCCTTCGTCGCCCCATTGCAAACCTAAGAGAATATCTAATTTGTTCATATTTTGAAATTCAAGATTTAAAATTCAAAGATTCAAAGATTTAAAATTTAAAATTCAAAATTTAAAATTCAAGATTTAAAGATTCATCATTCTGCATTCCGCATTCATAATTCATCATTCCGCATTCCGCATTCATCATTCCGCATTCCGCATTCATAATTCTGCATTCATAATTCCTACCTCTCAACTCTCAACTTTTCTTATGTCCATAAAAAATCAACGAATGATGCGTAATCTCTACGCCGAGCTGTTCCTCAATCGACTTCTGGATTTCGAGCAGGCGCGGGTCGCAAAACTCCATCACGCTCTCCGTCTCCACGTCGATGAAGTGGTCGTGTTGGCGGAACTTGTAGGAGCGCTCGTATTGCGCACAGTTGTGCCCAAACTGGTGCTTGATGACCAAGCCGCAGTCGAGCAGCAGCTCAATGGTGTTGTATAAGGTGGCCCTGCTGACGCGGTACTTGTTGTCTTTCATCTGGTTGTAGAGCGAGTCGATGTCGAAGTGCCCGTTGGTGGAGTAGATTTCCTTGAGGATGGCAAAACGCTCGGGGGTCTTGCGCAGCTTCCGCCGTTGCAGGTAGTCGATGAATATCTTCTTGACGGCCAAATAGGTATTGTCAAACGAATCTTTCATTTTTCAAGTCGTGATGTCGGCGCAAAGGTAAGAATATTTTTCAGACCAATTCTAAATAATGTGCATTATTTTGCCTCAGTTGCTGTTTTTGCGCACCACTTTCTGGACTTCCTTCAGGTGGTTCAGTTTGCTGATGAGGTCGTCAAGTTCCTGGGTGTTGTGAACATAGATGGAGATGGCGGCTTCGACGAGGTCGTTTTTGGCTTCCATGTGGAGCGAATGCAGGTTGAGTTTCATCTCGTTGGAGAAGAGGTCGGTCATGCGGTTGAGCAGTCCGGCGGTGTCCAACGCGGTGATTTTCAGTTCGGCCAAGAACGCGATATTGCTCTTGGGCTGCCATTTGGCCTTGACGATGTTGTTGCCGTGGCGGGCCGAGAGTTGGATGGCTTTCGGGCAGTTGCTGCGGTGGATTTGCAGCGGCTCGCCCGGGAAGCTGAACGCGATGACGTCGTCGCCCGGTATGGGGTTGCAGCACGTCGACACGTTGAAGTCGAACTCGCCCGACGAGGTGATGGCGGGTGTTTCGTCCTTGTCCTTGTTGTTGCCCAACAGCCCGAAGGTGAGGTAACGCACGAAGCTGCCGCCGCTCGATTGGGGTTTCAACACGTCGCGAAGGGTGCGCTCGTCGATTTTTCCGGTGGCCATCAGGTAGTAGAAGTCGATGGAGCTGGTGAGGTTTTCGGAGGCCATCACCGTGTTGCGGTTGGCTTTCGAGGGCTCGAGGCCGATTTTGCGCATGGCTTCCTCGTATTTCTTCTCGCCTTCCTCGCGGAAGCTGCGGCGAAACTCCTTGATGCCGCTCTTGAGGCGCGACTTGGCCGTGGCCGTGGCCAAGAAACCGAACCATTTCTCCTGCGGGTGCTGGGCTTCGGAGGTGATGATTTCCACTTGGTCGCCGTTGCGGAGCTTCTGGTCGAGTTGGGTGAGCTGGTTGTTGACGTTGGCCGCGATGCTGTGGTCGCCGATTTTGCTGTGGATGTTGTAGGCGAAGTCGAGCACGGTGGAGCCTTTGGGCAGCAGGATCATCTTGCCTTGCGGCGTGAACACGTGGATTTCGTCGGAGAAGAGGTCGAGCTTGAAGTTGTCGACGAACTCGATGGCGTTTTCGGCTTGGTTGCTGATGAGGTCTTGGGCTTTCTTCAGCCATTCGTCGAAGCCGCTTTCCACTTGGTCGTCGGTCTTGTATTTCCAATAGGCGGCAAAGCCTTTTTCCGCAATCTCTTCCATGCGTCGGCTGCGGATTTGCACCTCCACCCAACTGCCC
>CALFIT010000193.1 GCA_937877465.1 uncultured Bacteroidales bacterium | reverse complement strand
CCAATGGCTTGCCGACGAAATCCGGCAATGGCACGAGGACTCGGCGAGAATGTATCAAACCTAATTGAATGAAATATTGTTGTTTTAAAACATTAATTACCAATAATTTATCACGAATTGTCATTAATTGTCATTTATGGAAATTCGTGACCAATTTTATGGAAATTCGTGTAAAGAAAACGAAAATAGTTTGAACATGTACCACGATATGGAACAACAAAGCACTATCTTTGCAGCGTTTACCAAAAGTTTAATCTAAAAACGAATCGATTATGAGCTATTGCGTAAGTTTTACAACTCAGAACACCATCGAACCTGAAAAAGTGTTTCAAAAGATTGCTGATCATGGAGAAAGAATTGTGGTCGTTTCAAGCAATTTTCCGTCTTTGAAATTTGGCTTGATGGACGCGGCACTTCGAGGCATTGAGGTCAATCAGACTAAAGAAGGCTACGAGGTGCGTATTATGACTTGTTCGTCTGTTGCGGATTACGAATTGTTTCCCGTTGCTATTGATGCCATGTCTGCTTTGACAGGGGCAGAACCTGTTGCGGAAGACGAAATCGCCATTACTAATCCATACGAGACATATGGCAAGAAGTGGGTCTATGCGCAGATGAATTTTTCTCGAAAAATGATGTGCGCGATGGCTCGACAATCAGGAGCCGAGGTGGTCATGAGTGGATTGTTCTTCCCGTTTTGCATAGGAATCAATATCCTGCGTGAATTTGGCGTAGAATTGCAAAAACCAAGCAAGAAATCGTTCGGTGAATTGCTTGATTATTTTGTCCATATCCAATGGAATTTCCATGATGCAGAAACCACGAAATCAAGGCTTTGCATCCAGAATCCCGACAATGGGGATGACAGACCACTTGGCGTTTCGCTGATTTCCATTGAGGACAATCGGTTGAATGATTTTGAGATTGTCACCTACGACGACCTCGTCGGCTTTGTCGATATGGATAGGGATGAAACGGTATTGATTCATTTTAAGGATTTTGGGAAGACCATTCTGAATAAGAAATTTTCGCGCATCGACGAATGTCAGTATCGCGTTTGTGACGAACTCAATGTCGATGATGTCCGAAACATGATGAATGTGGCGAAACGCTTTCAGCCCGACGATTTGTTTTACCGCCCCGGCTTTCCCGGGTGTGGCTATGATGCCAAACAAAGCACTTTTGTACTTATGTGGAATCCGAGGTTCTCAAGTGTCACTGAAGACGGTTTTGTCGATGGCATGATTGAGATGTTTGAAGGTTGGTTCAATTGGAGCGTGTTTGAATGGGAAAAGGCCAAGATGGGCGACCGATTCTATCTTGTCAGAGTGGGTGATGGAGCGAACACAGGAGTCGTCATGTCTGGCGTGTTTGGGTCGCGTCCGTACCAGAGCGAAGATTGGAGTGGGAAAAAGAGAGTGGTTTATTACATGGATTTATATCCCAACGCAGTCATCAACCCCAAGGTTTCGCCTTTGATGAGCACAGAAGAACTCGAAAAGGCAGTGCCAGATTACCAGTGGCGTAAAGGCCATTCGGGCATTATGCTTAGCGAAAGACAAGCGCAATCTTTGGAAACGGCGTTTTCCTTATGCTTGTCGAATAGGGAAAACGACAATAATGACGACATTTTGATTAGGCATGGAATGTGAGTGGCGCGTATAAGTTGCCCAAATGCCCTTTTGTTGGGAATGGCCGAAATAATGTTTTTTCTTTTAAAACATAAATTATCACCAATTTATCACGAATTGTCATTAATTGTCATTTATGGAAATTCGTGACCAATTTGATGGAAATTCGTGTAAAGAAAACGAGGCAACCTGTTGGCAATACGAAAAAAAGCGTACATTTGCGGGCAGAAAGGAAAATAATGATTTGGATAGGCATCATAGTAGTGTTTGGCGTCATCTTCTTCCGCGAGGAGAGGAAAAAGGAGAAAGACTCCAACTATCGCTCGTGGATGGAAGGCAGCCATTGGGACCACTGGAATCACAGGAAATACGGTGACTGACATTGCCGACATTTTTTGTCACTACAAGATAAGGTTTGGCGCGTAGTTTTGCGCCAAACTTTTTTTGTTATGTCGAAAACACCGAACAAATTACCGCCAAAACACCGAACAAAACGTGTCGAAAACACCGAACAAAATGTGTAAAAAACACCGAATAGATTTGCGTAATTCATTTATTTGTAGTAATTTGTAGCAAATATTGCCTATCGCAGAAAAGACGGCGTGTTCGTGGTGCCAATTGGCTGCCTGAAGAACTGATGTATGGCTGGAAAATACCACATAATGAAAAAAGTTTGAGCTTGTACCGCGATATGGAACAACCATGTGCTATCTTTGCAGCGTAATTCGATAGAAATCATTAAATAATCAAAACAAAAGAAATGAAGACTAAAGAAGACTTCTTGCTCGATGTCAGGGCAGCGATTAAGGAAAACCGTGTCGTGATAATGATGCTGTATAATGCCGAAACGGATGATTTCTGTGTGTTGAGTAATGGCTATGGGATAGGTTTCGACGACATGTTGGCTGAGTTTATGGAGATGCCTTTCATAGGGCACATCCCGATTTCAAAGGCGTTTGAGGAGTGGCAAGACTACTTTGAGAACCCTGACGAAGCTGAGATTTACGGCTTTGAGTTGGAGGATGGTGAGATGCAGATGGCCATCTTGGAATGTTATCTTGAGGCTTGAATAAGCAAAACGATGCTTAATTTGTTGACAGTGACAAGGATTTTTGTAAATTTGCAGCGTAGAAAGGAGACAGGAACAATGTACTGGATCATCGTAGTGATAGTAGCCTTCGTGATAGCCATACGCGAGACACGGAAAGAGCGGAAACACCCCGGTTACCGCTCATGGATGGATGATGATACCACGCGGACATTCCATCGACCGGGGAAAGACCAGTGGTGGTGGTGGTAAGGCCTGCGTCGTTTTTTTGTCACTACAAAAACGGATTTGTTGCATAGTTTTGTAGCAAATCCGTTTTTATTATGCCATCGAGAGACCAATTCACATCGGATTCGTAGCCCTAAAGGGCGGCCAGACCTCATTGCGGGGTTTCAATCCCCGCAGAGAGTGTGTTCACCGGCGCTAACCAAACAGCTTGTCCATCGTGATTACCCGTTGGAACCTTTTTTACAAAATTATTCAGCCACGAAGAGGCAAAAACCGTTGTTCGTGGCTGAATAGTCATCCCTTTCTTCAGCCGAATAAGCACAAAAATCATGTCATCAGGCTGAAGAAACGAAAAAAAACTCCTACTTGTACCGCGATATGGAACAACAAATCGAAAACGCCGAACAAAACGTGCAAAAGATTACGAAAAACAAAACTTTCCCAATAAAAAATGTTGAATTTCAAAATTTTTGTCTATCTTTGCAGCCGTTATGAGAATCGTGTCGCATAAGAGATTGGTCGAGTTCTACGAATCGGAAGGTCATGCCGACGCCAAGACCGCCTTGGAACGCTGGTATGAAATCACCGAACAGGCGGAATGGAAAAACCTCTCGGACATCAAAGCCGATTTCCCGGCAACGGACTATGTCGGAAACCAACGCTATGTGTTCAATATCAGGGGAAACAGATACCGTCTTGTCGTGGTGGTGAAATTCACGATAGGCCATGTGTTCATACGATATGTAGGCACCCACAGCGATTACGACAAAATTGACGTTTCAACCATTTAGGAGGAAAGCGAAATGAGCAAACCAACAAAGGAACAATACGAATTTGCCTTGGCGAGAATCGAGGAACTGCTGCCCTTGGTGACGGACGAGACACCGGCCAACGACCGCAACGCCATCGAACTGACCATGATGTCGGACATCGTGATCGAATACGAGAAGGAGCATTTCCCCATCGCCAAACCCTCGGTGGCCGACCTGATAGAATTGTCGCTCGAGGAAAAGGAGATGACACAAAAGCAACTGGCATCCCTCATCGGCGTCAGCCCCTCGCGGGTCAACGACTATGTGACGGGCCGCGCCGAACCCACGTTGCGGATAGCGCGTCTTTTGTGCCGGACGCTGAACATCACGCCCGCCGCCATGTTGGGCTATTGACGAACTTTAACCGGACCCTAGCCATGGACTACAAGAAACTCAAGGAAGAACCGCTGAAAAGCGCGGTGCAGCAGGACTTCTTCAACAACTACAAATACACCCAAATCGGCAACATCGACTTCGTCATCGCCAAAAACATCGTCGAGAACGGACAGACCTCGCTCTTCGACGGGATGGAGAACGACGACCTCAAGTCGCTGCTCTGGGCCGAGGCCAAGCAAGGCACCTCGCACGACCTCTACGAGTCGTTCGTGCAGCTCATCCTCACCATCGGCAAGGAGCGCACCTTCGAGCGTTACCTCCCGCCCAAATACATCGGCGCCTTCGACGCGGAGAAGTTCGCCTTCATCGAATACCACGAAATCCAAGGCATCTTCTTCCAAAACGACTTCAACTGGAACGTGACGCCCTCCAACCACGACACCAAGGAGTTCCGACAGCTTTACGACCTCTGCAAAGGCCTGCTCGAGTCCACCTCCATACTCTTTTACTTCGGGAAGCAGGCGAAGGAGTTCCGCGAGTTCGTCCGCCTCAACTTCAAGACGGGCAAGGAGGCCACGGAGAAGATCTCGGTCACCAAAAACAACTTCACCTTCGTATTCCAGAAATGGAGCGAGAAGGTGAGGCCCACCATCAGCGTCGATTGGGCCAAGGCCAACAAGGCGGGCATCATCTCCGCCGACTTCTTCCTGGCCGACCTGCTGTCAAGCAACGAGGAGTCGCTGAAGGACTCGCTCTATGTGGTGCTGCGCCGCACCAAGTACGAATTGGCCAAGAAGATCGACGAGATGGGGCTGGTGTCCACCTCGCAAGTGGGCTTCAACGACCGGCAGAAGGCCTACCGCGAGTTTTGGAGCATCTACGCCCGACCGCCCAAGGAGGAGTATTGGGACTACATCATCGGGCGGCGCGACCTCCTCGTGCCGCAGGACATCCGCGAGCGCAAAGGGTCCTACTTCACGCCGCAGGTGTGGGTGGAGAAGAGCCAGCAGTACTTGGCCGAGGTGCTTGGCGAGACGTGGCAGGACGACTACTACATCTGGGACTGCTGCGCCGGCACGGGCAACCTGCTGAACGGCCTGACGAACTACGACCGCGTGTGGGCCTCCACCTTGGACAAGCAGGACGTCGACGTGATGATGGACCGCATCGCCAACGGCTGGGCGATGGCCGAGAACCACGTGTTCCAGTTCGACTTCCTCAACGGCGACTTCGCGCAATGCCCCGACGAGTTGCAAGCCATCCTCAACGACCCCGAAAAACGAAGGAAATTAGTCATCTACATCAATCCGCCGTATGCGGAGGCGACGACGGCAAGAACGGTTTCGGGAACTGGCAGCAACAAGGAAAAAGTGGCTACGGCCAACAAAACCTATGAAAAGTATAAGGATGAAATTGGTGCTGCAAGCAATGAAATCTTCTCGCAAATATTTGTTCGTGTTTACAAAGAAATTCCCGATTGCATCTTAGGCGAGTTTTCAAAACTGAAAATACTGCAAGCCCAGAATTTCTCGAGATTCAGGAAAGTGTTTAAGGCGAAATTGGAGAAGTTTTTCCTTGTGCCAGCCAACACTTTCGACAATGTCAAGGGCGATTTCCCGATAGGCTTTTTCGTTTGGAATACAAGTGTCAAGGAAAGTGTTGAAAACCAAAACTATACGGGAGATGTTTTTGACAGGGACGGTCTTGTTGTTTCTGAAGAATCAATCTATGTTGACGATGATAGTTTTGAGAGTATCAATAGATGGATAAAGAAATTGGATGTTGCGACCAATAACATTATTGGATATATGGAGAATCCAACACCTGATTTTCAGAATAATAACTTCCTATGTATAACGAATAACAAAGGTACAAGACACAATAATTATTTTAAATTTAGTGCCGATACCTTACTAAGTGGATGTGTGTATTTTTCTGTAAGACAATGTGTTGAAAAGAATTGGCTAAACGACAGAAAGAACTTTAGAACGCCCAACGACGGCTGGAAGGCGGACAAGGTGTTTCAGACGGACTGCCTGATTTTCACGCTGTTTCACGGGCAGAACCGCATCAGCATAGGAGGCGACGCCAAGCAAGGAAGCGACGTTTTTAACGTCGCTAAAAGCCATGCAGGAAGCGATGTTTTTAACGTCGCTAAAAGCCACGCAAGTAGCGATGTTTTTAACGTCGCTAAAAGCCATACAAGTAGCGACGTTGGAAACGTCGCTTCCCGCAACCACTGGATTCCCTTCACCCGCGAGCAGGTGGGCTGCCGCAAGACCTTCAAATCGACGTTCATGGCGGACTATCTCAACGGGAAAGTCAAGACGGAAAATCCGATGGGAAATTTGTTTGACAATCAACAAGATAATGTTCAACACGAATTGCCACAAATGGACCATGAA
This sequence comes from uncultured Bacteroidales bacterium, assembly GCA_937877465.1. Lineage (GTDB taxonomy): Bacteria > Bacteroidota > Bacteroidia > Bacteroidales > F082 > Limimorpha. The sequence continues at coordinate 10,278 of CALFIT010000193.1, read as the reverse complement.
TTATCAGAAATTGGAATTAATGAAAATTCGTGTGAAATTCATGGCCATTCGTGTGAAAACACAGGTCATTCGTGTGAAAAAATCATCGATTCCCTGTCGCCCGAGGCGCAGGCCGTTTATGACGCGGGCCTTGCCCTGTGGCGCTACTATCACGCCCAACCCAACGCCCAAGCCGACGCCTCGTTCTACGACATCCGCCTGCATTTCCAAGGCACCAACGACAAGGGCAACATGAACGCCAAGAGCGACGACGAGACCTACACCGCCCTCATCACGGACTTGCGCGACAAGATGAAACTTCTGGCCCGTCGCATCGAGCCGAAGGTTTACGAGTATGGTTTTTTGAAGTAGTTGTAAACCAATACGATATCCGACAGCAAACGACAACAAACGACTACAGTCGACTACAAACGTTTAATCAACGGCTTTTTCTTGACAGGCTTCGTTACTTTGCAGCGTCAAACAACAAATCATTGAAATGGAAACAAAAGTTAATGAATTGCCTCCTTATGTTGAGGACATCCCAACGGAGAAGCACGAAGCAAAAAGAAGAAGGGAAATCATCAAGAATGAATACATTCGCTTGCTGGAAAAGCTACAGCGAAAGTATGGCAAAAAGGCTGTGTATAACGAATTCCTCCAAACCGATGTTTACATCATTATGAGAGAGAGCGAGAAAAAGGCAAGTAACAGCGCCGCTTTCAACTGGCAATCGACATACGCGGTGAAGCATCTGGAAACAGTCATCAAAGATGCCGTTCCAATGGAGGGCAAACCCATTTATTCTCTCCCCAAAGCTACGGGAAAACAGAAAGAGTTTCGTTATGTCAACATGGCTACCTTGTTTTATTCATTCGCTTCCGACCAACATGATTACCTGAATTTTACGGTCAAATTGGTAATGGGTGTCAAAACTGACGGACGACACGTGCAATACAGTGTCAATAAAGTTGAGATGGCATAAAAAAAGCATCCTGAAATAAAGTCGTCATCACCATGAGGCAATCGCTTGTACAGAATGCATTTATCGGACGCAAAATTACAACTTTTCCTTGACACGCAAGCCCGTTTTTTAAAAATCAACGAAAAAAATCCCATTATGACGCCAAAAAACACTATTTTTGTCCCTTTGAAAAACCCACATCATCAAACAATCTTAAATCTTGAATTTTAAATTTTAAATTTTGAATTTTGAATCTTAAATCATTAAATACCAACTAATTAAAAACCCCACAAATCATGACAACAGAAAAAACACAGGAAGAAGCCGCAAAACTGAGGCAAGAGAAACTGAAGGCCCTTGAAGCCACATTGGGAAACATCGAGAAGAGCTTCGGCAAGGGAAGCATCATGCGCCTTGGCGCCGAGGCGGAGAAGATGGAAAGCATCTCCACCGGCTCCATTGGACTCGATTACGCCCTTGGCGTGGGCGGTCTGCCGAAGGGCCGTATCACCGAGATCTACGGTCCCGAGAGTTCGGGTAAGACGACCTTGGCCTTGCACGTCATCGCCGAGGCTCAGAAGAAAGGTGGCATCGCCGCTTTCATCGACGCGGAGCACGCCTTCGACCGCTTCTATGCCGCCAAACTCGGTGTCGACGTGGAGAACCTCCTCATCTCGCAGCCCGACTACGGCGAGCAAGCCCTCGAAATCGCCGAGAACCTCATCCGCTCGGGTGCCATCGACGTCATCGTGGTTGACTCCGTGGCCGCCCTGACGCCCAAGAGCGAAATCGAAGGCGAGATGGGCGACAGCAAGATGGGGCTCCAAGCCCGCCTGATGAGCCAGGCCATGCGCAAGCTCACCGCCACCATCAACAAGACCGGCTGCGTGTGCATCTTCATCAACCAGCTGCGCGAGAAAATCGGCGTGATGTTCGGCAACCCCGAGACCACCACGGGCGGCAACGCCTTGAAGTTCTACAGCTCGGTGCGCATCGACATCCGCCGCATCAGCCAGATCAAGGACGGCGAGAACGTGCAAGGTAGCCGCGTCAAGGTGAAGGTCGTCAAGAACAAGGTGGCCCCGCCGTTCCGCAAGGCCGAGTTCGACATCCTCTATGGCGAAGGCATCTCACGCTCGGGCGAAATCGTCGACCTCGGCGTGGAGATGGGCATCATCAAGAAGAGCGGCTCGTGGTTCAGCTACGGCGACTCCAAATTGGCCCAAGGCCGCGACTCGGTGAAGAAACTCATCGAAGACAACCCCGAACTCGCCGACGAGCTCTCCGCCAAGATCTTCGAGGCATTGGAGAAGAGCGAAGAGTAATGCTTTAGGACGTTTAGTCTGTCATTGCGAGGAGGTACGACGAAGCAATCCAGATATAAATTTGTTGTCTGGACTGCTTCGTTCCTCGCAGTGACGCTCAGTCAGAGTATAAAACTTATACAGAAACGATTAAAATGAAAAAATCCAACCTATTCCTCGGCCTCTTGCTTGCCCTCTTTGCCTGCAACCGCACGCCTAAGTCAGGCCCGACGGACACGCCTGCCGAGCCTAAGGCTCACGTCACGGTGAGTGAGGCCATCCAGCTGCTGACCGACTCCATCGCCGTCGACAGCACCGATGCAAGGCTTTACATGAGCCGCGCCAAGGCCTATTTCGCCAACGAACAAGTGGGGCAGGCCATGGTCGACATCAACAAGTCGCTCCAGCTCGACCCCAAAAACGTCGAAACCTACCTGCTTTTGGCCGACGTCTATTACGCTTTGGGCGACCAGGAAAACATCTCCGCGACGCTCAACAGGGCCGTGGAGGTTGACGCGCTCGACCCGCGCCCCTTGGTGAAACTCGCCGAGCTGAACCTCTTGCAGCAGAACTTCAACGTCGCCGTCGGCTATGTCGACCGCGCCTTGCAGCTCTCGTCCTACAACCCTGAGGCTTATTTCGTGAAAGGCATGTGTTACATGGCCGCCAAACAAGACACGGTGAGCGCCTTGAAGAATTTCCAGTTGGCCTCGGAACAAGACGCCGCTTTCTACGACCCCGTCGAGCAAATCAGCCGCATCTACGCCACCCAGCAGCCGCCTTACGCCCTCGATTACCTCCGCAAGGCCCAGCAGCAGTTCCCCGACCAGCCGACGGCACGTTACGAGTTGGCCCTCTACCTGCAAAGCCACGGCGAGCCGGAAGAGGCCGTGCGGCACTACGACACCCTCTTGATGCAACGCCCCAACAACCCTATCGTGCTGTTCAACATCGGCTACGTCAACTACGTCTACCTCGAAAACAACGAGGTGGCCTTGGATTACTTCGACCGCGCCCTGCAAGCCAAGCCCGACTACATCGACGCCTACTACAACAAAGGGCGCGTGCTTGAACAGATGGGTCAGTACGCCCAGGCGGAGGGCATCTATAAAGAGGTGCTGAAGCTCCAGCCCGACTATCGTTTGGCTATCGATGCCCTCAACAGAATACAAAACCAAGAAACAGAATAAGTTATCACGACAAAAACCGTGCAGTCATGCTTCAAGTCTATTGCCTCAACACCCAAACGACCAAGGCGTTCAAGGAGGGGACGACCCTGCTGGAGATGCTCCCCGAGTTTGAATTCGACCGGCCTTATCCCATCGTGTCGGCCAAGGTCAACAACGTCTCGCAGGGACTGAAGTTCCGCGTCTACAATAGCCGCGACGTCGAGTTCCTCGACCTCACGCACCACACCGCCCGCTTGGTGTATTTCCGCTCGTTGGGCTTCCTGCTCTACAAGGCGGCGCAAGACCTTTTTTCGGGCAGCAGGCTCAACATGGAACACTCCATCTCGAAGGGATTCTTCTGCCGCATCAAGAAGAGCGACGGCAAGATCCTCGACGCCAACGACATCGCCGCCCTCAGGCTGCGGATGAGGACCATCGTGGCCGACGACATCCAGTTTCACCGTCACGAGGCTCGCATCGACGCGGCTATCAAGATGTTTGGCGACATGGGTCAGATGGATAAGGTCAAACTGTTGGAAACCAGCGGGAAATCCTATACTGACTACTACACTTTGGGCGACACGGCTGACTATTACTACGGGCGTTTGGTGCCTTCCACGGGCTATCTCAACATCTGGGACATCGAGGCTTACCGTGACGGCATCCTGATCCGCATCCCCGACCGTGACCATCCCGACCGTTTGGCTGAGATGCAAGACCAGCCCAAGACCTTCGAGGTGCTTGCGGAGAGCCTGAAATGGAACGACATCATGGGGCTGAGCACTGTGGGCGACGTCAACCACGCCTGCCAAAACGGCATGGCAAGGGAACTCGTCCAGGTGGCCGAGGCCTTGCAGGAGAAGAAGATCGTGCAGATTGCCGAGGAGATCGACCGCCGCTATCACAGCGAAGCCCCCGTGCGATTAGTGCTCATCACCGGACCCAGCAGCAGCGGCAAGACCACTTTCTGTAGTCGCGTCAGCATCCAGCTGAAGGCTTGCGGACTGAAGCCCATCTCGTTCTCGACGGACGACTACTTCGTCAACCGCGAGGACACGCCCAAGCTGCCCGACGGCACCTACGACTTCGACAACTTCGAGACCGTCGACCATGCCGCCTTGGAGCGCGACCTGATTGCCTTGCTGAACGGAGAGGAGATAGAAGTGCCTGAGTATAACTTCGTTACGGGTGTCCGCGAATACAACGGCAAGCGGCTGCAACTGAAGGAAGGCTCGGTCTTGCTCTTGGAAGGCATCCACGCCTTGAACCCCATGCTGACCGAGCGCATCCCCGAGTCGACCAAGTTCCGCATCTTCATCTCCACCCTGTCATGCACGGGCTTGGACGACCACAACGTCATCCCGACCGACGACAACCGTCTGCTGCGCCGCATCGTGCGCGACTACAACAAAGGCGCGTTCACGGCGCGGCAGACCATCAGCCAATGGGCCAGCGTGCGTGACGCCGAGGAGAAGTGGATCTATCCCTATCAGGAGAACGCCGACGTGATGTTCAACTCGGCCTACCTCTTGGAGTTTGCCGTCATGCGCAACCACGCCGAGAGCATCTTGGCCACCGTGCCGAACAACAGCCCCGAATACACCGAGGCGCACCGTCTGCTGCGTTTCCTGCACTATTTCACGCCCGTCTCCGACAAGGAGATTCCGGCCACCTCCATGCTGCGCCAGTTCATCGGCGGCAGCAGCTTCATGTAAATCTTGAATTTTAATTTTTAAATTTTAAATCTTGAATTTTAAATAGAATAGAATGGAATTTAACGCAAAACAAGTAAAAGACCAAGTCGTGCAATGGATTCGCGACTGGTTTGAGGAAAACGGCAAAGGCTGCAACGCCGTCATCGGCATTTCGGGCGGCAAGGACAGCAGCGTCGTGGCCGGACTATGTGTTGAAGCCCTCGGCAAGGACCGTGTCATCGGCGTGACCATGCCCAACGGCGTGCAGCCCGACATCGACGACAGCATGAAACTCATCCGTCACCTTGGCATCCGCTATTGCTGCGTCAATATTGGCGACACCTATAACACCTTAATCGCAGCCGTAGGCGAGCAACTCCAGACTTTGGATGCCGAAGTCAGCCGCCAAACCACCATCAACCTGCCGCCGCGCCTGAGGATGAGCACGCTTTATGCCGTCTCGCAGTCGATGAACGGCCGCGTGGCCAACACCTGCAACCTCTCCGAGGACTGGGTGGGCTATTCGACTCGCTACGGCGACGCCGCCGGCGACTTCTCGCCTCTCGGCGGACTCACCGTGCAGGAAGTCAAGGCGATAGGGAAGGAGTTGGGCCTGCCCGTCGAGTTGGTAGAGAAGACTCCCTCCGACGGCCTCACCGACAAGAGCGACGAGGACAACCTCGGTTTCACCTACGCCGTCCTCGACCGTTACATCCGCACTGGCGAGTGCGACGACCCCGCAACCCGCGCCCGCATCGATGACAAGCACGCGAAGAACCTCTTCAAGCTGAAGCCGATACCCCATTTCGAAATGAAATAATCGCCTATGTTCTCCTGTCCCATCCAAATCCGAATGAGCGACCTCGACCCGTATAACCACGTCAACAACGGGGCGCAATGCAACTATTTCGACATGGGCCGAAGCCGCTACTTCGAGCATGTCTTCCGGGCCAAAATCGACTGGCTCACCTTCAAGTACGTCCTCGTCCATGTGGACTTGGACTTCCGCCGTCCCATCCATTTCCATGACCCCATAGTCTGCGAAAGCCGCGTCACGGAGGTGGGCAACTCCAGCTTCAAGATGGAACAGCTCCTAAAGGATGCCGACACGGGCGAGGTCAAGACGCTGTGCCACGCCGTGGTGGTGTATTTTAATCGTGACACAAACAAGTCGGAACGGATTCCCGACGCGGATAGGGAGAAAATGACAGCAACCGATTAAACCCGTGCCGAAGGCACGACACATTATTTACCCCACATAAGCGCAGCGCAGTGTGGGGACTAACCAACAAAGCTATGAAAAGAATAACTACAATCCTGGCCATGTGCCTCGCCTTGACGACCCTCCAAGCCCAAACCGAAGCCGAACTGAACGCTTGGAACGATGTCAAAGTACACGAAATCAACCGCTTGTATCCTCGGACAAACGTCGTCCCGGTAGGAGAGGAGTTCTCAAAAATCCTCAACGGCAATTGGAAATTCCATTGGTCGGACTCGCCCGAAAAGGCTCCCGCCGATTTCTACAAGCTGGATTATGATGCCTCAAATTGGGGTACCATCGCCGTGCCCGCCAACTGGGAATTGAATGGTTACGGAACGCCCATCTATGTCAATGTGGACAATGAGTTCCGCCCCAACGAGCCTCCTTTTGCCCCGACGGTGGATAATCCCGTGGGATGCTACATCCATGAGTTCTCGGTTCCCGACACATGGAAGGACAGAAGGGTTTACATCAATTTCGGCGCGGTGAAATCGGCTTATTACCTGTGGGTCAACGGGCAGTTTGTGGGCTTCACCGAGGATGCCAAGACCAACGCCGACTTCGACCTCACGGGTTTTGTGAAGCCCGGCAAGAACACATTGGCGATGAAAGTCTATCGTTTCTCCAACGGCTCCTATTTCGAGTGCCAGGACTTCTGGCGCATCAGCGGCATCGAGCGCGACGTGGTGCTCTATTCCAAACCGCAAGTGAATGTCTATGATTACGAGGTTCACGCGGGCTTAGACAAGACCTACAAGAACGGCACGTTTGACATCGAAGTCAGCCTCTACAATGGGTTGCCAGTAATGACTTATCGTGGCTATCAACTCGCTGTTTCAGTGTATGATGGTGAGTCTGAGCTACTTGCTTTGAGTAAGAAATTGGATGACCAAGAGGGCAAGGTTCGCCTGAAAGCGGAACAGCCTTTGGCCGGAATCAAGCCTTGGTCGGCAGAGCATCCTTATCTCTATCGCTTGGAAATCAGGGTTTTGGATAAGAAGAATAAGGTGGTGGAGCAATTGGAGAGCCACATCGGTTTCCGCACCGTCGAAATCAAGGACGGCAAGTTATTGGTCAACGGACGATACATATTAATTAAAGGTGTGAACCGCCACGAGCACGACCCTTACACGGGCCATGTCGTCAGCCGCGAGTTGATGGAACGCGACATCGCCATGATGAAACAATTGAATATCAATACGGTACGTACCTGCCATTATCCAGACGACCCGTATTGGTACGAACTCTGCGACAAATACGGAATGTATGTCTGGGACGAGGCCAACTGCGAGAGTCACGCGCAAGGCTACGGCGAGCGGAGCTTGGCCAAAGACCCGCAATACCGCGACATGGTTTGGTCGCGCAGCCGCAACATGCTGGAGCGCGACAAGAACCATCCCTCGGTCATCATGTGGTCGATGGGTAATGAGTGCGGCAACGGCGTGAATTTCGAGTACACCTACGACTGGCTGAAGCAGCGCGACACCTCGCGCCCCGTGACCTACGAGCGTGCCGTCTACGACCGCAACACCGATGTCATAGGCCTAATGTACGCCAGCAAGGAGTATTTGCAAAAGTTTGTGGACGAGGGACTTGACAAGGAAGGCCGTCCGTTCATCATGGTGGAATACTGCCATGCGATGGGCAACAGCATGGGCGGCTTGCAGGACTATTGGGATGTCATTGAAGCCAATGAGCAACTGCAAGGCGGCTGCATTTGGGACTGGGTGGACCAAAGTTTCATAGTTGACAGTTTGCAGTTTGCAGTTAACAGTTCCTTTGCAGCAAACTGCCAACTGTCAACTGCCAACTGTAAATTCACTTATGCAGTTGGAGGTGATTTCGGTCATGCATACGGCGTGGGCGACGACGATAGTTTCTGCGCCAATGGCGTTGTAAGTTCCGACAGAAGGCCGCACCATCATGCCGATGAGGTGAAGAAGGTCTATCAGCCCATCAAGTTCAAGGCCAAGGACTTGACTTGGGGCAAGTTTGAGGCGAAGAACTGGCTTTCGTTCACCAACGCTTCAGCATTCGATTGTGATTATTCCATTTTCTCGGCAGAGAAAATTTTGGCAAAAGGCAAAATCGACCTTGATATTGAACCCTTTGGTACACAGGAGATTAACATAGATCGACTGCGTATTTACGGCAATCCGGGCGAGGAGTTTTTCGTGCGCTTTTCGGTGAAGACCAAAATAGACCAGCCTTTCATGCCCGCCGGAACGGAAGTCGCTTACGACGAGTTCAAGTTGGATTGGCCTTCGGCACCATTGGAACCGTTGGCTTCTGAAAAGGCTGTGCAGCTCAATGCCGCCAACCTCACTGTTTTCAATGACGATTTTTCGGTTGCTTTCGACAAGACTGCTGGCCAAATTGTTTCTTATCTCTTTAAAGGTGAGGAACTTCTGACAGGAAATCTAAAGGATAACTTCTGGCGTGCCCCTACCTTGAACGACGAGGTGGACGGCTGGGCTTTGCCGCGTTGGAAAAAAGCTGGATTGCAGCACCTGACCGCCAAAAACGCGAGCTTGCATTTCGAGCGTTTGGGCGACACGGCAGTTGCAGTTAATGCTTCAGCGGAGTATTATGACGGTATGGGACAGTTGCAACTCGTGGTAAACAAGCTGTATCTCATTGACGGCGAGGGTAATATCAGCATCACCAACCACATCTGTCCGATGGAAACGGTGACTTCTTTCCCGAAAATCGGAATGCAATTCCGTATGCCACTGGAATACAAAAACTTGACCTATTTCGGCAAGGACACCGAGAACTATCCCGACCGCAACGCTTCAGGTAAAATGGGATTGTACAAGATGGATGCTTTGAGTTTGTTTGAACATCATGTCGTGCCGCAAGAAAATGGAAACCACGCCGATACGCGCTGGTTGGCCTTGACGAGCGACAAGGGCAAAGTGGGTTTGTTCGTCAAGATGGCGGAGCCGTTCAATTTTAGTGCCTACAATTACGATGACGACAACTTGACCGCGGCTCGTCGCGTCAACCAATTAGAGTCAAGGGATTACTTGACGGTCAATGTGGATTACAGGCAAGCTCCCATTGGCACGGCGACTTGCGGTCCGGGCGTGGACGAGGAGTATGTGCTTAAGAATCAGGTGTATGAATACACGGTGCTGCTCCGTGCTTTCGACAAGAAGCAAGACCCGATAGAGTTGAGCCGTTTCCAAGTGCCGTATGTGGATTCTTTGATGGTCCCGATGCCCGAAATCAAGGCGACAATGGCAGGGAAGGAGGACTTCCGCATGTTCAACCGCCCGCTGACCATCTCGATGACTTGCCCTGACCCCGAGGCCGAAATCCATTACACCACCGACGGCAGCGAGCCGACGATGAAATCGCCTGTCTATAGCAAGTCGTTTGTCATTTTGAAAACCACCACGGTCAAGGCAAAGGCGTTCAAGAAAGGAATGCTCTCTTCGTTTGTGGCTTTAAAGCAGTTCAACCGCCTGAACATCAAGACGACGACCTTCGTCAACCCGCCTGCGGAGCGTTATGGCAAGGAAGCTGACATCGCCTTGATGGACGGCAAAAAAGGCGTGGCCAGCGACTATGGCAGCGACTGGTTGGGCTTTGAAGGCGACGACATGGATGCGACCATCGAATTGGCCGTGCCGACCGACATCAGTACGGTGAAAATCGGCGTTTGCCACGAGCCTAACGATTGGGTCGTGTGGCCCAAGTCGGTGTGGGTCTGCTTCTCGAAAGACGGCAAGGAGTTCGGTGAATGGCAGATGGCCGAGCTGCCTGTTTTCGACCGTCCCGACAAGATGCATGGCTTCGGACGGATTGAGGCGCGTGCCCGCGTCAACGAGAAGCAGGCCAAATACGTCCGCGTCAAGGTGGAGAACCAAGGCGTGTTGCCCGAATGGCATCCTTACGCGGG
>CALFIT010000192.1 GCA_937877465.1 uncultured Bacteroidales bacterium | reverse complement strand
CGGTGATGCTGACGGCCTCATACGGGGTCTTGCCGATCTTGATCTTGCTGCGGTATTCGTTGAGCATGTAGGTCTTGGCAAACTTGTAGTTCTTGTCAATCTTGTAGTCGCTCCACAGGTCGTATTTCTCGATGATGGAGTCCATGATGCTTTGCGAGTTGATGATTTGCAGCATCTGCTCGGTCTCGCTCTCGTCGGAGTAGGGGCTGATGTTGGCGGGATAGGCCACGGCTTCCGACTTGTAGAGTGGTGTGATGAACAGCGAGCTGGAGAAGATGGCACCGCAGAGGGCTGCCGCCACGGTGATGATGATGATGTGCCACTTCCATTTCAGGATGAGTTGCACGAGCGAAAGGTTGTTGAAATTGTTATCCATTGTTGCTTCTGAATTATTCGTGACTTGGGGTTCGACGGTTCGGTTGGTCTTGCTTTTCAGGCTCGTCTTGCGTTGCTGTTCCGACCGACTGAGGCTCGGTCGCCGAACGAAAAAAGCCTTTCGAGCGGTCGTAGAAGACGAGACAGAAGATGAGCAGCAGGAAGGTGCTCAGCAGGGTGACCACCACGATGATCCACCTCACGGGATAGCTCTTGCGCTCGGCTTGGAAGGCCGAGGTGACGACGAACTTGTGCGGGATGAACTCGGTAGCGTCCACCTTGGCTTCCTCGTATTTCGACTTGACCAACGAGAGTTGCAGGCGGTCGTTGTCCAAACGCTCGTTGATGGCGTAGGACGCGCCTCCATATTCGGCCAAGATGTCCAACTGCTCTTGTATGTTCTTGACACCCTGCGTGTTGCCTTTGCCCAATTCGACGGCCATTTGGCGGCTGAGCATCTCCACTTGCGACTCGTAGTCGAAAACGCCGAGCTTGCGCAAGGTGTTGAGCGAGTCTTCAAGTTGGTTCATCTCTGCGACGAGTGTGCTGTATTCCTGCTCGACGATGCGGAAGGCTTCGATGGCCACTTCCTTTTGCATCTGGTTCATCGTGCTGTCGAAAATCTCGGCAATCTCGTTGGCGATGCGGGCCGAGAGGGCGGCATCAGAGTCCAAGACGGTGATTTTCACGGCGTTGTATTCCGTGCGACGGAACTTGATGCGTGTGTCATACAGTTTGTTGAGCTTCGTGAAGGGGTACTTGCTGTCGGGCTTGATGTTGTAGTGTTCCATCAGGTTGAAGCGGCTGATGACCTTGTCGCGCACGCGGTTCGAGTTGAGCACTTGCAGCATCTGCTCGGTTTGCTCGTCCTCGCCGAAGTTCATGACGTCTTTGTCCGACTGGTAGGTAGTGCTGATCAGCACTTTGGAGATCGAATTGCTGGAAGTGGGGTAGATGATGGTCGTCGACTTGTAGAGCGGCGTGATGAAAAACGAGGAACTGAAGACGATGGCACAAAGCGCTGCCACCGCCAAAATGATGAGGATGGGCTTCCTGTATTCCACCAAAAGCTTACATAAGTACTTGGAACTGTAGTTGTTATGTGGTTGCTCTTCCATATTTTTGTGTGAAATAAGTCGTCAAAAATAGGGAATTCTGTTGAAATGGCAATGAAAAATGTCAAATTAGGCCTTTTTTTCCTTCGGCACGACGAGTCCTACAATTTCCTTGAGGCTGAGCAGGCGCGTGGCGAAGATGGCGCCACAGTTGAGGGCAAAGGCGATGACGAACTCAAGCATCCAGTTGAGGCTCAGCTGTTTGGAAAGATATGTGACCAAGCAGATGGCGGCAGCAAAGAGGACGATGTGGAGCCAATAGCGACCCCCCATTTCGAGTTTCAGGATGCGCTTGGCCAAGAGGTATTGCAGGAAGGCGGTGACCGCTTGCACACTGAGGCTGGTACATGCCGCGCCCACGGCTTGGAAGCGCGGGATGACGATGAGATTGAGCAAGATGTTGATGACCACGCCGGCTGCGGCCACGAGGTTCAATTGTTTGAGGCTGCCGTTGGCGGTGAGCAGGGTGCCGAAGACGTAGGTCGTCGAGAGGCAGAAGAAGCTGCCCATCAGGATGGGGAACACCTTGGCGTATTGCCCGATGCGGAGCAGGTAGGCGGCCTCGGTTTCGGCTTCCTCAGGGCGATACATCATCTGCATGATTTCGGTGTTGAAGAAGACGCATTGCACCAAAACAATGCCCGCCATAGCCACGATGACATTGAACGAGGTTTTTGTCAAGTTGTTGAGTTCCAAGTGGTTGTTTAGCGTGGCGGCAAACATGGGCAATAGCATGACGGCGAAGAGGTTGGAGATGTTGTTGCCCGCGTCGAAGAGGCGGTAGGCGCGGCTGTAGATGCCGGCTTGCACGCCCTTGTCGTCCAAGAGGCGTTCCAACAGCACCGGTTCGATGCGGCTGTAGACGCTCATCAGCAAGACGAGCACGGCGAAAGGCAGGCTTTGGCGCAAAATCTCCTTGAAGAACTTGAAGTTGATCCTGAAGCTGAGGCTTTCAGCATGGCGCAGCACGACGGCCAGGGCGAAGACGAGGGTGCAGACGTAGGCGAGGGTCTGGGCTTGCAGGTACCAGATGATGTTGAATTTTTCCTTTGGGAACCAGCCGCTCCACAGCACGAGGCACATCAGGACGATGGCCAACACGCGGTCGAAGACGCTGAGGATGCTGTCTTGCTTGAACAGCAGCAGCCCTTGTATGTTGGAACGGAGGAAGAGGATGAACGAGAGCAGGATTTGGTTGAGGCCGCACCAGAACAACAGCTTGAGTTTCAGACCTTCGTTGTAGCCCACGAAGTAGCCCACGACGAAGATGACGACGGCATAGAGCAGTCCCAAGAGCAGCTTGATTTCGGTGAGTCCGCCGAAGTGCTTGGAGAGGTTTTTGGGGTCTTGCGCGACGGAGCGGCTGTTGAAGTTGGTGATGCCGAGGTCGAGCAATATGTAAAAAAGGTAGGAGAAGTTGAACAGGGCCTGATAGACACCATACGACGAGTCGCCGAGCAGGTTCTGCACCTCGCGGTCGATGCCCAAAATCCAAAACGGCTTCACCAACAGGTTGAGGAACAGCAGGAAGATGATATTTTTGATGAAGCGGTTCTGCATGGTTCAAAGGATGTTCGGGCCACAAAAGTAGGAAAAATTCTTTTTCGGGTGATTTTCCGCTCCCATTTCGCAAAATATATGTACTTTTACCCCCGATTTTTCGACAAGAGCAATGAACAAGGAACAGGAAGACATTGAAGTGCTGGAGGAGGAACTGGTTGAGAATGAGAAGAGTCTGCTCCTCATCAACGACGATGTGAACACTTTTGAATACGTCATTGAGACCTTGATGAAGGTGTGCCACCATACACGCGAACAGGCCGAGACTTGTGCCTGGATTACGCACTACAAGGGCAAATGTGCCGTCATGCACGGCAGTTTCGAGGAGCTGAAGCCTTATTACGACATCCTGCTCGGCCATCAGCTGACGGTTAAAATAACGGACTAATGGCAGGCTACACTTCATCGGAGACAACGACCATCCGGCAGGCTTACGAGGCTATGCTGGCCGACATCGAGCCTTTCGTCAACGCGCCCGAGCATTTGGCTTTGATCGACAAGGCCTATCGCTACTGCTTGGAGAAGTACGACGGCAAGTATCTCGTGTCGGGCAAGGCGTATATGCTGCACCTTATCGAGATGGGGCGCATCGCCGTGCTTGAGGTGGGCTTGGGTTACATCTCCGTGGTGGCGGCTTTCCTGCATGGCATCGACTACAAGGAAGGCGTGAGCCTCAAGGAGCTGGAAAAGGAGTTTGGCCCGACGGTGGCCATCGTGCTTGCCGACTTCAGCGAGCTGTCGAAACTCGACACCGAGAAGGTGGCCTTCAACTCCGACAACTTCCAGGTGATGTTCCTCTCGCTCATCGACGACATGCGGGCGGTGCTGCTCAAAATCGTACACCGTGTCTACGACGTGCGTCATCCCGACGACGTCAGCCCCGAGCGTATGGCGCGTTACTTCCACGAAATCAAGTACATCTACATCCCCATCCTCCACCGGCTTGGACTCTACAAGCTGAAGGCCGAGTTGGAGGAGAAGCTGATGCTCTACGAGAACCCGGAGATGTTTCACGAGATAAAGGCCAAGATAGCGGCCACGCAGGAGGCCCGCAGGCAGACCGCCGAGAAGTTCATCGCCAAGATCTCGGAAGCCATCGACGCGGAGATAGAGCGCACCAAGAAGAACGGCAAGCCCAAGTTCGCCTACTCGGTGAAGTGGCGCCTGAAGTCGGTGCCGTCGATCTACGCCAAGATGAAGGCACAGAACGTGCCGTTTGAGGAGGTCTACGACCTGATGGCGGCTCGGGTCATCATCCGTTGCGCCTTGAAAGATGAACAGGAATGCTGCTGGATCGTGTATTCCGCCATCACCAACATCTACAAACCTAAGGAAGAGCGCCTCCGCGACTGGATCACGCAGCCGAAAGCATCGGGCTACGAGTCGCTGCACACGACGGTGCAATACGACGACAAGCTGTGGTTTGAGGTGCAGATACGCTCAACGCGCATGGACGACATCGCCGAGACGGGACAGGCCGCACATTATTTATATAAAGGAGAGAAAACGACGTCGGAGGAGTGGCTGCTCAACGTGCGCGAGGTGCTCGAAAACCCTGGCTTGGTGTCGTTCGAGAACTCGTACAGGAAAATCTACAAGTCCGACAAGATCTTCATTTTCACCCCCGAAGGCGACCTGAAGCAGCTTCCCGTCGGCTCCACGGTGCTCGATTTCGCCTACGAGGTGCATACCCATGTGGGCGAGACCTGCAACGGTGCGCGTGTCAACGGGCGCATGGTGCCCATCCGCCACGAGCTGACCAACGGCGACAAGGTGGAAATCATCACGAGCAAGAAACAGTCGCCGCGTGCCGACTGGCTCAACGCCGTGGTCACCGAGAAGGCCAAGAACAAGATACGCCGCTACCTCAAGGAACAAGAGCTGAAAGAGTCGGAATTGGGCAAGGGAATGCTCCAGAGAAGGCTGAAAAACTGGAAGCTGCCGTTTAACGAAACCGTGGTCGACATGCTCGTGAAGGAGTTCAAGGTCGAGAACTCGCTGCAACTCTACCATCAGATTGCGACCGAGAAAATCGACCTCGCCGACGTGAAACGCTTCCTGACTTCGAAGTTCGGGGTGAACGCCGAAAAGACGGAAAAGGCTGTGCCTGAGTTGATTGAGACGGGGAAGAAGGAACTTCAGGCCGAGATGGCCGAGCCGCTCTCGATAGGCGAGGACATCGACAACGTGACCTACAAGTTGGCCAAGTGCTGCAACCCCATCCCCGGCGACCGCGTATTCGGCTTCGTCACCAACGAAGGCACCATCAGCATCCACCGCACCAACTGCCCGAATGCCAAGAGCATGCAGCAGCGATACGGCTACCGCATCATCAACGTGAAGTGGAACGGCTTGGAGAGCGACGTGTCGCAAGCCACCATCCGCATCTATGGCCGCGACGTGTTGGGCCTGCTCGGGAAAATCACCAAAGTCATCTCCGACGACCTTGAGGTGAACATGAAAAACATCGTCTTCAACACCGACAAGGAAGGCTATTTCGAGGGCAAGATCGTGCTGCAAATCCCCGACGTGGCTGCCTTGACCCTGCTGATGGACAAGCTGAAAGCCATCGAAGGTATTTTGGATGTGGTTAGAATTGATTGAATATGAACGAAATAAATAAAAACACTATGAAACTGAATTGCATGATTACGACGGTTTTGCTGGTGCTGGGCATCGTGACGGCATCGGCACAGGAAATCCCTTTCGCCCAAGGCACCTACGGCATCGACGCCGAGAAGAGGATCATCGTGGCCACAGGGCATGAAAACGCCGTCGAAGCCCTTTCGCTGAGAGGGGACGACTACAAGCTGTATCGCACCACGATGCCCGTCATCACAATCAACACGGACGGACCCATCGTCAACTCGCCAGCGGTACACGGCACGATTAGCGTGGCCGACGCCGACGGCAACGTCATCACGATGCACGCGGGGTTCAAGATCAGGGGAACCTCGTCGCAGCAATACGACAAGAAGTCGTATCGCGTCGAGCTTTGGACCGATGCCACGGGCGCGGAGATGGCCGACACCACTTTCCTCGGGATGCGCAGCGACGACGACTGGAACCTTGAGGCCATGTGGGCACAGCCTTTGCGCCTGCGCGACAAGGTGGCCAACGAGCTTTGGATGGAGATGTACCAGCTGCCCTATGCCGAGAGCGAACCCGACGCCTTGCCAGGCATCCGCATGGAGTATGCCGATTTGTTTATAAACGATTCGTATGTAGGCGTTTACGCGCTTACCGAGCGTATGGACAGGAAACAGTTGGGCCTGAGGAAGTTCAACGGCGAGATCCGTGGCGTGCTCTATAAAGGCAATGGCGCGGGCGCTCCCACCTTCGAGAGCCTGACCGACTACGACAACACGCAGGACACTTGGGACAACTACGAGTGGGTGTATCCCAACGAGGACGAGGCTTTCTACGATTGGAGCCATCTCTACAGCTTCACCAACTTTGTGATGAACGCCTCCGAAAATGTGTTCAACGCGCAGTATTCAGCCCAGTTCGACAAGGACAATGCCATCGATTACTATCTGTTTGTCAATGCGTTGAAGGCGATGGACAACATGGGACGCAACATCTTCTTGGCGCGTTACAAGAAGTCGGGGACCTATTTCTACCTGCCTTGGGACTTGGACGCCATCTGGGGCTTGGACACCTACGGCAACCAGACGAACTACAGCGGCGGCCTGATGAGCAACGGCTTCTTCGACCGCTTGACGAGCGACTGCACCAACAGCGGCTTTGTGGCTGCGGCCAAGACGCGCTACAACGCGCTCCGCAGCGGCATCCTCACCAAGAGCCACATCATGGAAATGGTTCAGAACCAATACGATGAACTGCTTGAAAACGGTGCCTACGCCCGCGAGCACGAGGCTTGGCCGTCGTTCACCGTCGATGCGAGCCAACTCACCTATATGAGCGACTGGTTGGACAACCGTTTCCATTATCTCGACAGCGAAATCAATGCGGATTGCGGCACTTGGGATATTGAGGTCCCTGAGCCTGTCGAAGAGCCGATTCAAAGTGCTGAAGTGTTTCCCAATCCCGCCAACGAGCGCATCAACGTCCGTTTTGCGGAAGTCGGCGAGGCCGTCGTGAGGCTTTACGACATGACGGGGCGTTTGGTTTATACCAGCCAAGCCGTGACGCAGGCTTTTGTCATCCCGACACAGGGCATGGCGAAAGGCATTTACACTTTGGTGACCATCTTTGGCGCGAAGCAACAAGTGGATCGGGTGGTGGTGGAGTGATTATTTGGCTCTCCTTTCCATCCGTTTCAGCACCAAGATACTTACCTCGTAAAGAAGGTAAAGCGGGATGGTGACCAAAATGAGCGTCATCAAGTCGGGAGGGGTGATGATGGCTGCCACGACCATGATAGCCAAGAAGGCGTATTTGCGGTAAGTCGCTAACATTGCGGCGTTTATGACGTTCAGTTTGCCCAAAAAGAACGCTATGACGGGCAATTGGAACACCAGCCCCATGACTAAAGTCAAGGTGGTGAAGGTGCTGATGTAGGATTTCAGCGTAATGTTGGGCGTTACCATTCCCGAAACTTGGTAAGTGCCTAAGAACCTGAACGATATGGGAAACAGGATGAAATACGACATCAGCACGCCGACGATGAAAAGCAGGTACACAATGACGGCCACTTGAACAGAATATTTCTTCTCGTTTTCATACAGTGCGGGCGTGACGAAACGGAACAACTCGACCAAGATGTAGGGCGACGCGCCGAGCAAGGCCAAATAGAGTGCCGTGGAGATGTGCGTCATGAACTGGCTTGACAACTCCGTGGCAATCAGGTTGATGTGGTATTCGTTGAACTTGAAGTCGGAGCCTAAAAGGTGCAACAGCTTCTCGATGTAGCGGTAGGTCACGAAGTCCCATTGGCTTGGGGCAAGGAGCAACTCGAAGGTCTTGTCCTTGAAGCAGAATATGGCTATCGCCAGCGCCATCACCACGGCGATGATGCGGAACAGCATTCGGCGAAGCACTTCAAGGTGTCCGCCGAAGGTCAGCAGGTTGGGGTCGGCGTCATTGTCCGGCCCCGTTGTCTTCCTTTGGCTCGGCTTGTGCTTCATCTGTCATCTCTTCCGGCTTTTCTTCCTCCAAAGGCTCGTTCATGCCTTGCTTGAAACTTTGCACGCCCTTGCCCAAGCCTTTCATCAGTTCAGGCACTTTCTTTCCGCCGAAGATGAGCAAGGCCACGCCTGCGATGAGCAGCAGCTCGGTCGTGCCGATGAATAGTAATGTCATGATACCAAGTAGATTTCGTTGGTTTCAAAGTTGATTTCCCAGTTGCCGTTCTCCGCCGATTCCCATTGGTACTTCTGTGCCATGCGGTCCCACCAGCCTTGGAACTTGGTGCCGGTTTCGCCCATGTCCTTGACTAATTTCTCGTAGAGTTCGGTGTTGTCGGCGTTGAGGATCTTCGCCAATTCGTTCAGCCCGTTCCTTCTCTCGAAGAGCTGCTGGATTTCGTTCTTTTCTTCAGGGGTTACCTGACCTACTTTTTTCTTCATAGCTGTGTTGTTTATTCTGTTTATTGTCTGTTTGCTGCTGCCGTAGGTCGCTGACCTACGGTTAATAATGTATCGTCCCTTCGGGACGGAGCTCTTGTCGTCGCTTTGCGTCATTGCGAATGAAGTGAAGCAATCCAGTGTACAAGCTGGTTTTCTGGATTGCTTCGTCGTGCCTCCTCGCAGTGACGCGAAGCGTGTCCTAAAACTCCTTCCTGACCTCAAACGGGTCTAAGTAGTTGATTTCCTTGATGTCGATTTGCGGCATGAACTCGCCGACCTTGCGGATGTCATTCAGCAAGTTGCGGCTCGCGTTGCGTTCGACGTGCGCCATCACGCATTGCTGGCGCGAGGGCGTGTTCAAGTCCCAAGTCAGGCGGCGGTTGAGCCAGAGGCAGCGGCGGCACTGGTAGGTGTCGCAGTTGCGGCACAAGGGCGCGTGGTCGAGTTTCAGAAGCTGCGGGTTGGGGATGTCCAAGCCCTTTTCGAGGTCGCCGACCGAATTGTCCGAGGTGGGGTGGTTGTGGTCCATTTGGTTGGACACCGCCGTCCGCTCGTCGTAGTAGAAGGCAGGACAGAAGTAGAACTTCCCGTTCGGAGCCAAGGTGATGTTGCTCACACCAGCCTCGCAATTATGCATCTTGTCGAGCATCATCCTGTCGGTCAAGAGGTTGCATTGTGGCGATTGGCCTTGCTTGTAGAGGTCGAGCAAGACGGCGTTCCACTCGCCAAGCAGTTGCTTGTAGCTTTCGATTTGCTCGTCCGTGAACTTTTCTACGTCGGTGATGCAAAGGTTAATCCTTGCGCCCGAGGCGAACAATTTAGCTATCTCGTCTTTCTGTTTCAGCATTTCGCTGAAAGTCAGGCGAAGAACCAAATTTTTCATTGTCGCCATCTCCATTGTCGCCATCTCCGTCTCGGAGATGGTAGCATTGTCCTTTTTCGAGACGAAAAAGTCGACATCGTTGGCGACAATGACATCTGCCTCGTTATTGTCCTCGATGCCCGTAACAGGCTTGCAGCCAACGGGATAAATCTTCACGTTGTCGATGCTTTCCAAGACTTCGGCGTAGGCTTCTGGTAGTTCGTAGTCGGGGAAGACGTACTGGATCATCAGGTTTTGCTTCATGCCGAAGAGGATGCCTTTCTTCAAGGTCTCAATGGGCATGAGGTTACGCTCTTTCAGCGGGTTGTCGGCATGGCAGTAGGCCACGCTGGTGTCGTCTAAGATTATAACAAGGTATTGCAGCATGGCTCAGC
This sequence comes from uncultured Bacteroidales bacterium, assembly GCA_937877465.1. GTDB lineage: Bacteria > Bacteroidota > Bacteroidia > Bacteroidales > F082 > Limimorpha. Next base: position 1,144 of record CALFIT010000192.1, on the reverse strand, counting down.
AGGTTTCGGGTTTGACAATGTGTTTGTTGGCTTCGTACTGCTCGCGCAGGTCTTCGAGTTCGAGTTTGCGGTAGAGCTTGTTCCAGTAGTAGTTGTTGGCACGCACACGGGCCTTGTGCATGAGGCAGATGGCCGTGGCGCGTTCAAACACGGTGTGCGTTTGTGCCGCGTCGAAGTTCTCGCCTTGACACCATGCGCATCCGCTCGCCACCTCACATTCGATGCACTTCTGTGGGCTTTGCGTCGTGCGGTCGAGGGTGAGGAAGGGGCGGAGCTTGTTCTTGTCGATGCCGTCGCGGATGTTGCCGATGGTCCACGTTTCCTTGTCTCTCAAGGAATATTGCGCGAAGCGGGTGCAAGGGTAGAGGTTGCCCGCCGCATCCACGCTGAGCATCTTGCCCGCGCCGCACCAGTTCTGGTTGTCGCGCTCGGGGTCAAGCGGCTTGCCGATGTGCTCCGAGAAGAACGAGCAGGCGTAGTCCTGATAGTAGCCACCATCGATGATGGCGTCGGCCAACTGCATCAGCTGTTCCTCAAACTTCAGGTCGTCGCCTTCCTGCCACACGTCCTCGAACACCACGTTGATGTTCACCTCATGGATGCCGAGGCTGTAGAGGTGCAGCACGCTCTCGGTGATATACGGGATGTCCGCCGACGAGATGGTGACCTTGGTGCCGCCGCCCGGAAACTGCTCCAACCACAGCGGAATGTTCTTCACCACATCCTTGTAGGAGCCTTTCTCGGTAATCTTATAGACGCGGTTCAGGTCGTGCTTCTTCTCCGTTCCGTCGATGGTGATGCCAATGGAAAGGTGCTCGCGGTTCTTCTTGATGAAGTCCTGCACGGCCTTCTCGTGGTAGTTGATGCCATTGGTGGAGAAGGAGAAACGGTACGAGTTGAACCAATGGTGGTTCCGGCGGAAAAGTTCCGTCTTGATATAGTCGCAAATCTTGTCGATAAGCTCTATCTCAAGGAAGGGTTCTCCGCCGATGAAGTCCCACACCACCGACTCGTAAGCGAAATCGGGGTCGGTCTCATGGTCGAGCACATAGTCGATGAAGGTCTTGGCCACCTCCCAAGGCATCCGTTCCTTCACGTTCTTGCCCACAAGGTAGCAGTATTTGCAGGCCAACTGGCAGTCCTT
>CALFIT010000191.1 GCA_937877465.1 uncultured Bacteroidales bacterium | reverse complement strand
AGCGCACCAAGCGGCCTTGCAGGTCGTAGAGCTCGATGCTCGTGGGCTTCACGTCAGGCGAGTATTGCAGCTGGAGCCGGTCGTGGGCGGGGTTGGGCCAGAAGGCGTAGGGGCGGACTTCGATGCCCGTCTCGTTTGTGCCCACCGTGCCGTCGGCTTCTAATTTAAGGGCAAACCATTCGTTGCGATCGCCATAGTTGGGTGGGTTGAAGCCCCGCGTCACGGAACCAATCACCAAGCATCCACCATCATGGGTGGCAATCAGGTGTTGTGGCTCGAGATAGGCCTCCGGGTCGCTGTAGGTCTTTCTCCAAAGTACGTCGAAGCCGTCGGTAAACTTGGTGATTGTGATAGTGTTGGGATACTCCCAAGAGTAATCGTATTGGCTATAGCAGCAATGGTAAATGTCCTTGTGGCCCATAATGTCGCTTTTTGTAACCGCGATGGATTGCAGTGGCGTGATTTCTATGGAGTCGTTATAGCTTCCTACGATCGTGTATTGGTCCATGTTGCCAAGGGTGTCGGTTGTGAACAGCACAGCCGAATGGTCGGAAACGAAAAGGTTGGAGTCGATGGTGTACCTGTACCAGTGTTCGTCGACCATCATGGAGAAGAGGAGTGACGTGTCGCTCAACGGGATGATGGTGGTGCCGCCACTGTCAAGTATATTGTAGCGAATGTCGATATATCCCAAGGTGTCGTGGTGTATGGTGTCGTTCCCGAATCTGTAAAGTCGGTTGACTTCCTCAGGCTCAAAGTCGTCGGAAAGCCTGAATAGTTTGTGGATGTGTCCGGCATTGGGGTTGTTAGGCTCCACATACCCGAACCTGAATGTGCCCAACTGCCTGCTTTTCTCGTACCTGAAAATGGCTTCGGGTCCGCAACCCGTTGGCTGTATATCGGTCGAGTCCTCGACGATGCGCTCCAACTCGCCATCCAACGACATGGTGGCGTAGAAGCGTCGAAAACTCGTGTTGGAGGTGTAAAGGACATACTCCCCCGTAAGGTTCCAATCCTTGTCGAACGTGAACTTTGGGATGTAGGCGTTGCTGTTTTTGAGTTCGTCGGGCCAATCCACGCGCTTCATCAGGGTGATGTTCAGCTCGTCGTCGAAATGGATGAGGCAAGGCACCGTAAAGTGTGACGAAGGCTCTGTTCCGTGGAAAAGGCTAAGCCCCGCCCCAATGTAGGTTTCGGGCGCAAAGGGATGCGGAAAGATGTTGGTGATGACGCAGAATACGTCGGGGTCGTCCACAGCGACGCTGTTGAGCAGTTCGCCCTCGGCCGACAGCTTGAACAGTTTGGCAGGTCCGCTGTAGCCATAGCCGTAGAGGTCGTCGTTGATGGCAATAATGTAATCGTGGTTTTCGGTTTCGAGGGCTTCCGACCTGACGAACCTATTGTCGTCGGAAGGGTAGGTGCGGAAAAAGCCCCGCTCTTGCGCCATAGATGACAGACATGACAGCATCAGGGCAAGGCTCGCAATGGTAAGTTTACTGTTTTTCATTTCGCTGAAATTTTAATGATTAACGATTTAGTGAATTGATTGTTGTTCAGTTTTTGTTGAAATCCCCGTCGGCATAGCCGTTGGCGCTGCTGAGCTCGACGGTGTAGGTGCCGCTGGCGGCTGAGGTGAAGGGGATGATGACCACCTGCTGCACGGAGGTGTTCACCACGGTGCTGTAGACAAGATTGCCCGCAGCATTGTAGATGGAGATGCTCACGTTGCCGAAGTCCTGGTTGAAACCGATGTAAACGGAGTTTTCGTTGGCACCAGCGACTACGGCGTTGGGGCCATGGTTCAACATTAAATCGCCGTGCAAGTCGATTTTTTCAAAGCCCTGAGGTGGGTCTGCTACCTCGCTGTTAATAATAGGTGCTGATAGGTAGTTTACTGCTTGAGCTTCCCAGGTGAACGTACTTAGAGCACAAAAGCCAATGAAGAGCATTACTTTTTTATTCATCTTTTTTGTGTTTTGATTTGACAAATAATGATAGTTTTATGAATCGATTTATATTACAAAAATATATAGGATGGAGTTCTTGGCAATAGAGATATAGTTTTAGATTCGCCACATATAGGTTTTTTCGACATACTAGATTGTAATATGCTGAAAATTATTATTCTAAAAAATTGAGGATATGAGTTTTTTTGACCCAGATATAACTATCTGGTCAAACAAACAGGGTATAATCAGGCTTTTTCAGGAGAGTTCATCACGCAGTTGATCCTTTAATTTGTCGGAGTTTAGTTTTAGCTTCTTGCGTAGGTTGCTTCGGTTTTGGTTGACGGTGGTCGTTTTTAATCCTAATAATTCAGCCATCTCCGTATTGGAAAGGTCTGAGCAGGAAAGCAGACAGATTTTGGCTTCCGTTTCGGTCAGCTCGGGATGCTCTTTCTTTATGGTTGAATACAGACGAGGGTATGCCGTTTCCAAAACGATACGCGCTGCCTCAAACGGGTCTTCTTCTCCATTCATGATTTGCCAAACTAATGACGACCACTCCTTTTTGGGATCATTTACCTTTTGAATTTTGTCGTGAGCTGTGAGTATCAGCCTTAGCCTTGAAGAAATCTCATGGTCCAAAACAGAGATTTTGACCGTTTGCCGCAAGTCCTGTTTCATGGCGTCTATTTGACTTTTCAATTCTGCTTCTGCTTTTATCAACCGCTTTTGTTTGTGTTGCAAAACCATAATGACGATAGCAGCAACTATTAGCAATGCGCTGATGATGATGATGATGTGATGCCTTGTGATGATCTTTTCGTTCATTGCATTCTGTATACTCTCATAATCAAATTGTCTTTGGATACGATAAAGTGCTTGTCCTTGTAATTTGACAAACATTTCAGACAAGAGTTTCTCACGTTGTTCTTTATATTGCCAAGCTGCTTGAAAATCTCCTTGTTGCTTGGCAAATTGTGATAATGCACCTAAAGCAGAAATCCGTGATTCTGTCTTTATATCGGTATTGGGCAATAAATCCTCAACATGTTTAAAATACAGCATTGCAGAATCAGTTTCATTAACTGATATGAATTTTTTCCCTGTATTGAGATAATAAATAAACAAATCGGTTTCGTTCAGATTGGGATCATCCAATATCTGTCTGAGATACATTAGTGCATCGTCATATTTTTTTTGCAATCGGCAAAAAACAGCATAATTATTCAATGCCTTCAGCCTTGGTTTAGAATAGTGGCCGTTTTCTGCATAGAATAGGCTTTTTTGCAGGCATATTTCGGCATTTTCATAGTCGCCAAGCACCAGATGACATGCTGCCATTAGGTTTTCCGCCAAGGATTTTTCGGCAAAAGCATTGCCGAAAAATTGCTCTGTATTATTCAATAAGTCAAGAGCATCTTGCTCCATGTATTCATCAAACAGCATCTTCCCCATCCAATATTCCGCCCGAGCCACGGAGAGGCTGTCGCCCGCCATCAAGCCATATTGCTCCGCCTCTTTGAACGACCGCATGGCGGTCTCCTTCTCGTCGTAGT
>CALFIT010000190.1 GCA_937877465.1 uncultured Bacteroidales bacterium | reverse complement strand
CTTCTGGATTTCGAGGACGGAGCTTTGGCTTTGGTCGCTGAGAAGGTCTAAGGCCACCTGTTCGTGTTGTTTTTCAAACTGATAGGCACTTTCATAGTCGCCCATCGCCAAAGCGTCCTTGATGAGGAAGCCATAGACGGCGGCTTGGGTCTCGGGTTGGATGTCGGTTTCCTCTATCGCGCTGAGCATCTGCGTCTTATAGTATTCCAACGAATCGCGCTCACCCAAGGCCAAATACACCTTGGCCAAGTTGAGCAGCGCGACGGGGCGGCGTTTCTCGTCCACCAAAGGCACGGATTTGCGAAGGCAGTCCAAGGCGGTATCGTATTCGTCAAGCAGTTGATAGGCAACGGAATAGTTGTTCCAAACGGAGGCTTCAGTGATGTTGTCATTTGAGGCTTGGGCAAGGTTTAAGGCTTGCTCGAGGTAGACAAACGCGCTGTCGTATTCGTCGATGACGAGGTCCATCATGGCCACGGCGTTGAGGCAACGGGCCTTGCGCGAGAGACTGTCGCCCCAAAGCTCGGCGGCGACTTTGTAGTTGGCGATGGCTTCGGCCTCGTGGCCGCTCGCGTTGAGCAGGTCACCTATATAATATTGCGCGAAGGCCGCGCTGACCGAGTCGCCGGCTATTCGTCCGTAATCATCAGCTTCCTTGTAGCAGTTCATGGCGGCCTCGTATTCCTTCATGGCCTGACGTACGCAGCCGCTATAAAGCGCGGCGGGGGCGGCGTTTTCGTAGTCTTTCCGGCTCACGAAAAAGTCGTAGGCCTCGAAGATGTCCTCGCGGTGGCTGATGTCCTCGTAGGCCTTGTAGGCATCGCGCACCTCGGCGACGATGGCCTGCATCCGTTCCGACTTGCTTTTCGTGTTGCAGGCCGTCGGCAGAAGGAGCAAGGCGAAAAGCCCGACTAAGAATTGCGAAATCCGTTTCATTTTGACGTTCGACATTTTGTGATGTTTTTCGAGTGCAAATGTATTACAAAATTTCGTTGAAAATAGCAATCCTATCGGCGTTACAAACTTTTGCAAAGTCAGAATATTGATAATCAATGATTTGAAAGTTTGAATTACAAACTTTTTCGAGACGAAAAAAAGTAGGTATCCCCCCTTTCGGGGTATGGAAAAACTGTGTACTTTTGCGCCCGAAAACACAAAACACAATAAAATGAACAACAAGAAACTGTATCGTTCGATTGCGGACAAAAAACTCTGCGGTGTGTGCGGAGGCATTGCCGAATACTTCGAGTTGGACCCCACGCTTATCAGATTGCTGTGGGTTGTGATGACGCTGTTCACGGCGGCTTTCCCTGGCGTGTTGGCTTACATCATTTGTGCCATCATCGTGCCGCAGCAGAAGCAGCTGCCCAACCCTTGATTATCTGTTGATGATCAGTTTGGAGCAGCCGTTTTTCGACTTCACGAAATACATCCCTTCGGGTAGTGTCGAGACGTCGATTTTGCTCGTGGCTTGGCTTTGTAGCACCATTTTTCCACAGAGGTCAAAGATTTTGACCTCTTCTTTTGTGTCGACATAAATGACATTGGTGGCTGGATTGGGATAGAGGGTCAGCGGTTCTTCCGACTGTTCGGCCATGTCGGTCACGTCCAACGTGCCGGTGAAGAACCTCATGATTTCCTCGGTGTAGTCGATGTCGTAGCTGCCGCCCGTGTACCAACGGTGCATGCCGTGGTTCACCTTGAGGAAGCTGACGCGCGTGTCGTCGTCGCCGTCCAAATAGCTGTACATCTCGAAAGTGAGGCCGTCGTTTTGTGTGTCGGGGTATACTTCGTGGATTGGAGTTTCGCTACATTGGTCGGAAGAGCGCCAAAACTCGACGGTTTCTTCGGCGGGCAGGCCGATGCTGTGGGTGCCGTAGCCTTGCAGCGAAATCTCGGCGTTGTCGTACGAGATCATCTCGTCGTCGGTACCAAAGATTTCAAGCACGTTAACGTTGTCAATTGGGGTAATTATCACATCGTTGCCCACTACGCCGCTCACTGCCGCGATGCCGTTGATGTGGTCGCCGTGCTCGATGGCCATGCGGTGGCACATGCAGGCGCCGAGCGAGAAGCCGGTGAAGAAAATGCTGTCATAGTCGAGGTTGTATTCCTCGTCGAGGGTGTTGAGCGTGGCCATCAGGAAGCCGCTGTCGTCGACATCGCCGTTGACGGTGACGTCATAATTGATGGGCATGCCGTAGATCTGGAAGGTGACGGTCACGGTGACACCGGCGGCCCAGCAGGTGCCGAAGGCCTGGCTGCCGACGTAGGGGATTTCCAAGGTGAACGGCAGGGCTTGGGGGCAGACCAAGATCCAGCCTTTTTCCTCGGCGATGTCGGTGAAGTGGGTCGCACTGAAGAAGTTGTTGACATCGTCGCCCATGCCGTGCAGCATGAACAGCACGGGAGCAGGCGTTTCCGCCGAATAGGAGGCGGGGATGTATTCAAGGTATTCGCGTTGTTGGCCGTCCCAAGTGAGGGTTTTCA
>CALFIT010000189.1 GCA_937877465.1 uncultured Bacteroidales bacterium | reverse complement strand
ACATCCACGCCCAAGGCTCCGGCGCGACCGCTTTCGTACTGCAAGCCGGCATATTTCAGGTTGGCGCCGATGCTCCACTTGTCGGTCAGTTCGCGTCCCCAGCCGAGGGTGACGGCGTAATCCGACACGTTGAAAGTGCTTCCGTCGACATAGCCGCTCTCGGAAGTGTAGGGCATGTTGCCGTAGTTGTAATACTGCACCGAGGCCGCGAAACTGCCCATTTTCTCGAAGGTGTGGCTGTATTGCACCGTGCCGAAATTGGTACCCACGTTGAAATCGCCGACATACGACAAGGTCAGCTGGTTGTTCATCTCGGGCGAGATGGCCGAGGGATTGAACACCGCCGTTTGAAGGTCGCCGTCGTGCATGGGCAGCGGCAGTCCGCCCAAAGCCACCACACGGGCCGAGTTGGCGTCGGTCAAGGCACGGTAAAGTCCGTTACTCACTTGCGCATTGGAATGCAACGCGGTGATTGTCAACACTAAAACACCTATAATGTAAATGATTCGTTTCATACTTCAACATTTTTACGATAACGGACTCCTTATTTATAATATTGTGTCGGGCGGCGGATTATTTGTCGATCAAGCCCAAGCCCGTCTTCACGATCTTGCCTTCCTCTTTCAGCAAGGTCGAGAGGCGGTCGAGCATCCCGTTGACGAACCTGCGGCTCTCAGGGGTGCTGTAGAACTTCGAAATCTCGATGTACTCGTTGATGGTCACCTTCACGGGGATGGCATGGAACTCGGTAAACTCGGTCAAAGCCATGAAAATGAGGATTTTGTCCATCAAGGCAAGACGGTCGTAATCCCAATTGGAGATGTTGGCCTTCACCAACTCGCGATATTCGTCGGCATGGAGGATGGTCTTCTCGAACAGCTTGACCACGAACTCCTTGTCCTCGTCTTCGTCCTTGTAGACCGGCGGCAGCTTCGTCGTTGCGTCAAAAGAGGCGGGCATTTCGTTGAGGAACTTCCACAGCAGGTAGACGGCAATCTGGTAGTCGCCGTTGAACGAAAGGTCGCGGTCGGAATAGTAGTCGTAAAGCAGGGTGTCGTCGGCGAAATAGTTCTCAACCACGGTCACCAAGAAACGCTTGTCGGCATTGAATGTGTCTTTCTCTCCATCCATATATTCCTTATACTCAGGGCTTTCCGTCATTCTGACAAAGAACGAGCGGATGAAGTCCTCGCGGGCATCGGCCCAGTTGATCTTGTATTTGTCTTCGAGGGAACGCAGATGCTTGTTTTCTTCCAAAGCATTGAGGACCCGATTGTTGACAAACTTCAGGTTCGGGTTCAGGTCTTCTTCGGTGGGGAGCAGCTTGTTGCGGTTTTCCTCGATGCGACGCTCGGCGAACCGTTTCACCTCGACCCAGAACGACAGTTGGTAGACAAACAGCTTGTAGAGGTCGTCGACCTCCTCAAGCAGGTGGCGCTCGGCCTGAGGCAGATTGCCGCTATTGGACTGATGGTAGGCGTAAAGCTCCTGCAACGCCTTGACTCTCAAAAATC
>CALFIT010000188.1 GCA_937877465.1 uncultured Bacteroidales bacterium | reverse complement strand
TTCTTGATATAGTCGTTCTCGATCTCGAACATCCGCAGCAACGCTTCGGAGTGATTCAGTCCGGCGGCATGGATCTTCACCAACACCCATCCGGGCCGCACTTCTGGGACGGACATTTCGCTCACGCGCATTTCTTCTGCAGAGCAACGGCGGGTTAGTTGTATTGCTTTCATTTCAAAATCACTTGTCCACCTCTTCCGCATCCTTCACCAACCGCACCGAGCAGCCGAAATACTTGAACATCGACCAGTTGCAGGTCTTGAAGTTGGTGGGAGAAAAGTTGATTTCGTGTGCGGTGAAGGTGTCGTGGGCACTGGAGACCGACCAATAGACGCCATGCGTGGCTATGCTCGTGAGCATGGTGCCATAGCGCATTCCCGCCGTGGGCAGAAACACCGCTCCGTTGGCCTCAAAGACATCCATCCAGTCCGAAGCACTAATGAGATTGCCCGAATAATCGCAATCTTCCTCGTTGGTGTTGGTCAAGGTGTAGTTGCCTGAATCCCAGTCGTCGGGGAGCAAAATCACGCCTGCGACGTTGTTCACCGTGGCCTTGGCATAACGGATGCCCGAAGCGGTGGTGCGCAAGTCCAGTACGTATTCCCACTCGTCGGCGGTCAAGGTACGCCACATCCCAGCGGCACCACCTCCGTTGCTGATGGGGTTATAGACGCCCCAGTCGGAATTGGCGTAGTCGCCCGTCAGGTCGGAGTCATCCAAAGGACCGTAATAAGCCGTGTTGGTGTTTTCGGTGTTCCAAGGCTGATAATAGACGTTGCCGTTGTCCCAGCCGCTCGTCGCCCAGCCGAAGAGGTCGCGGTCGGCATGTTGGTCTTCAGAGGCTTGAGGCCCGTCGCCGAGATAGTCCCATTGACGCTCGGCAAACTTCCAGTAAGGCGTCGCGGCACTGCCGATATACTGCAAATTGCCTCGCGAGAAATACACACGGTTGTCGGCGTTGGTCGAAAACAGCCCGTCGATGAAGCCTTGCGGCGGGACCTGCACATGGCAGATTTGGGAATAGTCCGTGGGACAGCCTCCAACGTCGATTTTGACCCGATAATAGCTCTCGACAGTCGGGAAAAAGCGGTAAGTTGTGCCGTTGGCATTCTCAATGTCTTGATAGTCAATGTTGTCCAACGACATTTGCCATTGCAGTTCGCCGTATTGGTAGTTGCCGGCTTGCAGCTCAATGGTGTCGGTGCCCATAATTTCGATGATTTGTGCCTCAGCGTGAATCGACGCACTGATAATCAGGCACATTGTCAGTATGGAAAATAGATGTTTCTTCATGGCGGTCACTTTTTGATGATTTTGTGTACAAAGGTCGATTTCTCCGTCCTGACGTTCAGGAAGTAAAGGCCGGCAGGGAGATGGCTGAGGTTGAGTTTCACCGAAGGTGATGAGCTGACGGTGCGGCGTTCTTTCAGCACCACTCCGCCTTTCGCGTCAGAAATGGTGATGTCGATTGCATTTGGACATTCCGTTTCGTCGAATTGGAGCGTCAGTGCGTCATCGACGGGATTGGGGGCGACGGTCAGGCCCTGATTCTGCATCAAGGTTTCCTCCACTTGCGTCGGGCACGGGTCGGGAAGTTCCAGTACCACAACGGTTTGCGCCTTCACGACCACGGCGGCAAACAGGAGTGCGAATAAAAGTAAACGTTGTTTCATTGGTTTGTGTTTTTAAGTAAATGATTTGCCTTGGATTGCCAAGTCGTCAGCATTGGGTTGCCAACGAATAGCTTTTTTGGAAATGCAAAGTTACGACTTATTTTTGGAAATCAAACTTCTTTCCAACATTGCGGGTCTGGCGCATAGAAATCGTGGGTGTAGCCATACGCCACGGCGGGACAGCCGCGACAGAAACGCAGCAGCGCGCACTTGCCGCATTTCTCGAATTTCTCGTATTGGCGGAAATAGTCCATCTTGGGTGAGGTCCAGAGGTCGTAAAGCGGGGTTTCAAACACATTGCCCACCACGCTGTCGAAACGGCGGCAGGCCATCACGTCGCCATCGGGCAGGATGGTGAAGTGGCCGTGGCCGCAGTTGCAGCCGTCGTAAACGGTGTCGTCGTCCAAGCCCTCCGGAATCTTGAACTCGCCGATTTCATGCAGGTACAAGCCCCACAGATGGTCCTTCAGGTTGAAGGTCGTCTTGCAGCCGTCGCCGTATTCCAAGTATTTCTTCCAACAGGTGTCCAGAACTTGGCGGTACTGCTGCGGCGTGAGGTGTGCGCTTTTCTCCAAACTTGTAGGGCAATATCTCGCGAAGGCGAACACATCTGCTTCGTGTCTTACCACCGTGTCGATGATTTCAGGCATTTGGTCGGCATTCACGCCTGAGACGGTGGTCATTATCGCCACACGAATGCCGTTGCGGTGCAGCACCTTGATTTTCTCAAGCGTGGTGTCGAACGAGCCGGGCTTGCGCATGTAGTCGTGCGTCTCGCGGTTACCGTCGATGCTGAGCTGGTACTTCTCGCAGCCGTAGAACTTCAGTTTTTGGCAGTTCTCGTCGTCTAAGTGGAACGGATTGCCCAAAATCGTGAACGGGATTCCCTTTTCCTTCACATACGACAAAATCTCCCAAACGTGGGGATGCAAAAGGGGATCGCCTCCCGTGATATAAAGGTACGGGAAGCGATCACCCATCTTGTCGCACATTTCCAAACAGTTGTCAATCACCTTCTTGGCCCGCTCCACGCCCACCGAAAGCAGTTCGGGATGGCCTTCGGAGAAGATGTAGCAATGCTTGCAACGCTGGTCGCAATAGTCGGTGATGTGCCACTGGAAGGAGAAGTAGTGCATCGTCTCAAGATTTACTTCGCGCCGCAGGCACTGCCGCAGGCACTCGGCTTTTCCTCTTTCTTAGGCTCTGCCGCACCGCAGGCGCTGCCGCAGGCTGAGGGTTTCTCTTCGGGTTTGGCTGCGCCGCAGGCACTGCCGCAAGCGCTTGAGCTTCTCTTGGCAAACGAGGCCACGAAGCCTCCAAGTTCTGATCTCTTCATTGTAGTGAAATTTTAGTGAAACAATTATTGAATTAAAGTGTGATTGTTCATCTGTCAAAACGCGAATTCGTACTCTGCACCGGCCCAGACCTTGAAGCCTTTCTCGCGTGTGTACGACTTCAGCTTGGTGCCTTCGGCGTTGGCATCCACCACCTTGTCGGTGACATAGTCGCCGAGGATGTAGAAATTCAGCGTGTTGTGCCAACCTATCTTCACGTCGATGCCGACTGAGCCACGCCAGCGGTTGACGTAGCCGCCGTTGAAGCCCGTCAGGAACCAGCCGGCCTCGCCCGTCTCGGAATAGTCGTCGAGGGTGAAGTAGTTGGAGCCGTCGTAGGCCGCCGCGATGACGGGCGCGTTCAGGTAGTTGCGCATCTCAACGTAGGCGTAGGGCTTCACGAAGTCGAAGCCCTTGTATTTCACCATCAAACGGCTCTTCAGCATGAGGGCGTTGGCGGGGTTTTGGTAGGCGTTGAAGTCGCCCGTGCGATGAGTCATTTGCAGGCGTTCCTTCAGCGAGAGGTTGAAGTCGTCGAGGCGGAGTGTCCCCATCACGTCGGCCATCACGCGGTGGCGGGCGTTCTTGAAGGCTTGGTTGGAGGCGCTATAGCCGTTGATGAAGGCATAGCCTATACCCACCTTGACGTTGGGATGCACCTTATAGTCGACGCCCACCGTGGTCTGAAGCCTGTTGAGGCTGCCAAAGTTGTTGTCGAAACGCACCTCTTCCGCGAGGCTGACATGCAGTCCCTTGACGATTTTCTTGTCCATCCCGACGGCTAACCGACCGCCAAACTCCGTGTCGAGGGCGACATCCGTCTGCGCAACGGCCATCATGGGAAACAACATCCCTAATGCCAATATAAAAACATGTATCCTATTCATATTCATTTGTTTTGTCATTGTTATTATTTCGCAGGGATTCCGCTACGCTTCATCGCCTGTCTAATTTTCGTCTAAAACGGGCCATGTCCTCCTCCCCCACCGGGGCCATTGCCACCGCCACCACCGCCGCCGTTGCCGCCCGTGTAGGCCGACAGGCTGACCGTGGTACCGCCGCTGACTTCGGCATTCTCGAAAAACAGGTTGGCGAAGCAGGCCGTGCCGCCCGTAAAGGTCACGCCCGACTTCAAAGTAGGGGTCGATGCGCCTGAGACCACGAGAGCCCCGCTGTTGGTGCTCGACGGGGAGAAAAAGACATAGGTCTCGGAGCCAACCGTCAGGCCGTACCAAGTGTTGGTCGTCCACGATGATGTCGAATAACAGCTTTGCGAGAGCGACGATCCGCTTTCCAAGCCGCCGAAGGCGATGAGGGTGCCGCCCGTAAGGTAGAGCTTGTAGCCGCCTTCGGTGTTGGCGTCGATGGCCACCTCGGGCGAGTTAGTGCCGATGGCGTAGACCACGCCGCCTTTGATGTAGAAGTTGCCGTTGGCGTCGAGTCCGTCGTTGCCTGCCGAATAGCCGCAGACGTAGCCTCCGCTGACGGTGAAGTCGCCGCCCGAATTGATGGCGTCGTCAGCCCTTGAATAGCTGTATACCTCGCCGCTCGTGACGGTGAGCGTGCCCTTGGCTTCGATGCCTTCGTGGGCAGTGCTGCTCACCACGACGTTGCCTCCGGCAAAAACCAAGTTGCCGTCGCACTTGATGCCCTTGGCCGAAACGCTGCTTGAGCTGCTGTTGCCACCGCCCGGGAAGCCGCCACCGCCACCTGAGCCGTAGTTGCTGCCTGTGGTGGTCACCCTCAACGAGCCGCCATAGAAATAGCCGTTGCCGTCGCATTTGATGCCTTTGCCGCCCGTGCCCGAATTGGTGATGGTCAGCGTGCCGCCGTCCATCCTCACATAGTCGTTGGCCTTGATGCCCGCCGTGCTCTTGTATTCGTTGTCGTCGCTGTCGTAATAGGCGTTGCCCGTCACGTTCACGGTGAGCGTGCCGCCCTTGACGAGGACATAGTCGTCCGACACGATGCCCGACCTGCCCTGGGCCGTCACCGCAAGCGAGCCGTCGCCGCTGAAAATCAGCTGGCCTTCGCTAAAAAGAGCTGCCTTCTCGTCTTCGCCAGAGGGCGTGTCGGTGTAACTCGCGCCGTCGGCAAGGCCGTTTTGACCCTCTATTATAACAAAGGTGCGCTTGCCCTTGTTGGGCGTGGCCATCGGGCCTTGAACGTTAAGGGCCGCGCCATTGGGGTTGGTGATGAAGGCCGAATTAAGCGTAATACCTTGTTTCTTAGAACTATACAGCTTGAAGAAGCCGTCGGTGGTGCCGCCCGAAAGCTCGTACATCACGTATTCGTCGCCTGAATAGACAATGGTCACGTCGTTGCCGCTGACCGTGACCGAAAAATCGTCGGTGACGCCTGTCACGGTGGCATCGTCGCTTTCGGAAAAGACCACTTGCACCGTTAGGGCAAAGGAGGTGTTCGAGATGTCGTCGTCGGCGTCGTCAACGGCAACGGAATCGATAGCGACGATGTTGTCCTTGGCGCAGCCCACCAGTAGCAGGAGCGACAAGCCGCAGAGCATCAGAGGTTTACTTATTCGTTTCATGGTTTCTTTATGGGTTGATTGCATCGTTTTAACGCGGCAAATTTAGGACATATTGTCGTACTTACACAAAAAAGTCGTACTTTTGCAAACTTTTTAGTCAAAAGGAAATCGTGACATGCACAAGATATTCATCCCTATCTATCATTTCTTCGAGAAGCATAAAGCCTTGATGTACATCATCTTGGCTCTAACGAGCGTGATATTCCTCTTTTTCGGCCTGAAGATGAAATACGAGGAAGACATCACCAAACTGCTGCCTTCATCGAGCGTTGAGAGCCAGTTGGCTTTCGGTTCCATCGAGTTGAAGGACAAGATCTACATCCAAGTGACATCGTCAGGCGATCCGCTGACGCCCGAAGCCTTGGGCGAAAGGACCGACGAGTTCATAGAACTCCTTTTCGAGCGCGATTCGGCGAGCCATTTCATCTCCAACGTGCTCTACAAGATGGAACCCGAGATGGGGCTGAACGCCCTCGATTTCGTGCTCGACCACCTGCCTTCGTTCATCGACACTGCGGCCTACCGCGACATCGCGAAAGCCATGGAGCCTGAGGCCGTGGAGAGGCAGATGTGGGTCAACTACGAGCAGATGATGGAAGACGAGACGGGCGACATCACCCAAGCCATCGCCTACGACCCGCTCAATCTGCGCGATGCCATCATGGGCGAGGTGCTTGCCAAGGGCATCGGCAGCTTCAACGTCATCGACGGCCACCTTTTCTGCCCCGACAGCACCGTGACCATCGCCTACCTCGCGCCGGCCTTCCGTTCGCTCGATTCGGGTTCGGGTACCGACTTCAGCCGCATGTTGCGTCGCGCCCAAAAGGACTTCGAGGCCATGCATCCCGACGTGAAGGTACACGCGCACGGCAACCCCATCGGCAGCGTTTCAAACGCCAGCCGCATCAAGGCCGACTTGGTGGTCACCGTTGGCATCTCCTTGATTTTGATTCTCCTGCTTATCGGACTGTGCTTCAGGAGTTTCCAATTCATCTGGAAGCTCTTGCTGCCCATCTTCTACGGCATGATGTTCGCGCTCGCCTGCATCTATTGGCTCAAGGGCGGCATGTCGCTGATGGCGTTGGGGTTGGGTGCCATCATCTTGGGCGTGGCCATCAGCTACTGCCTGCATGTGCTGATTCACCATTTCTTCGTCGGCGACCCCGAACAGCTGCTGCGCGACGAGTCGACGCCCGTGTTTCTCGGCTGCATCACCACGGTGGGCGCCTTTTGCAGCCTGCTCTTCACCGACAGCGACCTGCTGCGCGACTTCGGCCTCTTCGCCTCGTTGGCCCTCATCGGCAGCACCCTGTTCGCCTTGATATTCCTGCCGCATTTCCTGCCGGCACGCAAGGCCGACAGCAACAACAAGACCTTCCGCGTCATCTCGCGCATCAACAACCTGCCTGTCGACAAGAAACCTTGGTTCTTGGCACTGATTGTGGTCGTTTTGGCCGTCGGCATCATCTTCTCGCCCAAGGTGAGATTCGACAGCGACCTCCGCAACCTCGACTACAACTCGCCTGATGAAGTGGTGGCCGAATCGCTCTACAACGCGAAAAACAACGACGGCTTCACGCACCTCTATTTCGCCACCGTGTCAACCGACCTCGACGAGGCGTTGGAAGCCGACAAGTCGCTGATGCTCATCTTGGACTCGCTGCAACGGCAAGGTCTTGTCCACGCCTATTCCGACTTGATTCCCAAGCTGTTTGTCACACAAGCCGACCAAGAGCGACGCATCGCCGCTTGGAACGCCTATTGGACCGAGGAACGGAAAAGCGAAGCCATCCGTATGGTCGACAAGGGTGCCCTCGATTTCGGCCTCGACCCGATGATGTTCTACGAGTTCAAGGAACTGCTGAACGCCGACTACGAGCCTGCCTCGCTGATGGAAAGCGGCGTGGTGCCCGACAACCTGCTGAGCAACTTCATCGAATGCAACGCCGACAACCAGTTCATGGTGTTCACCGATGTTTCGATGCTCCTCAGCGACATCGACCTCGTGACCGACGCCTTGGTGCAAAACCCCAAGACCTTCGTCCTTGAGCCGTTCTACTACTGCAAGAGCATGGTCGACGTCATCCACGACGGGTTCAACATCGCCGTGTGGATCTCGTCGCTCTTCGTCTTGGTCATCCTGCTGCTGTCGTTCCGCAACCTCATCACGGCCTTGCTGTCGTTCCTGCCCATGGTGCTCAGCTGGTTCATGGTGCAGGGCTACATGGCCCTCTTCGGCCTCGAGTTCAACCTCATCAACATCATCATCTCCACCTTCATCTTCGGCGTGGGCGTCGACTATAGCATCTTCATCACCGAAGGCCTGCTGAGCGAGGCACGGACCGGAAGCCGCGACATCCTCACATGGCACAAGGTGGCCATCTTCTTCTCGGCGGTCATCCTCATCATCGTGGTGACGTCGCTCCTCTTTGCCGTGCATCCCGCCATCCGTTCCATCGGGCTGTGTACCCTCATCGGGATGGTCTCCACCATCATGATTTCCTACTCGTTGCAACCCTTCGTATTCAGGCAGCTGATGAAGATTCCGGCCTACAAACGCAGCGTGACAAAGAAGAAAAAAGAAGAAAACAAGGATGAAAAGGCATAAAACCGAAACCGTGGCACACTTTTTGCAAGAACCAGCGTTTGTTCGTCAAACCGAGCTATCGTAATTCAACACCCATAACAAGGAAAACTCATATCGTATGAAGCATATTACCCTGATTGTCACCGCCATGCTGCTTTCGGTAGCGGCTTTCGCCCAACAAGGCATCGAGACCGATTTCACCCAGACCAAGGAAATGAAGGTTTCGGGTAAGACAACCCAAAAGGCGGGGCACATCGTTTACGACGGAAACGACCAACTTTCAATGACTTACACCCAACCCGAAGGCGACTATTTCGTCATCGAAGGCGACAAGGTGAAGATGAACATGGACGGCAAGAAGGCCACGCTCGATGCCGAGAAGTCGAAATTGGTGAAGCTGCAACGCGCCACTTTGCTCAACTGCTTGTCGGGCAACTGGGAGCAGGCCGCTGAGGACAACGAGGCCGACCTCACCGTGAGCGAGGCCGACGGCATGCGCACCGTGCTGATCAAGGCGAAGGGCAAGGTGCCGAGAGGCGGCTATTCGTCGGTGGAAATCACCTACCGCCTTTCCGACGGCATGTTGACGCAGATGGTGCTCGAAGAGGCCATCGGCGTGAAGAACACTTATGTCATGGTATTGAATTAAGACAACAAATCAAATAACAATCAATTCACTAAACTTCAAACACTAAAATCTTACAATTATGAAGAAAGCTTTCGCTTTGGTGGCCCTTGTCGCCGCCTTGTTC
>CALFIT010000187.1 GCA_937877465.1 uncultured Bacteroidales bacterium | reverse complement strand
CACCTTCCGCCCCGAACTCGAAAAGGCCTCGTCCGAAGCATTGGACGCGATTTTGTTTGACATGGTTCGGGGTTAAACTAGATGATTTCATCGTTCCATAACGCCTTGAAGAAATCGGTCGCATAATACAAGTCGATGATACACAATTCACATCTCATATTGCAACGCCGCCACCTGCAATTCCTTCTTCATGCGATGCCTAAGCAAGCGCGGCTCTATGACTTGCATGTGTTGGCCGAAGCCCAAGATGATGCGCTCCAGCTCTGGGTTGGGAACTACCTCTATGGTGACCTCAATGCCACCGTCATCCGTTTTCCTGACCACCTTTTGGGTGCCATGCAACGGTTTGGTGATGACGTATGGCGCTTGGTTGGCATCCACCCTTAGCCTCACAGTCTGGGACTCGCTGTTCAAATCCTTTGTCACCCCAACGATGTTGTCGAAGTAATGCTCCGGGTCAAAGAAGGTGTTCTCCACAAAGGGCTTGTCCTCATACGGCTCAACAGACACAATGCGGTCTAAAGCGTAGTTACAGATGCCCTTGCGCACATAGTCGTAGCAGATGATGAACCAGCGGTTGCGGTATTCCTTCAACAGATACGGCGAAATGGCGAACGGCCTGGGGTGCCTCGCCTTGAACGACTGATAGTTGATGATGATGGCCTTCTTCGCAAGGATGTATTGGTATAGTGCGCTTACATGCTCCAGTCCCTTCAGCCGCTCGTTCTTCTCTAAATGGATTGCTGGAATGTCATGCTTCGTGGTCACGGCGATATGGTCGCCCAACTTGTCGATGATGTCCGTCACGGGGCTGAATTGCGAAAACATCTGGAAGTGGCGAAGGATGTCCATTGCCTGCTGCAAGGTGCTCACATCGGCATCCGATAGGGGAATGTTGGTGATGCTGTAGTTTTTGTCGGCGTAGGTGTAATATTTCTTGTCCACCACGATGATTGGCGCTTCGTAGCCTAATTTGTTGCTGCGCATGAGCTGGATGTCGGCCTGCACCGTGCGTCGGCTCACGCCCTCGGTACGGCCTTCGCAGTCGTAGATGGCCTCCGAGCAAGCCTCGATGAGGTCATCAAGCGTCCAGCGGCGATAGCGGTTCTGCAAGCAGCGGTCTATGGTGGTCAAGCGGATAAGTTGGCTTCTGTTGAGTGGCATTTCTTGAAAATTTTTGCAAAAAAACAAAATTTTTTCCAACTGCGCAAATAGGCTGCGCAGTAGGTGTCGTATCTTTGCAGCGTCAAATGACAAAAAGGGTTCTTTGAGCTGGTGAAAAATAGGGCAAGTGCCGTAGGAAAGACATACTTCGGATGGATAGTGTCGCTGGTTCGAATCCAGCCATTGAGGGTTGGGTCTCCATCTTCAATGTAGCTTAGTTGGTAGAGCATATCGACGTCTCTCCGCCTGTCGCCTTGCCATAATTACATAAGGTGGTTGCCGTATCGTAGGGATACTTCACGGATGTACAGAATCTCGATGGGCGGATGCCCAATACCCCTCCGAGCCTGTCGCACCACCTTTCTTTGGAACTTTGGCAGATATGGTATATGCACCGGACTGAAAATTCGGTGAACGTGGTTCGAGTCCACGAGGTTCCACAAACTAACACTTTGAGCCATGAGATTCAACACTAAGAAAGAGGAAGAAGGGAAGGTAAAAAACCATGAAGGAGCCGAGGCTTTCGTCATGACGCCTGAGTTGGAATTGTACACCGCCGTCGTTACCGCGTCATTGACCGACAAGTTCTATGAGTCAAACGACGAGCGGATGAATCGCATCGTCAGCCTGATAGCCAAGGTTGACCCTTTGTTTGTGGCACAGCTGGCGGTTTACACGCGTACCCAGATGTATCTGCGTTCAGTGCCGCTGCTTTTGCTCGTCGAACTGGCCAAAGTGCATAGCGGCGACAACCTTGTAAGTCGTGCCGTTGCCCAGACAGTCCTTCGCGCCGACGAAATCACGGAACTGCTGGCTTGCTACCAGTCCCGTAACCCTTCAAAAGACGAACGGAAGAAATTAGGCAAGCTCTCGCATCAGATCCAAGTGGGACTACAGCAGGCGTTCAACCGTTTCGATGAATACCAGTTCGCCAAGTACGACCGCGACGGAGCGGAAGTGAAGCTACGCGATGCCCTTTTCCTCGTCCACACCAAGGCGAAAGACGAAGCGCAACAAGCCATCTTCGACAAAATCACCAACAAGAGCATGGCCGTTCCCTACACATGGGAGACTGAACTATCGGCCTTGGGCCAGCAAAAGTTTGAGAACGACGAGGAACGCGCCAACGCTTTCCGCCTGAAGTGGGAAGAACTCATCGACAGCGGCAAGGTGGGCTACATGGCTTTGATGCGCAACCTTCGCAACATCTTAGAAAGCCGTGTGGGCACCGAGCATATCCAAAAGGTGTGCGATATGCTGAGCACCCCCAAGGCGGTGGCCAACGCCAAGCAGTTGCCTTTCCGTTACCTGGCAGCATATCGCGAAGTTCAGGAAATCACCTCGACTTCCACGTCAAATGTGCTTTCCGCTTTGGAAAAGGCTGCAATATGCTCGGCGGCCAACATTGAAGGCTTTGGTGCTGATACCAAGGTGCTTCTTGCCTGCGATGTCTCTGGTTCGATGTGCCGTAGCATCAGCCCGCGAAGCAAGGTTGAGAACTACGACATCGGTTTGATGCTGGCCATGATGCTGAAAAACCATTGTTCCCAAGTCATCAGCGGCATCTTCGGCGACACTTGGTTGCCTATCAACCTGCCTCAAGGTGGCATCCTTGCCAACACCAAGGCATTGAGGAGCCACGGCAACAAGGTGGGGTTCAGCACCAATGGTCACTTGGTCATCGATTGGCTCGTTGAGCACAACGAAGTCATGGACAAAGTGATGATGTTCACCGACTGCCAGATGTGGGACAGCTATGGCGGAAACGCAAGCATTAGGAAGTCGTGGTATCGCTACAAGTCCATCGCACCTAATGCCAAGTTGTACTTGTTCGACTTGGCGGGATATGGCCAAATGCCGTTGTCGATGGCCAAAAAGGATGTGTATTTGATTGCGGGCTGGAGCGACAAAATCTTTGATGTCCTCCAAGCCATTGAGGAAGGCGGTAACGCCATTGAAACAATAAGCAATGTAAAGATTTGATTATGAAAGGGCAAGTGCCGTAGGGAAGAGATACTTCGTCCAAAGAGCCGCGCAACTTGGGGAAATCCAATGGATGTGGCGTTAAAAAGACTCTTTTCGTTTGTTGCCTTGCCCTTTTTTCCTCCTTTAGCGCAATCGGTTAGAGCAAATGGCTTATATCCATTAGGTTCGGGGTTCAAGTCCCTGAGGGAGGACCAACAAATACAACAAGTAAGACTATGAAAGTAATCACCGGAAACAGAGTGCCCATCAAGATGTGGGTCACCGACATAGAGAACACGGCTTTGGAACAAGCCATCGACTTAGCCTCTCTGCCTTTTGCGTTCAAGCACGTGGCACTGATGCCCGATGCTCACGCTGGCCTTGGGATGCCCATTGGCGGCGTATTGGCCACCAAGGGTGTCATCGTCCCTAATGCCGTAGGCGTTGACATCGGCTGCGGCATGTGCGCTGTTAAGACGAGCATCAATGCCAAGCGCATACACCGTTCCACCGTTGAGAAGATTATCGCCAAGATTTACCAAACAATTCCCGTGGACTTCGAGCATCATGAGAAGCCTCAAGACGAAGCCCTAATGCCTCAAGGTTTTGACATCGAGGCCATGCCCATGATGAAAAACCTCTACAAGTCCGCCTTGCTGCAAATCGGCACCCTTGGCGGAGGCAACCACTTCATCGAGTTACAGCGGGCAGCCTCCGACGATGCCTTGTGGATTATGATTCACTCCGGCAGCCGTAACATCGGCAAGAAAATAGCCGACCAATACGGTAAAATCGCCAAGCACTGGAACGAGTTGTGGTATTCTGAAACCCTTCCCGGGCTGGAGTTCCTACCCATCGAAACCCAGTACGCCAAGGACTACTTCAACGAAATGAAGTATTGCGTCGCTTTTGCCTTGGCTAACCGTCAGCTGATGATGAGCCGCATTTGCGACATCATCCGCAAACAGGTCAGGTCGGCCACCTTTGAGCCGATGATCAACATCGCCCACAACTATGCCGCATGGGAGCATCATTTCAACAAGGACGTCATCGTCCACAGGAAGGGTGCGACTCGTGCCTACAAGGGTGAAATCGGCATCATCCCTGGCTCCATGGGCTCGCACTCCTACATCGTGGAAGGCTTGGGCAACCCCGAGAGCTTTATGAGCTGTTCTCACGGCGCAGGTCGTGTGATGGGGCGCAAGGAAGCCATCCGCAAACTCAACCTTCAGGACGAAATCGATTTTATGAACCGTCAAGGCATCGTGCATCCCATCACGGAACAGCGTCAGCTCGACGAAGCCCCCAGTGCCTACAAGGACATCGACATCGTCATGCAAAACCAAGCCGACCTTGTCCGCCCCATCGAAACACTCTATCCCGTTGCCGTAGTCAAAGGATAAAACATAAACTCGGTATAGCAACTTCCCTTTCATTTGAAACAATCCAACCGCCTATGTCCAACCTCCCTCCATTTGTTGTGGATGTGGAAGCAACACTGGCGGTTTTCTTTTGTTATAGCTTCATTCCAAGCCCCGCCAAAGAGTTCCGCCCCCAGCGAAGCGTTTGTCTTGTGGATAGGAGATCGCGACAAAAAGTTGAGTATTCAACAAAAGCACCTCGTTATGGCTGAATAAGAAATTTAATCCAGCCAAAAGACCACAAAAACACCTCATTTTGGCTGAATAAAAAATTTTATCGAGCCAAATCAGATAAAAATCGTATCTTTGCGGCTGAATAAAACTGAGGAAATTATGTTGGATATCATCGGGAGAGAATACGAAATAGCTGAATTGCAGCGGCTTAAAGAAAGCAAGTCGCCTGAATTGGTGGCTGTGTATGGCCGTCGCCGTGTGGGAAAGACTTTTCTCATCAGGGCATTCTTCCAAAACCAGTTCGCTTTTTACCACACAGGGGTGTCGCCTTTGGAAGTGTCGGGCAAGCAGCTGATGAAACGCCAGTTGGAAGAGTTTTTCGTTTCGCTGCGCGACTATGGACTTAAAGAAGCCACCTGCCCTGCATCGTGGCCCGAAGCATTCAGGTTGCTACGCCGTTTGCTGGAGCAACTGCCTGCCAACGGCAAGCATGTCGTCTTCCTTGACGAACTGCCGTGGATGGACACGCCGAGGTCGGGCTTCATCACTGCCTTCGAGCATTTTTGGAACGGATGGGCCTCGTCGCGTCCCGATTTGTTGTTCATCGTATGTGGGTCTGCCACTTCGTGGATCAAAGACAACCTCATCAACAACAAGGGCGGGCTTTATGGGCGCATCACCTACGAGCTGAAGCTGGCACCGTTCTCGCTCCACGAGTGTGAGGCTTTTTACAAGGACAAAGGCATAGAGCTTGATCGTTACGACATCGTGCAAAGCTATATGGCCATCGGGGGCATACCTTATTATATGGGCTATTTCAGGCAAGGACTTTCGTTGGCGCAAAACATCGACCGCTTGTTTTTCGTCGCCAACGCCCCGCTTCGTGCCGAGTTCGACCGCCTGTTTCGGTCTTTGTTCGGCAATGCCGAGGAGTCGGCGGCGATAGTGCGTCTGCTCGCGTCGCGCAGGTTCGGTTTCACGCGAAAAGAGATTTCGGAAAAAACCGGAATGGCCACAGGTGGCACCCTCACAAAAACCTTGTCCGCATTGATTAACAGCGACTTCATAATGCCGTTCACGCCCATTGGCGAAGGCCGCGAGGTGTATTACAAACTGATTGACAATTTCTGCCTGTTTTATCTCAATTTCGTGGAAGGGAAAGGCATTGCCGACGAGCAATATTGGCAACATTCCGTGCTGTCGCCCGCCTTGTCGGCTTGGCAAGGTTTTGCCTTCGAGGAGGTGTGTTTTGCGCATAGTCGTCAGATAAAGAGAGCCTTAGGCATTGATGGAGTGCAAACGCAGCTCTCATCGCTGATCATTCCCAAAGACGACAGCGGTGCCGGCACCCAAATCGACCTCATCATCGACCGCGCCGACCGTGTGGTCAACCTTTGCGAAATCAAGTTCACCAACAAGGAATACGTCATCGATAGCGACTATGAGCAAAAACTGCGCTACAGGGTGGCGCGAGTGCGTGAACTGACCAAAGACAAGAAGAACATCCACCTCACGCTCATCACCACTTATGGACTTCATTACAACGCCTATAGTGGCCGCATCCAAAAGACCGTCGTAATGGACGATTTGTTTGAAAAGTATAAAATGTAGAAGCAAACTTCAAAACACTTACTTTTTCCTATCTTTGCGGCTCGAATACCATCACCCATGAAAAAGAAACTCCTGCTTTCCCTTGTGGCCTTCCTGGCCGTCGCGGCGCCGCTCTTCGCCATCTCCTACGGCAAGAACCTCAACCGCACCCTCCGCGTGCTGCGCAACGAGCTGAGCGCCGACTATCGGCAGATCGACAAGAACCGCGACCGGCTCACCGAGGACTACGAGAAACAACACCAGAAGATGA
>CALFIT010000186.1 GCA_937877465.1 uncultured Bacteroidales bacterium | reverse complement strand
GGTCGCCCGGTATCCATCACGGGCTGCGGGCGCACCGACACGGGTGTCCATGCACGCAACTATTACGCCCATTTCGACTTTGAAAACGAAATCGACGAAACGGAAAGGCTTGTCCATCAGATGAATGCCTTCCTCCCCGGCGACATCGTCATCTATCGCATCTGGCTTGTCGCTCCCGACGCGCACGCCCGTTTCGACGCCGTTTCGCGCACCTACCATTATTACATTACGCGCACCAAGAACCCGTTCCACACGCATGACGCTTATTTCCTTTTCGGCGACTTGGATGTGGCGAAAATGCAGCAAGCCTCCAATCTTCTCTTTGATTATGAGGACTTTACGAGTTTTTCAAAGGTGCATACCCAAGTGAAGACCAACAACTGCAAAATCATGGAAGCTCGTTGGTTTGATCAGGATGGCCTGTTGGTTTTTCGCATCAAGGCGGACCGATTTTTGCGCAACATGGTGCGGGCCATCGTGGGCACATTGCTTGAGGTAGGGAAGGGGCGCATGACCTTGGAAGGTTTTCGTGCCGTCGTCGAGCGGAAAGACCGATGCGAGGCCGGCACCTCCGTACCCGCCCACGCCCTGTTCCTCGAAGAAGTCGAATACCCAACCAACTCTAAACTGCCAACTGCCAACTGAAAACTGTCAACTGAACAACTGCCAACTGTCAACTGTCAACTGCCAACTGAACAACTGTCAACTGAAAACTGTCAACTGTCAACTGAAAACTGAACAACCATGTTTCAAAAGATCATCCGTTTTTGCGTCAAACTCGTCCAAAAATACCTGCCTGAGCCTTTCATCTTTGCCGTCATCTTGACTTTGGTCGCCTTCCTCATTGCCATGCCGGTGTGTCATCAAACGCCTATCGAGGTGGTCGAGCACTGGGGCAACGGCGTGTGGTCGCTGTTGGCGTTCGCCATGCAGATGGCCTTGGTGTTGGTGAGCGGCTCGGCTTTGGCGGCGGCACCGTCCATCAAACGGGGCATCTCGGCCTTGGCCTCGAAACCCAAGACGCCTGCCGGTGCCATCGCCTTGGTGACGGGCATCTCGGCCTTGGCCTGCTGGCTCAACTGGGGCTTCGGTCTCATCGTGGGTGTGATCTTCGCCAAAGAAATTGCCAAGAAATTGCGCGGCGTCGACTACCGCCTGCTCATCGCCTCGGCCTATAGCGGTTTCGTGGTGTGGCACGCGGGTCTTTCGGGTTCCATCCCGCTGACGATGGCCACTCCAGGCTCCAATCTCGAAGCGGTCACACAAGGCGCACTAACGCAGCCTGTTCCCATCTCCCAAACCATCCTTGCACCGCAAAACCTCATCATGGTGGCGGTGGTCGTTGTGGCCATCGTGGTGGTCAATGCGCTGATGCATCCCAAAGACAATCAAGTGGTTGCGATAGAGCCTTCCTTGCTCTATGAGGAAGAGCCTGCTGCTGCTCCCAAGGCCACCACACCTGCCGAAAAAATAGAAAACAGTCGTGTGCTTTCATGGGTCATCGCCTTGTTGGGCTTGTCGTATTTGGTCATCAAGCTGTGTTTCAGGGGTGGCACTTTCGACCTCGGCGCGGTCATCATGCTGTTCCTGTTTTTGGGCATCATCCTGCATGGCACGCCTTTGGCCTACGTCAAGGCGTTTGGCAAGTCGGTGGGCGGCGCGGCGGGCATCTTGTTGCAGTTTCCGTTCTATGCAGGCATCATGGGCATCATCACGGGCGTGGGCGAGTCGGGCATCTGCTTGGGTACGGTGGTCAGCAACGCTTGCGTAGCCATCTCAACGCCAAAGACTTATCCGCTGTTTACCTTCTTCTGCGCGGCCATCCTCAACATGTTCGTGCCGTCGGGTGGCGGTCACTGGGCGATACAGGCGCCGATTATGTTCACCGCAGGGGCGGCTTTGGGCGTCGACCCGGGCTTGACGGGCATGGCCATCTCGTGGGGCGACGCATGGACCAACCTCATCCAGCCGTTTTGGGCTTTGCCGGCCTTGGCCATAGCCAAACTGAATGCAAAAGACATCATGGGCTTCTGCATCATCGACTTGTTCGTAACGGGATTGGTTATCTGTGGCGGCTTGCTGCTTTGGGCTTAGAAGGTACACATGCCGTCCCATTCCACGAGGTCGTGGCGCACATAGCCCACGGCACCTTTCACCCTGATCTTGTACCAGCCTTTGGTCTTGCCCAAGCAAGGATAGGCCTCGGGCTGTTCGCCGTCGTTGTAGGTGATTTGCGTGATGATGGCCGATTCCGTCGTCGGCTCCTTGCGCACGTTGACGTTTTTCCGAAGGGTGTAGACGATGCCTTGACCGTTTTTTGCACTGAAAACCACCACTTTATGACCTAATTTCGGCACCTCTATGTCATCTTGTACCGTGACGGTGTAGGAGGTCTGGTTGGTGCGCACATAGCGTCCTGCCACGTTCCCCTTGCTGTCGATGACCATCTTCATCTCGCACACCGAAGCCGCCTTGATGTTCGGATCGCCGTCGTCATCGTCGCCGGCGACTTCTGTCATCAACTCCGTTGAATCGATGGCTTCGATGGGTTCTGACGACATTGTGGTGTCGTTGTTGTCGCTGTTGCCGCGACTTCCGCATGAGTAGCCCAAAAGTCCAAGCCCGAGGGCGAGAAGGAGTGCGTGCCAATGTTTTTTCATGATGATGTGGTTTTCTGCCGACAAAAGTACGAAAAAAACAAAAGCAAGACATTTTTTGCCTTGCTTTTGGATGTAGCGGGAATGAGAATTGAACTCATGACCTCCGGGTTATGAATCCGACGCTCTAACCTGCTGAGCTATCCCGCCGTCTTTCGGGGTGCAAAAGTAGATAAAATTTCGATACGGGCAACAAAAAAGCGGAAAAATATTTTCTCCGCTTCCTTGTCGCCGCTTTATCTGTCATTCCGTCAACTCCTTGGCGGCCTGCCCCAATTTCTCGTCGAGGGCTTTCATGGCCACTTCGACAGGCTCAGTGGCCGAACTCTTCATGCTGAAGTAGAACTTGATCTTCGGCTCGGTGCCTGACGGACGGATGGTGATCTTCGAGCCGCCTTCGGTGAAGAATTGCAGCACGTCGCTCTTGGGAAGCGTGATGGGCGAGGTCTTGCCCGTCAGCAGGTCCTTGGCTTCCTGCAACTTGTAGTCGCGCACTTCGACCACCTTCTCGCCAGCAATGACGGTGGGTGGCGTGGTGCGGAACTTGGCCATCAAAGCCTTGATTTCCTCGGTGCCGCTGATGCCTTTCTTGGTGAGCGAAACGAGTTTCTCCTTGTAGAGGCCGAACTCCTTATAGATGTCCATGAGCAGCTGGTAGGGCGTCTTGCCTTGCTCGGCGGCCCATGCTGTGGCCTCGGCAATCATGCTGGTGGCGATGACGGCGTCCTTGTCGCGGACGAAGTCGCCGGCCAAGTAACCATAGCTCTCCTCGCCGCCGCCGATGAACAGTTTCTTGCCTTCGAGTTCAAGGATTTTGTCGGCGATGTACTTGAAGCCCGTCAGTACGTCGTAGCGGTCCACGTTGTATTTCTTGGCAATCTCGAACAGCAGCTCCGTGGTGACGATGGTCTTCACAACATACTCGTTTCCAGTGAGTTTTCCGAGTTCGCTCCAACGGCGCAGCAGGTAGTAGAGGAAGATGCTGGCGGTTTGGTTGCCGTTGAGCAGGAGGTATTCGCCCTTGTCGTCCTTCACGGCGATGCCCACGCGGTCGGCGTCGGGGTCGGTGGCCATGACGAGGTCGGCGTTCACCTCTTGGGCTTTCTTCACGGCCAAGGCCATCGCTGCGGGTTCTTCGGGGTTGGGCGACTTCACGGTGGGGAAGTTGCCGTCCACAACCATCTGTTCCTCAACGCAATACACATTCTCGAAACCTTTCATCTTCAGGATTTCGGGCACCAAGCGGCGACCCGTGCCGTGGATGGGAGTGTAGACAATCTTGAGGCCCTTGTGCTTCTTGATGAGGTCCAATGACAGCGAGAGGCTGTACACCTTATTCAGATAGATGTCGTCGAACTTCTCGTCCAAGACGGTGATGAGGTCGGGGTTGCGCTTGAAGTTGACCATCGAGGGGTCGGTGATTTTCTCCACCTCGGCGATGACGTTCTTGTCGTGCGGGCTGACGAGTTGTCCGCCGTCGTTCCAGTAGGCTTTGTAGCCGTTGTATTCCTTGGGGTTGTGCGAGGCGGTCACCATCACGCCGGCATCGCATTTCATCTCGCGCACGGCAAACGAAAGCTCGGGCGTAGGCCTCAGGCAATCAAAGATATAGACCTTGATGCCATTGGCCGACATCACGTCGGCGGTGACGTTGGCGAAGGCGGGACTGTTGTTGCGCCCGTCATACGAGATGGCGATGCTCAGTTCCTTCTTGTCGGGGTGCATCTTCTTGATGTAGTTGGCGAAGCCTTGGGTGGCCATGGCCACGGTGTAGATGTTCATGCGGTTGGTGCCGGCACCCATGATGCCGCGCAGTCCGCCGGTGCCAAACTCGAGGTTGCGGTAGAAGCTCTCTGTCAGTTCGTTAGGGTCGTTGTCGAGCATGGCTTGCACGCTCTTTCTAGTTTCTTCATCATATTGCTCTGTGAGCCATGATTTTGCTCTTTCGATGATTTGAGGATCCATAGTTGTTGATATTATGTTGATTTGTTTGTGTCTGATTCTGTGAATGCAGGGACTTACGTCGCCTGTTTACCGGTCTGTTGCCCCTACGGGGCTTAGCTCATCAAAGCATTTCTTTAGGCTTTCCTCCCAATTTGGAATCTCCATTCCCGTGTATGCCTTGATCTTGCTTAAATCGAGCACGCTGTAGGCTGGGCGTTTGGCTTTGGTGGGGTATTGGTCGGTCGTGATTGGGTTCACCTTGCACCGTTTCCCGCCGATTTCCATGATGGCAGTGGCGAAGTCGAACCAAGAGGTCTCGCCTTCGTTGGTGAAGTGGAAAGTTTCGTGGACTTCGTTTTTGCCGTTCTTGTCGAGCAAGGCCACAAGCGCCACGGCCAAGTCGTGTACCCACGTGGGACAGCCCTTTTGGTCGGCCACCACGTTGATCTCGTCTTTCGTGTCGCCAAGCGTGAGCATCGTTTTCACAAAGTTGTGTCCTGTCGATGAATAGAGCCATGCCGTGCGCACAATCATGTAGTTGCAGCCGCTGCTGCGGATGACGCGCTCACCGTCGGCCTTGGTGCCGCCATACACCGACTGCGGATTGATGGCATCGTCCACCTTGTAAGGCTCGTTGGCATCGCCGCCAAAGACGTAGTCGGTGGAGACGTGTATGAGCAGCGCGTTGTGTTTCTTGCAGGCCTCGGCCAGCACTTTGGGTGCAAAGGTGTTGACGAGCGTGGCCAACTCAGGCTCGTCCTCGGCCTTGTCGACGGCGGTGTAGGCGGCGCAGTTGATGCAAACGTCGATGTGGTTGTCGGCAAAGCAGGCTTCCACGGCGGTTTTGTCGCAAATGTCGAGGGTGTCGACGTCGGTGAAAAGCCAACGATGGCTTTCGTCGGCGATTTTCTGTAGCTCGGTACCCAATTGGCCTTTGCAGCCTGTGACTAATATGTTCATTTTCAGTGGTTTTAGAAGTTATGTACAAAAGCGATGCCCAACGATTCCTTGACTTGGAGCTTAGGCACATTGTCGACCACGGTCTCCACGCCGTCGATTTCTTCGTAGACGGGGAAGGTGGTGTTGTGGTCGTATTTCAGGTTGACGAACAGGATCGTGGAGAGGCTCTTGCTGATGACGAAGTTGAAAGTGTTTTCCCAGTTGAAGTCGAGCCTCAGCCGCCGGTCGTCGCGTTTTTCCGTGTAGTTGTAGAAGGTGTTGAGCATCGTGGTGTAGGTGATGCTTTTCCCGATGGGTTGCTTGTAGTTGATGATGAACGAAACGCCCAACGAGGCGGCGATGTTCTCGCCCGGCACCCAGATGTTTAATCCATCATTAGGAACTCCAGAACCCGGATATAATTTTTCTTTTTTTAAAGGTTTCCTTTCAACACTATTTATTCCGTTAATTACTGATTTGATATAAAATTCCTCATGGTCAAAGGAATACCCACATGAAACATGAAACCATTTCCCATTGAGAGTTTCTATATCTAATCCGTCTTTTTGCTTTCCATCGTTTTCTCCTGGAATAACTTCAGAAACTACATATTCAGAAGTTTTATCAGCATATGAACTATATAATTTAGTATCAGAAGTGACTTTTCTATATAAGTCTTCATAAACATGGCAATAGGCGGTTAATTTATCGTCTCCAGGAACTAAAGAAATAACAATTCTATTCTCTAGAACGATATGATAAATATCATTTTCTAAACTTCTTGAGTTAGATAAATCCGAGAAAAAAAGCCATAAACCTATTGTCGCTCTTTCATTAAACTCATTTCCTTTTGGATATATTTCTATACTTTGATCTTTAAATTGACTTAAATCTACATAATTAATAGGACATATACCATTATCTGGATCTTCATTTATTGTTAAAGGGCCACATTTACTACATGAACCATATGAATTACTTTTATAACATTTTGAACAAGAAAAATGACATTTATTACATTCGTTTATTTCACAAATATAGCCTTTAAAACATTCTTGGTCACTACCTTCAATTCTGCAACCATTTGGAGACTTTAAACCATTTTTACTTCTTATTAAAATTTTATTTGTTTCTATTCCAGTTTGTACAGAAGTATCTTCGACTGTTATTCTAAAATTAGAAAGAGATATTGTATTTGTTTCGTCTTTATTAAATATAAAAGTAAAATTTTCATCTCCGGAAGTTATGATATATTCCTTTTTTGTTGAATTTGTGCAAGTAAATACCATTTGAACATCAGAACCATATGTATTTTCGATAGTTGTATTAATATCTATTTTTATTATTTTTAATTTACCAGGATCTAAAATAACATTACATATAGGGTATACATCATCACTTTTAGAATGTTTTACATGTAAAGTAAATATATTCCCAGATGATACAACTGGAATAATATAAGTTATTCCTAAATTTTTAGTATGAACTAATTTTAAATGGGAAGGACATACAATATTTCTTCCTGTCATTACATTCTTAAAAAGTTCCACTTCTTCGAAATAATTAGCTCCTTTAGTTTTTGTAGATGAAGTTTTTTGTATAATATTATTCTGGTCAACAAAATCTATAGAAGAAGAAGAATAACTTAAAACTGTTCCTGAATCACAAGCCACAGGTTCATAGTAAATTCCATATTTTTTACTATAAATTTCATCTGCGTCTGTGGATTGGGTATAATATCCTAATTTGTAAATAAATCTTTCATTTGTTTTGGAATATACTTGAGAAGTGTTAAATATTGGATCACCAGGTGAAATATGATCAGGAAATATTTTTATTTGGCATTTAATTGTTCTAAATGTTTTTATGAGAAAATAAAAGAAATAAAATGAATAAATAAAATTTTTAAATAG
>CALFIT010000185.1 GCA_937877465.1 uncultured Bacteroidales bacterium | reverse complement strand
AAACCTATTATGTGACAGGCGATTACACACAGCAATTCACCTCCATCCAAGGCTGCGACAGCATCGTGACACTCCACCTGACCATCGCCGACGTCATCCATACGGAATGGGAACACCAGTCGTGTACGCCTTTCGTTTGGAACGGGCAAACATATTATGAAACAGGCGATTACGAGCAGACTTTCACTTCGACCCAAGGCTGCGATTCCATCTCGATGCTTCATTTCACCCTCAACGACGCTTTCGAGACCGAATGGGAACAACAAGCTTGCGAATACTACACTTGGAATGGGCAAACCTATTATCATTCAGGCGATTACACGCAGCAATTCACTTCTTTGCAAGGGTGCGACAGCATCGTCACCCTGCACCTGACCATCAGCGACATCATCACGACCGAATGGAACGCACAGGCTTGCGCCAACTTCACTTGGAACGGACAGGTTTACGAGGAGGCGGGCGACTATACGCAGACCTTCGTGTCGCAACAAGGTTGCGACAGCATTGCCACCTTGCACCTAACGCTGACGGGACAATACGAGATCGAGGTGGACACGGCGCATTGCGGAAGCTATTGGATCAACGAGCTTGAGTTTACAGAATCGGGCGACTACGACGTGATGTTGGAATCGGTCGACGGTTGCGACTCGTTGGTGCATCTGCATCTGACTGTCAGGCCGACGACGGATGCCATCGGAGCCATCTTCGGCGAGCAACATGTGTATGTGGCCACCAACTTCGTTTCGGGACGCTATCGCTATTCCATTGACACTGTGGAGAATGCCTATCGTTATGAGTGGGAAATCGTCGGTCCCGAATGGCGGATTGTCAGTCAGGAAGGGCCGAGTTGCGTCTTGCAGGTGCTCACGCCCGGTGTCGGCAAGCTGATAGCCCGCGCATGGAACGACTGCGGCTACTCGGAACGCGAGCTTGAGATTCAGGCCGGATTCTTCGATGTCGACGACCAGCAGCAGGTTGTGGTTTCGCTTTATCCCAACCCAACGGAAGGCAGGGCCTATGTCGAAGCCGAGGCTATGGAAAAGGTCAGGCTGT
Source organism: uncultured Bacteroidales bacterium (assembly GCA_937877465.1). Taxonomy (GTDB): domain Bacteria; phylum Bacteroidota; class Bacteroidia; order Bacteroidales; family F082; genus Limimorpha. The sequence goes on along the minus strand of CALFIT010000185.1, from coordinate 3,077 downwards.
TCAGCCCCTTGGGACAGCTTTTGCAAGAGATTGACGTTCAAGGCGTTGATAGGGTTGAACTCAACCTGCGCGGCTATGCAGCCGGACTTTATTCCGTCGAGGTGCTGACGCCTTATGGCATCGCCAACTTGAAGTTGAACCTTGTCAGATAAGCGGACGAGCCAAAGTCATGGATTTTAAGTTAGTCTCTGATTTTCAGCCTACCGGCGACCAGCCCGAAGCCATCAAGCAACTCGTTGACGGCTTGAGGCGCGGCGACCGAGCCCAGACGCTCCTCGGCGTGACGGGTTCGGGCAAGACGTTCACCATCGCCAATGTGTTGGCCCAACTCAACCGTCCCGCCTTGGTGCTGAGCCACAACAAGACCCTCGCGGCACAGCTTTACGGCGAGTTCAAGCAGTTTTTCCCCGAAAACGCGGTGGAGTATTTCGTTTCCTACTACGACTATTACCAACCCGAAGCCTTCATCCCCGCCACCAACACTTACATCGAGAAGGACTTGGCCATCAACTCGGAAATCGACAAGATGCGCTTGGCCACCACTTCGTCTTTGCTGTCGGGTCGCCGCGACGTGATTGTAGTCTCCTCGGTGTCATGCCTTTATGGTATCGGCAACCCCGACGACTTCGGCAAGAACATCATCTATTTGGAACGCGGCATGAAAATCGGGCGCGACGATGTGGCCAAAGCCTTGGTGAGTGCCTTGTATGTGCGCAACGAGATCGAGTTCACGCAAGGCAAGTTCAGGATAAAAGGGGAGACGATGGATGTGTTTCCGGCCTACGCCGACTATGCCTACCGCATCGTGTTTTGGGACGACGAGATCGACAGCCTCGAAATGTTCAACCCCGTGACGGGCCGCCGCATGGAGGAGCTTTCGGAACTGACCATCTTTCCCGCCAACATCTTCGTCACCTCGCAGGCCAAACTCAATTCCGCCATCCACGAAATCCAAGACGACATGTTCAAGCAGGCCGAGTATTTCCGCGAGATTGGCAAGGCCTTGGAAGCCAAACGCCTCGAAGACCGCGTGAACTACGACATCGAGATGATGAAGGAGTTGGGCTATTGCTCTGGCATCGAGAACTATTCGCGCTATTTCGACGGACGCAGTCCCGGCACGCGGCCTTTCTGCCTGCTCGACTATTTCCCCGACGACTTCATCACCGTCATCGACGAGAGCCATGTCACCATCCCGCAAATCCGAGGCATGCACGGCGGCGACCGCTCGCGCAAGCAGACCTTGGTGGAATACGGTTTCCGACTGCCTTCGGCCTTGGATAACCGGCCTTTGCAGTTCGATGAGTTTGAGGCACTTACGGGACAGACCATTTACGTCAGTGCCACGCCTGCCGACTTTGAGTTGCAGCAAAGCGACGGCGTGTATGTGGAACAGCTGATACGTCCCACGGGCCTGCTCGACCCGCTGATCGAGGTGCGCCCCAGCCTCAACCAAGTGGACGACCTCATCGACGAGATCCACAAGGTAGTGGAGAAAAACCAGCGCGTGCTCGTCACCACCTTGACGAAACGCATGGCCGAGGAACTGAACACCTACCTCAACAACCTGAAAATCAAGACGCGCTACATCCATTCCGACGTCGACACCATGGAGCGTGTGGAAATCCTGCAAGGACTGCGCATGGGCGACTTCGACGTCCTTGTTGGCGTGAACCTCTTGCGCGAGGGCTTGGACCTGCCCGAGGTGAGCCTTGTGGCCATCCTCGACGCCGACAAGGAAGGCTTCTTGCGCTCGGAACGCTCGCTGACGCAGACGGCAGGCCGTGCCGCCCGCAACGCCGAGAGCAAGGTCATTATGTATGCCGACACCATCACCGACTCGATGCGCAAGACCATCGACGAGACGGCACGTCGCCGCTCGAAGCAAATGGCCTACAACGAGGCGCACGGCATCGTGCCCAAGACCATCGTCAAAGCCATCGACAACTCGTTGGGTACCTTGCGAGGCAACCAGCCCACGCCAACGCCCTACTCGCAAGAAGGCACTCCCGTGACGATGGCCGCTGATAGTCAAGCCGTTTACATGTCGAAGGAACAGCTCCAGAAAGCCATACAGCAGGCCAAGAAGAACATGGAGAAAGCCGTCAAGGAGATGGACTTCCTCAACGCCGCGAAGTACCGCGACGAGATGCTTGCCTTGCAGGAACGATTCAATTCATAATTGCCATGTCAGCCGTCACGAGATCCGTATTGCAGCAATACTGGGGTTACCCCAATTTCCGCCCCCTCCAAGAGGACATCGTCGACTCGGTGATGGCGGGGAAGGACACCTTGGCGTTGTTGCCCACGGGCGGCGGCAAGAGCATTTGCTTTCAGGTGCCTACGATGGCGATGGAGGGCTTGTGCCTCGTCGTCACGCCGCTCATCGCGCTGATGAAAGACCAAGTGGCGCACCTCGTCGAGAAAGGCATTCCGGCTGCCGCCATCTATTCGGGGATGCACCCCGACGAAGTGGACTTGGCTTATAATCAGGCGGTTTTCGGAAGGCTGAAGTTCCTTTATGTCTCGCCCGAGCGTTTGCAGACCGACACTTTCATCGAAGCCGTGAAGCGGATGAAGGTCTGCCTCTTGGCCGTCGACGAGTCGCATTGCATCTCGCAGTGGGGTTACGACTTCCGCCCGCCGTACCTGAAAATCGCCGACATCAGGCCTTATATGCCCAAGACGCCCGTCCTCGCCCTGACCGCCACGGCCACGGCGAAGGTGGTTGATGACATCCAAGTGCGCTTGGGCTTCAAGCAGAAGAACGTATTCCAAAGCAGCTTCGAGCGCAAGAATGTGACTTACAACGTGTTTCACGAAGCCGACAAATACGGCGTGCTCTTCCGCAAGCTGAACGCCATGACCGAAGGCAGCGCCATCGTCTATGTGCGCAACCGCAAACGCACGCAGGTCATCGCCGACTGGCTCAATTCGGTGGGCATCACGGCCACGTTCTACCACGCCGGCTTGGACGGCAAGACCCGCGACGAGCGGCAAGACCTGTGGATGCGCGGCAAGGTGAAGGTCATCGCGGCCACCAACGCCTTCGGCATGGGCATCGACAAGCCCGACGT
>CALFIT010000184.1 GCA_937877465.1 uncultured Bacteroidales bacterium | reverse complement strand
GCGGTGTTGAAGAATCGTTCCATAGCCAATCTATTTTGGCTGCAAAGATAAAAAATAGGTTCAATACTTCTTTATATCACCACTTCAAAAATCCGTTTCCCGTTCCACTCGATCCACTCAGGCTCGGCGTCTTGCTTGTCTTTCGAGAAGTCGAAGGTCACCAAATAGCCTTCGTCTTTGCCCCGGACGGCCAAGTACTCCGAGAGTTGGTCGCGCCCGCGCTGCTCGTATTTGTCGCCCCGCCAAATCTTCAGCTCGACGATGAACTCCTCTTGGCCATAGGTCACCACCAAGTCCATGCGGCGGTTGTCGCGCGTCTCTGGTTCCACGTAATAGAAGCCAATGCCGTTGATGATGGGCTTGAGGAAAGTGAGGAACAGCAGGCGACCTTCCCTTTCGAGGAACGGCACCGTGCTTTCGCGGTATTCCTCGTGCATCAAGTCGCGGAAACGGGTGACGACATGCTCCATGTTGAGCTTGCCGTTTACAAGGTAATTCGATGCAAACGCCGATATCCTTGCGGAGTTTTTGATGCTGTAATCAACCGTGTAATAGAGGTATAAGGCCTCTTCGAAAACCAAGTTGTGAACAGCCACCATACCGTTTCTGTTTTGTATGTAGGAGAACATGTTCCCCATGTTGACCATCGGATTCAGCAAGGTGTAGGCATAATCCTCGCTGTTGACAGCCACTTGAAACATGAACTCGCGGAAATCGGGATAATGCTCAAGGTTCTTTGACAAGTCATCCATCAACGTGCTGCCGCCTTGCACAATCAGTTTGACAGCCCTGACGACACTTTCAGGCCTCCACTCTTTGTCGAACTGCTCGTCAATGATTTTGCAGATATAGCTCACAAGGAACGGATACCCGTTGGTGTATTTGTAGATCTCCTCGCTGATGGCCTTGATGTCCATGCCCGTGTGCTCGTCGTTCTCGTAGTCGCCGAGCATTTGGGCGATTTCCTCGGGATGGAAGGTCATGTCAACGTTGAAGTCGGCGGCGATGTTCCACGGCGAGTTGTACTTCTTCTCCGCTTCCGGCCTGATTTTCAGCTTGAGGTTCTTCACGTCATACACGCCAGCGAGGACAACGCTGTGGAAGGTGCTCGACAATCCTTTCCGATTGCGTTCCAGATACTTGTTGCGTAACATGCCGAGAAAGTCGAGAAAGAGTTGGTTGTCGAGACTTTTGTCAACTTCGTCGATTGTCACCACGACGGGTTTCTGTACTTCTTTGCAGTATTTACTGATGACAAACGACAGTTCTTCCATGGATGTTGCCTCACAGTTTTGCCATATTTCCACAGCCGTGTCGTCACTATCCATCGGCAGGAGGTTCTCCTTCATCTGTCTGGCAAACATGGCGGCAAATGCTTCGTGTGAGGCGTATGCCGTGCTGTCAATTCCCTCGAAACTCAAGGGCACCACAAGATAGCGACCCGACAATTTCCGCCAAATCCAGTCGAGCATAGTGGTTTTCCCATACTGCCGCGCCCTGTTGATGGTGAAATACTTCCCCTTGTCTATCAGGCTTTCGACGGCCTCGAACCGCTTGGCCGTATCCACCATGTAGTGCCACTCTGGGTTGCAGCTGCCCGTGACGTTGAACTCTTTTTTCATTTTGCCTTGTTTTTTCAATCGTAGTTAAATGCCTCTTGTTTTTCAAATACGGTCACATTCCCCACACCACAATCGTCCGTCCGTTGTAGTCGTACGGCTTGTGCCAGATGCGCTCGTCCCATGTCTTCTCTTGGGTGCGGTCGAATATGATGAGATGGCCTTCATCGACCGAGCCGACCAGATCCATGTACTCAGCGGTTTGTTCAAGCCCTTTTTCAATCACCTTGTCGAGGTCGCCGCGCTTGAGTTTCAGTTCCAACACGATGCGCTGCACGGGACCGCCGTAGTGGTCGGTCAGCGGCTTGCGGATGAGCAGGTCGGTGCGCTTGCGGCCCAGGCCGTAC
>CALFIT010000183.1 GCA_937877465.1 uncultured Bacteroidales bacterium | reverse complement strand
CGGCGCGATGGGTGCGCAAATCGGTCCAATCAGCGTGTTCAGTGAAGATGAAGGCCGATTGGTAGCCGTCCCAAACGGGCATGAGGCGAGGGAGGTCGTCCATGGCGATATTATAATAGAGGGTGATTTCGCTGCTTATGGTCTCGCCTTTGTGGATTTCACGGTACGAAATATCCTCGAAAACGTCGCTTGTGTCGGACATCAAAGGATAGTGGATCAGCGGGTGATCGCGCCAGTAGTCGATGTTGAAGCAAGCAATACGGTTTTCAACGTCCAATTGAAGCGAAGAAATATTTGTGTTGTGGTAAGTGTAAAGGCTGAAAGTATCACTTTTTATTGAAAACCCTTCACGGTCAAGGTAATATGCTGATTGAAGGTTTGTGGAGTCGATGTGCTGGTTTCTTCTGTAAACAGTGATTTTGCCTTCAGGCAAGGGTAGGGCATAGGCCAATCTGAGCAGTTTCATGTCTTCCTTGAAACGTGTTTCAGCCATAATTTGAAGTTTCTTCCCCGATTCAAAGTTCTCCCATTCATTAGGATTTAAAAAGAACAGGGATGCGCTGAACTGTGTCTCGATGACAGATGGATTCGTGAGCGTGTCGCCATCGGCATTGATGTATTCCACAATGGGGATGAAATCAGAAACTTGTGGGTAGTAATCTAGATTGATTAAAGAATCGGCATCAAACCCAATTACAGGCTGATAGCTCGGAAAAGCATCTGCTTTGATTTCCAACTGTGCATCATCAAATTTCATGAATTCTTTGCCTTTGTTCCAAATGTAGACCTTGATTTCGCTGCCTTGCGTATAACTGGCAGGAAAGTTGAGGTCAAGCTGCACCTGCGACCATTCATCTGTGTCGTTAACGTAATTCACAAGAGGATAAGCTGTCCAGTAACGGTTACGGATGGTGTCGTCAATGCTGACCACAATATCTGCTTGGGTGTTGGTGTCGGCTTTGAATAGGAAATTGAACTTACAATTGATGTTTTGGTTGGGAAAATCTTTGGCAGCGTTAATGCCGAAGCCCATGCCGTATTCCTGTAACGAGTCGCAAAGGCAGACGAAGTTGCCGCTTGCGGCGTTGCTGTCGGCCACGATGCGGATGTTGAACCAAGGATAGGCGGCCTCATTCTGGTCGTCGAAGTTGAGAGTGTAGGTTTGGGCGGCAGCGGTGCCTCCGATGATGACGAGAAACGCCGCAATGCCGATGAGTTGATATAGGTGTCGTCTCATTTTCGATGAATTTTCCCGCAAAAATAGCGTTTTTTTTGGCAGTCTGAACGCCATGCTGTAGAATTAATTGATAACGTTTCGGGAAGGCTCGTTACCCTATATATTAATAAGGTGCGTTTTTTTCTTTAGAGCATCCATGTCGATAAATTTTTTCACCTTGAAAGTCAATCCGTTATGTCATTTCATGTAAAATTTCCCCAAAAACTGCTTGTGGATTTGTGAAAAGGTTGTACTTTTGCACCCGCTTTCGGAAGCGAGAGG
>CALFIT010000182.1 GCA_937877465.1 uncultured Bacteroidales bacterium | reverse complement strand
TGGAGAGCACGCCGCGCTCGGTGGAGCGGATGGTGTAGAACGAGGAGGAGAAGACGAGGAGGGCCAAAAGCGCCAAAACGGCCCAAAGGACATAATGCCCGATTTTCTTTTTGTTAGGGTTGATGTTAATGTTTGTGTAAGGCTGGCTCATTTTTAACGTATTATTAAGTTTGTGCAAAAATACACATTTTTTGGGAATATCTCACTTGTTGATATAAAAGAAATGTTGTAATCCAAAAACGCAAACAGTTGAAAAACAAGCACTTGGTTTACAAAAAGTTTGTAATGCCTCCAAAACATGCTTTTTGTCCCGAAATTTGCCATATTTTTGCACCGTCAAATCTCAAAACCAAAAAACGATGTTCAAAAGAAAAGCATTTATCCCGATGGCTCTTGTGGCAATGGCTTTCGTTTTCACGGCCTGCCCGAGCAAGGAACCCACCTACGTTGATTTGGGCAAAATCCCCGAGCAGTACTTGGCCACCGTGCCTTACCATAACGGCGACGTGTTCCGCATGCAGCACGAAAGCGACCGCGTCGTCATCGACTTCACCGTGTCGCGCCACCGCCAAAAGGAAATGAACGAAGGCTATGGCCCTGTGCCCACACGTTTTGAACCCGCCCCCGACTGGTATTATGAATACGAGACGGACATCACAAAATGCACGCCGAACTATCCCATCTTTGACGTAAGTATCGAGTTTTCAAACCAATACATGGCTTATGAGGATGAACAAGGTTATGACAATTACCTAAAAGCGGCGCAGATTTTTGGAGTAGGGTCATCGAGAATCCCGTTCATCGGCGAAGATCATGCTGATTATGAAGTTCTTGATTCATTGGAGATTAACAATCGTTATTATCATGAAGTCTTCAAGCTGAAGGCTGATGCGAGTTATTACGAAAGCGAAGGTGCCATCCACGCCGATACCTATTACTATAATTATGAAAACGGCTTGCTCGGCGTCGTTATGTCTAACGGTGAAAAATATTGGCTCTATGAAGAATAAATTGTTGATTTTGATGGCGTTGGTCGTCGCCATGACCTCTTGCGTGAAGACCAAGAACTACTATGTGAACGACAACAATCGCGTTTGGCTTGCCGACAGCACGAATTGCAACTTCACGATGCAGGACAACAACGGCATTTCCTATTCGTTCCGAATAGAACCAGAGAGGCAAAACATGCTTGAGAACAGCACCTCCATCCTTTGTATTACTACGGAAAAGTCGATGCATGAGGAGCTTTATCAAAGTGGATTTGCTTCATATACAGCGAGTTTGAGGTTTAGTTTGGAAATTGAGGCCTATAAGCACGACGATGAGCACGAAGGCACGGATCTGTTCATGATGTATCTCGGCGAAGCCAGTTACAGGATGCGAATCGACGGTGACCGCTTCTATCCACAAGGTTGTTATGAATCGAACAATGGTTCCGAGATGGAGTATTCTGCTGAATACATTGATTCCTTTATTGTTAGCGAAAAGTCGTATCAAGGTGTGATGCATCTCAAAGTGGTTGATGTCGCCTATCCGCAAAGCCGGTTTTTCCCGACGGAAGTCTATTACGCCAAGCATTACGGCTTGATTCAAGTCACGCTTGACGATGAATTGACGTTGTACCGTTTGCTAGATTGATTATAAAACACGAATTATCAGGAATTTATCACGAATTTTCATTAAATGGAATTCATGGAAAATTCGTGGCTGATTCATGGCAGTTCATGATAAAAAACGAGCGGAGAACATTTCTCCGCTTTTTTCATGCCGTGACGGAATTTTGTGTATATTTGCCATTTCATATCGGACAATAAACAAAATCGTTAAATCAATGGATAACAGACTTTTAGACAACAATCTCCCTTATTTGGTGGCCGACATGGGCCTCGCCGCTTGGGGACGCAAGGAAATCGAGGTGTCGGAACACGAAATGCCGGGACTGATGTCGCTGCGCAAGAAATACGGCGACACGAAGCCGCTGCAAGGCGCGAAAATCATGGGCTCGCTGCATATGACCATCCAGACGGCATGCCTCATCGAGACCTTGGTCGAATTGGGCGCCAAGGTGCGCTGGTGTAGCTGCAACATCTACTCGACGCAAGACCACGCCGCTGCTGCCATTGCCGAGACGGGCACCGCCGTCTTCGCTTGGAAAGGCGAGACGTTGGAAGACTATTGGTGGTGTACCAAACGCGCCATCACCTTCCCCGACGGTACGGGACCCGACCTGATTGTGGACGACGGCGGCGATGCCACTCTACTGATTCACAAGGGCTATGCCTGCGAAAACGACCCCAAGCTCCTTGACGCGCCCACGGGCAGCGCCGAGGAAGCCGCGCTGATGAGCGTCATCAAGGCGACATACAAAGAGAATCCCACGTTCTGGCACACGGTGGTCGCCGGCTGGAAGGGCGTTTCGGAAGAGACCACCACGGGCGTACACCGCCTGTATCAGATGCACGAGCGCGGCGAATTGCTTGTGCCTGCCATCAACGTGAACGACTCGGTGACCAAGTCGAAGTTCGACAACCTCTACGGCTGCCGCGAGTCGCTGGCCGACGGCATCAAACGCGCCACCGACGTGATGATTGCCGGCAAGGTGGTCGTCGTTTGCGGCTACGGCGAAGTGGGCAAGGGCTGCTCGCATTCGATGAAGAGCTACGGAGCCCGCGTCCTTGTCACTGAAATCGACCCCATCTGCGCCCTGCAAGCCGCCATGGAAGGCTTCGAGGTGACGACGATGGAGGAGGCCGTCAAGGAAGGCAACATCTTTGTCACCACGACGGGCAACTGCGACGTGATCACGCTCGAACACATCCTGCAAATGAAAGACCAAGCCATCGTGTGCAACATCGGCCACTTCGACAACGAAATCCAAGTGGACCGCATGGAAAAGACCGAACACTTGAAGGAGAAGATCAACATCAAGCCGCAAGTCGACAAGTACGTCTTCGACGACGGCCATTGCATCTTCCTGTTGGCTTCGGGCCGCTTGGTCAACTTGGGCTGCGCAACGGGTCACGCCAGCTTCGTGATGAGCAACTCGTTCACCAACCAGACCTTGGCCCAGATGGACCTTTGGGAGAAGCGCGGACAATATAAGATAGGTGTGTATTGCCTGCCCAAGTATTTGGACGAGGAGGTCGCCCGTCTGCACCTTGAGAAGATTGGCGTTAAGCTGACTAAGCTCACGCAGAAGCAGGCTGACTATATCGGCGTTCCCGTCGACGGGCCTTACAAGTCGGACATCTATCGGTATTAATCCTGTCCGCTTTTTGCCGGACGAATCACGACTTTCTTGGGAGCGGCGCCTTGCGTGCCGCTCTCTTCTTTGGTGCCTCGGTCGACGGTGAGGCTGAACACGGCATCGCCGTAGGTGTTGTTGATGCGCTTGTTTTTCAAATCTCTGACCGAAGAGGGGAATTCAAACGACAGACTCTTGCCATTCACCTTGACCGTTGTCCTCTCTGCCTTCATCTCTAAGCCCGTTTCGGTGTCATACCACCTGACAATGTATTGTGTGCCAGCGGCTTGGTTGCTGACGGGCAGTTTGATGGTGTTGTTTTTCGAACTCGGTTCGGGCTTCTTTGTCACGTCCAAGGTGTAGACATAGCCCTTCGGGTCAAAGACGTTGCCGTTGAATTGTCCGTTCAGGCTTGTCTGCTCGGTCAGTCGGCGCAGGGCCGGATAGCTGAAGTTGGCGTCTTGGCTCCATCCGTAGATGGTGTCTTCCGTCGCGTTGGCCATATAAAAGGTCTGGATGCCGTTGGGGAAGTTGGCCGCGCCCGATTTTGCCGTGCATCGTCCCGCAAACGAATCGGAGAGGGGCGGCAAGCCTTCGCAAAACCGCAGCAAAGGCTCGTAGATGCGGAACAGGTCTTGCTCGTCGAGGCATTCCCAATACCAGAACGAGGCCGGACCCATCGCGCCGGAGAACGCCGTCGACCAAATGCAGTTGTGCGTGTCGAAGCCCAAGGGGTCTTTGTCCTTGTATTTCGGCTTGCCGGTCGACTGGCTGATGCCAAACTCCCCGATGAAGAAAGGCTTGTTGGGATAGACTTCGAAAGCGGCGGTGCTGGCTTTGTAGAGCTGGAACGGGCGTTGGTCTTTCTCCTTGGCTTTCAGGAAACTACCGTAGCTGTGTTTCTGCACGATGTCGAGCTGGTCGAACAACTGGCTGTGGAAGTAATCCGACTCGTTGAAGACGGCCAAAGAGGTGGTGATGGGATGATGGAAGGGGTCGATGTCGCGAATGTATTGCGCCATCTCGCCGTGCCAGCCGACGACGTTGCGTTGGTGCTCGCTTTTCGGGAGTTGGCCGTTGGAGATGTTGTCGACTTCGTTCCACAGCTCCCAACACACGATGTTGGTGGCATAGCCCCATCTCGCTACGATGTAACGGATGAGGTTCCTCGTAATGCGTTTGGCTTCCGAATCGGTGAAAAAGTCGGTCGGCGAGGCCAAGCCCAAGACGGTGTGGAAGGGGTTGTTCTCCCATGTGCTCGCGCTTTGGCGTTGGCTGCAAAAACTGCCGAAAGTGAAGATGCAGGGCATGACGCTGATGCCGTTCTTGGCGGCGTATGCCATGATGTGGTCGAGCTCGGCGGCGTCTTTCTGGTTGAGGGACGAGTTGAAATAGACCGTAGCCTTGTTGTCGGACGTCTGCGTGTATTCGGCCCCGAAGAGGCTCAGGCATTGGGGCCGGTTGATCCAGATGCGCATGTAGTTGGCGCTGCCTGCGATGGAGTCGACGTGCTTCTCATAGTCGTAGATGCCTTTCGGTTGCGCATACGACCCGCCGTTGCCATACCAAGCGATGTTAGGCCCGATGGGGAAGAAGGCGCGGCTTTCGCGTTGGCCGTTTGCCACCACGCCCCTTTTCAGGAAACGCCTGTTGGCCAAAGAGATGAAGCCTTTGGCGGAACGGGCGGGCTGGCATTGGAAGCCGAATCGGTTCTGCCCGATGGCACTCAGCTCGGTTTTGCCTTGCCGGTCGATGGCATGGAGGCTGAAAGTCCAGTCGCCGTCCACTTCGGGCGCGAACCTGACGCGCCAGCCACGGTCACGGTTGGCTTTCGCCTGCTCGTAACCCTTGCTTTCCTCGAAGCCGTAGCCTTCGTAATAGAATCCGTTGACGCGCACCGACTTGCCTTCGGGCGAAAGGAACTCGGCGTAAACGTCGATGACGGCAGGGTCGTAGGGGTTGGCATAGTCGCCCATCTGGAAGGCCATCTCAAACAGGCCGTAGGTCTCCACGGACTTCGGGAACGACACATTGGTGATTTTCGGTTGGCCGTAGCCGATGGAAAAGAGCGCGACGACGAGCGCCAAAGTCAGGTGTTGCTTCATGTTTCGTGTGGTTTGAAAGGGCAAAAATAACAAAATTTGGCGGAAATGGGTAAAACGCGCTGAAAGTGTGGCTGAAATTTGTATTTTTGCCAAACTAAAAAGCAGGGTGCTTCGGCTATGTCGCACCTATTATAATATGGCAATGAAAATCGCAGTAAACACGCGCTTGTTGCTGAAAGACAGGTTGGAAGGCATCGGATGGGTGGCCTACGAAACCTTGCGCCGCATGGTGAAAAGCCATCCCGATGTGGAGTTCTACTTCCTCTTCGACCGACAGCCCGACCCGATGTTCCTGTTCGGCGACAACGTGAAACCCATAGTGCTGTTCCCGCAGGCTCGCCACCCGTTCCTATTCATCTGGTTCTTCGAGTTCTCGGTGAAGAAGGCGTTGGACAAGATCCAACCCGACCTGTATTTCTCGCCCGACGGCTACCTGAGCCTTCGTTCCGATGTGCTGCAAGTGGCTCAGTTCCACGACCTTAACTTCGAGCATTTTCCGAAGGACATGCCGAAAATCCATCTTTGGCACTACAAGAAGTATTTCCCGAAATTCGCCCGCAAAGCCAAACGCATCGTGACGGTTTCGGAGTTCTCGAAACAGGACATCGTGGAGTGCTACGGCATTAATCCTGACAAGATTGACGTGGCGTATAACGGTGTGAATGAGCAGTTTGCGCCGATTTCCGACGAGGAGCAGGAAAAGATAAGGGCGAGATACACGGCAGGGAATCCCTATTTCATGTTCGTCGGCTCGTTGCATCCGCGCAAGAACTTGGCGCGACTGTTCACGGCCTTCGACTTGTTCAAGAGCCAAACGCCGTCCAACGTCAAGTTGCTGATTGTGGGGGAGAAGCGTTGGTGGTCGGAGCCTATCGAGCAGGCCTACAGCCAAATGCGTTTCAAGGAGGATGTCGTGTTTGCCGGCAGGCTGAGTGCCGACGACTTGCACTTGGTGACGGCTTCGGCCTTGGCGTCGGTGTATGTGTCTTATTTCGAGGGCTTTGGCATCCCGATTTTGGAGGCTTTCCGTTGCGACACGCCGGTCATCACCTCCAATGTGACCTCCATGCCCGAGGTGGCCGACGACGCGGCCTTGCTCGTCGACCCGTTCAGCGAGGCTTCCATCGCCGAGGGCATGACGGAGATGCTCGACGAGAACGTCCGCGAAACCCTGATTGAGAAAGGCCGCGAGCGTGCCAAGGACTTCTCTTGGGACAAGGCGGCTGAGGATATTTGGAATGCTTTAATGAAAACCATCAACGAATAGAAAATACAGAAACAATGGAAAAAATAGTAATGTATCCTGCTGACAACGAAAAAGATGCAGTGAATTGGAAAGACATCATGGGGCAGCACATCACCGCTGTGAGGCGCAACATTTTGGTGCTCGGTTCGGGCGGACGCGAACACGCCTTGGCGTGGAAGTTGGCCCAAAGCGAAGGGGCACACGTCTTCATCGCTCCGGGCAATGCCGGTACGGCACAAGTGGGCGTTAACGTGGATATAAAACCATCTGATTTTGAAGCAGTAAAAGACTTTTGCTTAAAGGAACACATTAACCTTGTCGTGGTCGGTCCCGAGCAGCCGCTTGTGGATGGCATCGTCGATTTCTTCAAGGCTGACGACGCGCTGAAGACGGTGAAAATCATCGGTCCCGACAAGCGCGGCGCACAGCTCGAAGGCTCGAAGGCTTTCGCCAAGGACTTCATGCAGAAATACGGCATCCCGACGGCGAAGTGCTTCAAGGTGAACAAGGACAATTTGGCCGAAGGCTGCCGATTCTTGGAAAGCGTCAAGGCTCCGTATGTGCTCAAGGCCGACGGCTTGGCTGCGGGCAAGGGCGTGTTGATTCTCAACGACTTGCAAGAGGCGAAAGAAGAACTCGCCAAGATGCTCGACGGCAAGTTTGGCGCGGCATCGGCCACGGTGGTCATCGAGGAGTTCCTCAAAGGCATCGAGGTGTCGGTTTTCGTTTTGACCGACGGCGAGCATTATGTGCTGCTGCCCGAAGCCAAGGACTACAAGCGCATCGGCGACGGCGACCAAGGGCTTAACACCGGCGGCATGGGTGCCGTTTCGCCCGTGCCGTTTTGCACGCCTGAGTTCCTTGACAGGGTGGAGGAACGCATCGTGAAGCCGACGTTGCAAGGCCTGAAAGCCGAGCACATCGACTATAAGGGCTTCATTTTCTTGGGTTTGATGAACGACGGTGGTCAGCCTTACGTCATCGAATACAACGTGCGCATGGGCGACCCCGAGACCGAGGCCGTGATGACCCGCATCGAGGGCGACTTCGCCGACTTGCTCAACGCTTGCGCCGAAGGCCGCCTCAACGAGGTGCATTATGCCAAAAGCGAAAAGACGGCGGTCACGGTGATGATGGTGTCGGGCGGCTATCCCGAGGCTTACAAGAAAGGCATGAAGATGAGCGGGTTGGATGCCTTGAAGGATGTCGTTGCCTTCCATGCTGGCACGACGTTTGATGCTGATAAAGAAGTGGTTACGTCGGGTGGGCGTGTCATCGCGGTGACGGCACACGGCGACTCGATAGCAGCGGCACGCGCCATCGCCTATCGCGAAGTGGAGAAGATACAGTTTGATGGTGCCAACTACCGCCACGATATCGGACTTGACTTGATGAGAATGCAATGATAAAGTTCTTTCGACAGAGTTATGCCATTCAGTATGTGGTGATTGCGTTGATGGCCGTCGCCCTGTGGATACCCGCTTTCATGTCGGGCACGACCGCCGTGGGCTTGGACGAACCGGTCATCCCGCTGTTCAACTTGGTCAGCGGCTTGTTGGCCTTCTCTCCCTTTGTCCGCCTACTCTTCGCCTTCTTCCTTTTGGTGGTGGAGACCTTGGTTTTCAACGCGATGTTGGTCCGAAACCAGATCGTGGGCAAGGTAAGCACCATGGGCGCATTCGTGTTCGTCCTGCTGATGAGCCTCACCGTGACGCAAACCGATTTCTATCCGTTTGCCTTGTCTACTATATTTATCTTGTTGGCTATCAGTAATTTGTTTGATGTCTACCCATTGCCAAATCCCGAATTGGGTCTGCTGAAGACCGGCGTGTTCGTCGCTTTGGCCTCAATGTGTTATTTCCCTGCTATCTTCTTGGTATTGTGGGTGTTCATCGCCCTTCCCATGGCCAAGAAAGGGACGTTGCGCTTGCAGTTGATCCCGATTTTCGGCTTTTTGTTCGTCTATATCGTGTATTTCTTTGGGGTGTTCCTGTTCGGCGATTTCCACCAAATGGCGGCTAACTATCGCGATTACTTCACTTCAATCAAATTCTCGGTAAGCGGATTCAACTTAAAGACAATCAGTTTGTTGGTTCTTTTATTTGTTCCATCGATTTTGCTGTTTGTCGGTGGCGGCAACGCGGGTTTCGAGAAGACCGTGGAGGTGCGTGCCAAGATCTCGATGACAGTTGTCCTGTTAGTCTTTGCCCTCTTGCTCCTTTTTGTGGGCGGCAATGTGTTGATGAACGGCTTGATTTTCATCGTGTTGTCTATCTTTGTGTCGTATGCGTTTTCCTATATGGGCAATACGGGTTGGGCCAATTTGTTCTTGGTGGTTTTCCTTGCCTTGGTTTTCGCCAATCACTACTATTTTAAACTCTTGTAAACCATGTCATTACTTGCCCATTACTCGAATTTGGTTGAAGCCGGCTGCGACGAGGCTGGCAGGGGCTGCTTGGCCGGACCGGTAGTGGCCGCTGCGGTAGTCTTGAAGAAAGATGCCGATTATTCGGAACTCAATGACTCAAAGCAACTTACGGAGAAGAAAAGGATGCAACTGCGTGAATTGGTAATCAACGAGGCCTTGACCTACGGCATCGGCATTGTCACGGCGCAGGAGATTGACGAAATCAATATCCTAAACGCTTCATTCTTAGCGATGCACAGGGCTTTGGATCAACTATCACTTCAACCTGAATTGCTGCTCATCGATGGCAACAGGTTCAATCCCTACAAGAAGGTGAAGCATGTCTGTATCGTGGGTGGCGACGCCAAATACCAGTCGATTGCGGCGGCTTCCATCTTGGCCAAGACCACGAGGGACATGATGATGGTCGACTATGATGCGCAATATCCGGCCTATAACTGGAAGAAAAACAAAGGCTATCCTACGCCTGAGCACAAACGCGCCATCGCCGAGCATGGCACAACGCCTTTGCACCGCATGACTTTCAATATGGCAATCCAGTTGAAGTTGGAGATTTAATGATGTGTTTTTAAGTGTTGGATATGAATAAGATAAGGAATATACTATGGGTCACTTTCTTGTTGCTTTCGACGGCTTCGTTGAGGGCGCAAACGGATAGGTTGCAGACGTATTGGGCCGATACCGACTTCACGGACACCACGCTGATTTCCTCCCGCGCGTTTTCCGATAAGTTGATCGATTATTTCTATTCCTTTACCGATGGCGACGAGCAACGCTTTGACAGTCTGTCGATTGCGGGTTTGGATGTCGTCCTCGGTCGCGCCAAAGTCAACATGCGGGTGTATGATTTTGTCTTAGACTTCGCCTTGAACGGTTATTCCAATATGGGGCGTGATCGGGTGGTGGATTACCTTTTGAATTATCCTCAACTCCTTGAAGGTGAGATTACTATGGAAGAAGGCTTGCGCTTGGATTCCATTGCCGAGCCTTACCAAAAGGTGCGTGTTGGTGCAAAAGCTCCTGATTATGTTGGAGTTACCATTGATGGGAAAGCGTATGAGATTTATGCTTCGACAGCGAGAAACACATTGGTTGTCTTTTGGTCGACCGACTGTGAGTATTGCCATGAGTTCCTGACCCAAATAAGGAAACATTTAGATTTGAAGTCTGATTTTGAATTAGTTACCTTTGCTTTGGCTGAAAGCCAAGAAGAAGTGTTGTGCACGGTGAAAAAAATGCGCTTGCCTGGATACCATTTCTATGATGAAAAACGTTGGGATGGAGATGCCTTTTTGGATTACCATGTCACTTCCACGCCGACGGTCTTCGTTTTGGACGAAACCAAGACCATTGTCTGCAAGCCTTATGACTGGCAAGACTTAAAGCAATAGTTGAAATAAAATATTTGAATTAATTGAAAATAAATTTGTTATATGAATATCAAGCAACATCTTTCCTTGAGTTTGTTCTTGCTGATGCTTTCGGCGGGACAGGTTTTGGCCCAGGATGCGGAGTCGCGCTGGGTGGATTCGGTTTACAACAGTCTCACTCTTGAGCAGCGCGTGGCTCAATTAATATGTATGCGTGCCAACCAGCCCGACAAGCCTTTCTACGATGACGTGTCGAAATACGTGAAGAAGTACGACATTGGCGGGGTGTGTTTCTTCCGTGCCGATGCCGAGGCCATCGTCAAGCAGGCCAACGATTGGCAGGCGATGGCGCAAACGCCGCTGATGGTCAGCATCGACGCGGAATGGGGCATCTCCATGCGAGTGAAAAACACCATCGCCTATCCTTACCAGATGACCTTGGGGGCCGTCAGCGACGACGACTTGATCTATGAGATGGGGCAGCAGGTGGCCGAGCAATGCCGCCGCATGGGTATCCATGTCAACTTCGCTCCCGTGGTGGACGTCAATTCCAACCCGGCCAACCCGATTATCGGGATGCGCAGCTTTGGCGAAGACCCCGTGAAAGTGGGCGAGAAGGGCACCGCCTACGCCCTCGGAATGCAAAGCAAAGGCTTGATAACCACGATGAAACACTTTCCGGGCCACGGCAACACATCGACGGACTCGCATCTGACCCTGCCCACCGTGACGCGCACGATGGACGAGGTGCGCGACATCGAGTTGGCTCCCTTCCGCCATCTCATCGCCAACGGCGTGAACGGAGCCATGGTGGGCCACTTGTATTTCCCTGCCATTGAGAAAGTTAAGAACACCTCGTCTTCGCTTTCGCATGGCGTGGTCACCGACCTGCTGAAGGACGAGATGGGTTTTGAAGGCCTGATTTTCACCGATGGCCTCGATATGAAGGGCGTTTCCGAAAAGGTGTCGCAAGACAGCGTGCCTTATGTGGCTTTCATGGCGGGCAACGACGTGCTGATACTGCCCCACGACGTGCCGGTGGCCATCAGGACCATCAAGGCGGCGGCTGAACGCGACCCGAAGGCGGCGGCTCGTTTGGAGGAGAGTTGCAAGAAGATTTTGCGTTACAAGTACCGTGCGGGCCTGAACCGTTACCAGCCGGCACCGGCGGCCAATCTGATGAATGACCTGAAGAAACCCGCCTACAAGGAACTGCGCCAACAACTCTATGACGAGGCCCTGACGCTGCTTCGCAATGAAAACCATGTGATTCCGTTGGCCAACAACAAGAAAATCGCCGTGGTGACCATCGGCAACACCAAGAACGATGTGAACGAAGGCCTTGTGGCTCGTGGCTACAACACGACCTCCTTTGTTGTGTCGAAAGACGGCATAGCCTCGAAGTCGGCGGATTGGCTGAAGCGTTTGGAGAGTTACGATCTTGTGGTGGTCAGCATCGAGAAAACCACGATGTTTGCCAACAAGAACTATGGCATCAATAGCGAGACGGTGAACTTCTTCAACCGTTTGGTCGCACAAAACGACGTGATTCTCAACCTGTTCGCCTGTCCGTATGCCTTGGATATGTTCCGCGTCAACAACAGCGTGAAGGGCTTGGTGGTGGCCTATCAGGACGAGGTGCCAGCCGTGAATGCCGTGGTGCGCTTGCTTTCGGGCGAACTTGAAGCCAACGGCACCTTGCCCGTCTCGACGAGCAAGTTCAAGTGCGGCGATGGCATTGTGGCTTTGGCTCCTGCCAAGAACGAACACATACTTCCACAGAAGGAGATGCCCGCTCCAGTCATGCAACCGATTCAGGATGAACATGTTGCTGTGCTGCCGACGGGTACGATGAGCGCAAAATATGCTGCCAAGTTGGACTCTGTGGCACTTTCGGGCATCAGGAAAGGGGCTTATCCCGGGTGCCAGATTGTGGCCATGAAAGACGGCAAGATGGTGTACGACAAGTGCTTCGGGAATTTCACCTACGGCGGCGGCCATCAGGTGCAGCCCGACGACCTTTACGACATCGCCTCATGCACCAAGATTTTCGCTTCTACGCTGGCTGTCATGAAGTTATACGACCAAGGCTTGATTGACTTGAACAAGACGTTGGCCGATTTTTTTCCCTATCTGAAAGGCAAGGCCCACGGCAGCCTGAAGCTCATCGACATCATGACGCACCAGGCCGGACTGAAGGCGTGGGTGCCGTTCTATAAGGTGACCGTCGACGAAAACGGCCCGAAAGCGGAGTTCTACAGCGACCATATCGATGAAAACCACAACGTTAGGGTGGCCGAGAACCTTTATCTCATCAACGACTACCAAGACCGTATTTTCGATTCGGTAGCGAAAACGGCATTGGGCAAGAAGAAGTACCTGTATAGCGACATGGGGTTCTATTACATGCCGAAAATCGTGAAACAGATTACAAATCAGGAGATTGAGGACTTCCTACGGAAGGAGTTCTATTATCCCATGGGACTGAATCACATCTGTTACAAGCCCTTGGACCACTTTACCCGCGAGCAGATTGCTCCGACGGAAAACGACACCGTCTTTCGCCGCCAGCTGGTTTGGGGTGACGTACACGACCAAGCGGCGGCCATGTTCGGCGGTGTGGCGGGTCACGCTGGCTTGTTTTCCAATGCCCACGACTTGGCGGCCATCATGCAGATGCTCCTCGACGAGGGCGTTTACGATGGCGTGCGCTATCTGAAGCCCGAAACGGTGCGCTATTTCACCAAAGCGCCTTTTGCGGCCAGCAACGACAACCGCCGTGGCATCGGCTTCGACAAGTTGCCGCTCAACAAGAAGGGGAGTTGCACGGCTTCCAAGTCAGGCTCGATGCAAGGCTTCGGGCATACAGGCTTCACCGGCACCTTTGTTTGGGCCGACCCTGCCAACGACCTGATTATCATCTTCTTGTCGAACCGAGTCTATCCCGATGCCGAACCCAACAAATTGGTGAAGACGGGCATCCGTACCGTGTTGCACGACATCCTTTATGAGGCTTACCCAATCCAATAAGCTCAGTTGTCCTCGAAATTCTTCGGGAAGCGGCTCCACATGCAGTATTCCTTACCTGCCTGACCGACAAAGGTTTGCCACATGGTTTCTTCGGGCAGGTCGAAAAGCTGTTGCGGGGTGATGGTGCCGACGAGCCACGAATTGCGCACCAATTCGCTCACCAACTGTCCCGCATCCCAACCGGCATAGCCCAAATAGAAACGGGTGTTCTCCTCGTTGGCTATCCCAGTGGCAATCAAGGTCTTGAGCGTTTCCACCTCGCCGCCCCAATACAGCCCGTCGATGATAGGGATGGATTCGGGGATGACTTCGCCCAAGGTGTGGACGAAAAACAGCTGGTTGTCGGCCACGGGACCGCCCAAATACGCAGCACCCTCAAAATCAGGGAAGTCGTCGACGATCTGGCTGACGTTAGCGTTGAGCCGCTTGTTGATGATGATGCCGAAACTGCCTTCCGATTCCACATGGTCGATGAGCAGGACGACCGCCCTCCCAAAGTGGAAGTCGTTCATTAAAGGCTCGGAAATCAAGATGTTACCTTGTTTCGGCTCAAACGAATTGGTCTTTATGACGAATTTTTTCCCTAAATCCATACTGCAAAACTACGCTTTTTGAGCGATATTCAAGCCATATTTCGTAATTTTGTCGCATAAAATCCCAACCATCTTGAAACGAACCGACAATCAACAGAAGTTTGACGCCTTGCGCGAGGAGTTTTCGACCTTCACCTTCGAAAGGCAGACGGTGCGCCTCGAAAACGGGACGCTGTCGTTGGCTTTCGACTTCAACCTTGACGACCGCTACCATTTCAGCCCGACGCTCGAAATCCCGTCGCGGCCTTTCTTCGATTGGGACGGCCTTCCGAAGGATCGGCTTGAGGTTTTGGCCTTCCAAATCGGCATGACGGAGTTGGTCAGCTATTGGAAAATCGCCTGCCCGAAAAAGGTCGTCGTGAAGCCTTTTGCCTTGACCGAGCGACAAATCTCGTTCTGGAAAAAGCTGTATTACAACGGCTTGGGCGAGTTTTTGTACTTGAACGGCATTACGGTTTCGGAAGCGGACCTGATGCGTATTGAAACGCAGCCCATAGATTCCAATCGCACTGTCGCTGCAAGGAATGACATGGACAGCTCATGGTTTGAAGAAAAGACCCTTGTTCCCATTGGCGGCGGCAAGGACTCCGTGGTCACCTTGGAATGCTTGCGCGGTAAGATGCCAGTCATTCCGCTGATTGTCAATCCTCGTGGGGCGACCTTGAATTGTGTGAAAACCGCTGGCTACAAGGAAAACGACTACATCGTCATCAACCGCACGCTCGATCCTACGATGCTGAAACTCAATGCGGAAGGCTATCTCAACGGCCACACGCCTTTCTCGGCTTTGTTGGCTTTCATCAGCGTTTTGGTGGCCTTCGGTAGCCGTTCAAGATACATTGCCCTGTCGAACGAAAACAGTGCCAACGAAGCCACGGTGCCTGGCACCAACATCAACCACCAATACAGCAAGTCCATCGAGTTTGAACGCGATTTCCGCAGTTATGTGGCCGAAAACCTGAGCGACAAAGTGCAGTATTTCAGTTTCTTGCGACCGTTGAGCGAGTTGCAGATTGCAAGCCTGTTCGCGCAATGCGAGGCGTATCACGCAGTGTTTCGCAGTTGCAACGCGGGCAGCAAGACCGACTCGTGGTGCGGCCATTGCCCGAAGTGCCTGTTCACTTGGATCATCCTGTCGCCGTTCCTTTCAAAGGAGAAATTGGTGGCCATTTTCGGCAAGGACCTGATGGCTGACGAGAGCCTGCGACCTGTTTATGAGGAACTTAACGGCACGGCGGCGGTGAAGCCCTTTGAGTGCGTGGGTACGGTGGAGGAGGTGCGGGCTTGCATTAATGCGGTTGAACACCAAGATTTTACGGAGGTCAAGGCCATTCTCAACCGTTTCAACCCAGAGCATTTCCTGCCCGAACAATTCGAGCAAATCCTAAAATCAAGGCTTTATGTTTGAATTGATACTCAATCGGTTACGCAACAAGCGCATTCTTATTCTTGGCTTCGGGCGCGAGGGCAGGTCGACATTGGCGTTCTTGCAGAAGTACCTGCCCAATGCCGTCGTTAGTGTGGCCGACAAGAACGAAATGGAAGGTGTGCAACATTTTGGCACAGGTTATTTAGATGCCATCTACGACTACGACATCGTCATCAAGACGCCGGGCATCTCGTTGAAGGACTTCGACACGAAAGGGGTGGAGATTACTTCGCAGACCGACCTGTTTCTCAGCCAGTTTCATGCGCAAACCATCGGCATCAGCGGGACGAAAGGCAAAAGCACCACGACGAGCCTGATTTACCATCTGTTGAAATCCACGGGGCGCGACGCCATCCTGACGGGCAACATCGGCATCCCTTGCTTCGACGTGATGGACGACATCAAGACGGAAAGCATCGTCGTTTACGAACTCTCGGCGCACCAGTTGGAATATGTCCACAACAGTCCGCGAGTGGGCGTTTTGTTGAATGTCTTTGAGGAACATCTCGACCATTTCGGCACGATGGAACGCTACAAGCAAGCCAAACTCAACCTGTTGCGTTTCATGGGCGAGGACGACACGGCGGTCATTCACGACAGCTTGCTCAACGACGCGATTCGCGTCATTGCGAGCGGAGCGAAGCAATCCAGAGTGTTCAATCTCTATGATTTCGACAACCTTATTGACCGCGAAGCCTTACCCCTCAAAGGCGAGCATAACCTGCTGAACGTCAAGGCGGCGTTGTTGGCTTGCGATGCCTACGGCGTGGACTGGCGGGAGTTGACGCCTCATCTGTATACTTTCAAGCCTTTGGAGCATCGTTTGGAACCAGTGGGCACTTTCGGCGGCGTGACCTTCGTCAACGACAGCATCTCCACCATCCCGCAGGCGGCCATCTCGGCCTGCCAAGCCCTGCAAAGGGTTGATTTCCTGCTGCTTGGCGGCTTCGACCGTGGCATCGAATATCAGCCTTTGGCGGACTATTTGACGCAGCATTCTGTTCCGCACCTGCTCTTCACCGGAAAAGCAGGGGAGAGGATGATGGACTTGATAAAAGGTTTTGTAGGTTGTCGCGAGTTTGCGGGGATTGAAATCCCCGATGAAATAGGGTCGTCCTTTCAGGACTTTGCGTCCAATGGCGTTAAGGTCCCTGAGCCTGTCGAAGCACCGACCCAAATGTTTTTCTATTCCTCGATGGAAGAAGCCTTCAGTTACATTTCATCTCACGCGAAACTGGGCGATGTCGTCCTGCTTTCGCCTGCCGCGTCGAGCTACGACCAATACAAGAACTTCGAGGAACGCGGCGCGAAGTTCAAGGCGTTGGCTCAGGCTTTTGTCGGGGCATGAAAAAAGCCGAGTCAATCTCGGCTTTTCAGTTGTTGGTCAAGTGGAATTAGTTTTTCCCGACTTTGATGGTTTTGCCGCCCGAACCGGTAGAACCGCTGTTGGTGTTGCCCGTGCTTGTGTTTTGTTGCGGGGTAACGGTGGTTTTCTTGGGCGTTGTGGATGTTCCCGTTGAGGTGTTGCCGCTAGTCCCGGAACTCGTCATCTTGTAGCCGGCAGCTTCGGCCATCTCCTTGATGTGTGTGGCGCGTTTGGATGTGTTGGGGTGGGTCGACATCAGTTCGGTGATTTTGCTTGACGAGCTGCTGCTCCCTTCGAGGCTTACCAACACATTGAGTGCGTGGTACATAGCGTATGGGTCGACACCATTTTGGATGCAGAACTGGAATGCGGTTTCGTCGGCTTGCGTTTCTTGTTTGCGCGAGTAGGCGTTTTGGGCCAACTGTTGTCCGAGGTCGCCGAGGAAGCCCGTCGAGAGTGCTCCAGCCGTGGTGTTGACCGCAGCGATGCCATAACGGGCGGCCACCATCAGATAGGAGGTACGGTAGGCGTCGCGGACATCTTTATTAATAAGGTGTCCCAACTCGTGTCCGATGACGGCAAACACCTCGTCGTCGTTCATCACGTCCATCAGGCCGGTGTAGACGCGCACCGAGCCGTCGCCGCTGGCAAAGG
This sequence comes from uncultured Bacteroidales bacterium, assembly GCA_937877465.1. GTDB lineage: Bacteria > Bacteroidota > Bacteroidia > Bacteroidales > F082 > Limimorpha. The sequence goes on along the minus strand of CALFIT010000182.1, from coordinate 10,678 downwards.
CGTTGACCGTGCTCGACTGATACACCTTGTAGTTCAAATCCAGGTCGCTGATGTTCTTGAAACGCGCCATGATGCGGTCGAGACGCTGGGTGTAGCTGTTGTCGGCCGGCAGGATAGTGTTCTGTCCGTCGGACTCCACCATGTATTGGCTGCAAAGCTCCTTGATTTGCGAGTCGCTGATGGTCAGGGCTTGCACGGCGGCTGCACCCGCGTTCACGGCGGAATTGGTATCCACCACTTTCAATGACGAGCAACTGGCCATCATCATCATGGCCAAGGCTCCGATTAATGCTAATTTCTTCATATTGAATGAGTTTAAGTGAATAACTTTCGTTTAACACTGCAAAAATAGTGCATAATGATGGATTTTTTTCCAAAAAAGTGCATTTTTTTCTTGCATGTTCCAAAATTAATGTATTTTTGCAGCATCAAAATAATATCAAAATAATATCATCTATGGAAACAAAAGAATTTGAATTCAAGGGACTTGCGATGAACGGATTCATCGCGCTATTCATCGAAATCGCAATCATTGCGCTAAGCGTCTGGGGCTTTGTCGCCTTCGACAACGAACAATTGGCCACACCAATCTTGTCAGTCATCGGCCTGCTGTTGGCCTGCATCCTGCCCATCGGCTTCCGCAAGTTGGAGCCTAACGAGGCCATGGTGATGCTGTTTTTCGGCAAGTACAAAGGCACCTTCACCAAGACGGGCTTCCACTGGGTCAACTTCCTGATGACCTCCAAGAAGGTCTCGCTCCGCGCCCGCAACCTCAACCCCGACAACATCAAGGTGAACGACAAGACGGGCAACCCCATCATGATCGGGCAAATCCTCGTGTGGAAGCTGAAGGACACCTACAAGGCCATGTTCGAGATCGACTCGCAGACGATGGCGGGCGGCGGTTCGGGCACGACCACGGTGTCGGTATCCAGCCGCATGAGGGCTTTCGAGAGCTTCATCAAGGTGCAGAGCGACGCCGCCTTGCGCGAGGTGGCGGGCATGTACGCCTACGACGAGAACGAGGCCGAAAAGGACGAGCTGACGTTGCGCTCGGGCGGCAAGGAAATCAACGAGGTGCTGCTGTCGAAACTCAACGAGCGCTTGGCCATGTCGGGCCTCGAAGTGCTTGAGGCACGCATCAACTACTTGGCCTATTCGCCTGAGATTGCAGCGGTTATGCTGCGCCGCCAGCAGGCTGCCGCCATCATCTCGGCCCGCGAGAAGATTGTGGAAGGTGCCGTCTCGATGGTCAAGATGGCCTTGGACAAGCTGAAGGACGAGGGCGTCGTCGAACTCGACGAGGAACGCAAGGCCGCCATGGTGAGCAACCTCATGGTGGTGCTCTGCGCCGACGAATCGGCTCAGCCGGTGGTCAATACGGGTAGTTTATATTAATTCGGGTTGCCGCTTCGCAATGACGCAACGTGCGTGTCAGATACAACCATTGGAGAGGTGACTATGGCAAAGGAAAAAGAAAATACGAACAACAAGACCTTCCTGCTGCGCGTGGACGCGGAGACAATGGAAGCCGTGGAGAAATGGGCTGCCGACGAGTTCCGCTCCGTCAACGGGCAGCTGCAATGGATTATCAACGAAGCGTTGAAAAAGAGCGGACGAAAGAAGAAATAAAAATCCGTAGTTTATGAAAACAAAAATCCTAATACCATTGTTATTCATCGTCCTGCAATCCCAAGCCCAAATCGAAGGCTACTGGAAGGGCCAAATCGACCTCGAAGGGCTAAACCTTGAAATGGGCTTCTTCATCAAAGTCGTCGAAGGCGGCTACGTCAGCACCCTGGACGTGCCTGCCCAAAGCGCTTTTGACGTACCCGTCGATAAAACCGACTTCTACAAAGGCCAATTGGACCTCAGAATGGACGCCCTGAACGCCACCTATTCGGGCCAACTGAAGGACAGGACCATCGAAGGCACGTTCACGCAACACGGGATGTCGTTCCCGCTCAACCTTGAATGGGCTGTGAAAGAAGCCAAGCGAGCACGTCCGCAGGATCCTCAGCCGCCATACGACTATCACATTGAGGAGGTGCGTTTTGCCAACCCCAAAGAAGGCAATACCTTGGTGGGCACGCTGACCATCCCTAAGGGTGAAGGCCCGTTTCCCGCCATGGTGCTCGTGTCGGGCAGCGGACAGCAGAACCGCGACGAGGAACTGATGAACCATCGCCCGTTCTGGGTCATCGCGGATTATTGTGCGCTTCATGGCATCGCCGTGTTGCGCTACGACGACCGTGGCATTGGCGGCTCCACCGGTGAGGTGATGAACGCCACCAGCCTCGATTTCTCCTACGATGCCGAGGCCGCATTCGACTATCTCCGCAGCCGCAAGGAAACCGACGCTTCGCAAGTCGGCATTTTGGGCCACAGCGAAGGCGGCATCATTAACTTCATGGTGGCGGCGCGTCGTTCAGAGGTGGCGTTTCTCATATCCCTGGCCGGTCCGGCAGTGAAGGGCGTTGAAGTCCTCAAGGAACAACAGAAAGCCATTCTTCGTACACAAGGCATGACGGAGGAGATGATACAATTCTCTGCCAACGCCAATGCCCAAATGTTTGACATCATCGAAGCGTCAAACGATAGGGCAGAGGCTGACACCTTGTTGCGCCAAACGTTGCAAGGCTGGGGCTATGACGAAAATCTCACCGAGCAAACCTTAAACCAACTCACTTCGCCTTGGATGTACTATTTCCTGAAGTACGACCCTGCTGAGGCCATTGTCAAAACCGATAGTCCCGCCTTGTTGCTCAACGGCTCGAAGGACGTGCAAGTGATTGCTTCGCAAAACCTCCCCGCCTATGAAAAGATTATCGCCGAACATGGCAAGACCAATCTCACCTTGCGCGAGATGCCCGGCTTGAACCACCTCTTCCAGCATTGCGAGACGGGTTCGCCCAACGAATACATCACGATCGACGAGACCATTTCGCCCGAGTTGCTGGAGATGATGGTGGAATTTGTGATAAATATGGAACGATAATCTACTTTTTTTTAATTTTGTCGCCGAAATTCCTCATAAAAGGATGATTAGGAAGCGGCTGCAAAATATGGATCGTTTGTCGGATTGCGAGTTGGTCGACTTGCTTTTGGCCAACGATGAAGATACGATAGAATATGTCTTTTTCCATCGTTGCGATGGGATGTTTGCCCATGTCATCAGCAGCGTCTTTCAGTCGCAGGACATCAAAAAGGAAGAGCTGATCGGCGAGTTCTATATGCATCTCAGCGCTGACAATTGGAGGCGGTTGCGTCAATTCCAGTTCAAGTCGGGACTGAACACATGGCTGACGATTGTCGCCATCAGGTTTTTCAAGCAAAAAAAAGCCTCCATGCAGACTAATATCATGGAGACGGATGCTCTATTATTGGAAGGGGCCAAACATATTGCTGACGATTATGACATCTTTAACGAGATGTCGAAGGTGGAGCTTTACAAGGCCATCGAAAGGCTTCGCAATCCTCGCGAGCGTTTGGTCTTGTTGGGCGAATTGGCTGGGAAACCGACCGAAACGATTGCCGCTGAGTTGGGATGCACGGTCTCGGCGGTATATAACCTGGCCAAGAGAGCCAAGGCGGCGGTGAGGAAATACATGAAAGGGAATGACCGATGAAATATGACAAAGTGGAAATAACGGATGAAATGTTGGCTTGCTATCTTGACGGCAAGCTGACAGGGGAGGAGAAACGGGCGGTGGAAGCCTATCTCTCCGACAACAAGGAAGCCATGGACACGCTGATGATGGCTCGCTATGAATTGGGCTTCCGACAGGTCAAACGGCGTTTCTATGCCTTGGGTGTTGTCGGGTTGGTGGCACTTGCCTGCCTCGCGTTGCTTTTGTGGAGATTGCTGACGCCCATCCAGATGAAAGTCAATATTACGGATGACAAAGCCTATTCCGTGGCGGCTCTTCCTTTTGCGGGAGGCACGCTTCAATGCGAATATGCCGGCAACGCTTTGCAAACGATTCCTGTCGCTCCCGAAAGCCGTACGGTGTTCTTGAACGACATCCCCTATCGGCTGAAAGCCCAACGTGTGCATCTCGTTTTTGAGGCCGATGGCTACGAGACCATCGACACCATCGTCAAGGCGCAACGCAGCGTTGAGCTTCGCATACGGCGCAACAACGACCTCGGCATCGTGTTTGGCCGGGTGAGCGACTTCGTGAGCGGCCAACCCATCGAGGGCGCGACGGTGAGCCTGCTCGACCATACGACCACCACCGATGCGTTGGGGCAATTCAGGATTGAGATTCCATTTGAACAACAGGATGCCGCACAAAGGGTGTTGATTACCAAAGAAGGCTATCAGCCGTGGGACGAGCTTTACCGCCCATCGTCCACGGAGCCTTGGCTGATTAGCTTGGAGAAGGAGGTGCAGCCATGAAAAAGCTCATGCTCGCATTGATGATGCTCGCCACCCACGCTTTCGGACAGGTGGTTCAATACGGTCAAATTGTTAAATATAACACACAGATAGAGGGGGGGGTAAACCGTTATCAGGTGTATTTTTAACAATTCCAACAGAACATGACTGCCAACCCACGCAAAGCGATGTGAAGGGGCAGTTCCGCTTAAGTTTCAGCGCACATCATATTGGCGACATCGTCCAGAACATCACGGCCAGGAAATCGGGCTATGAGGTGGTGAATGTACACGTGACCCGAAGCTGGACGCTGACCTCAGCCGACACGCTGCGGATCATCATGGCGCCCGTCAACGAGGTCAAGGAGGCGCGAAGGCTCTATTACGAAACCGCGAACATCATGCCCACTGAATGGATGATGCCCAATAGCCTGTTTGAGGTGGAATCGCCTATCTACAGTTTCCATATCAGCCGATTCAGCGATGGCGTTGCTCCTTCTGATGTCGATATTGATATTCCCGTCACAACGGTGGTGAACGACAAGACCTTTGCCGTCATTATCGCCAATGAGGATTACCAATGGGAACAAAACGTTCCTTTTGCCAAGCACGATGGTGAGGTCTTCAAGGACTATTGCACACAACTGTTGGGCATTCCCGAAACCAACATCCACTTGGTGACGGATGCCTCGCTCAACAACATGCGTTTTGAGACGGACTGGCTGAAAACCGCTTTGTCGGCTTATCCTGGAGAAGCGCGTGGCATTTTCTATTATTCGGGACATGGCATCCCCGACGAGACGAGTCGCAATGCCTATCTGATGCCCGTCGATGGCTACGGCAGCAACATGGAATCGAGCTTTGGATTGGATGCGCTATATGCCTACTTGGGAGAGGCGGATGCCGAATTGATGATGTATTTTGTGGATGCCTGTTTCAGCGGCGCCACCCGTGAAGGCGAGATGATGGCGGAGACTCGGGGCGTGGCCGTCAATTCCAAAGCAGGCGTGTTGCAAGGCAACGCCGTAGCGTTTTCGGCGGCACAAGGCAACGAAACGGCCTACGCCTATAAGGAGAAGTCGCACGGGCTGTTCACCTATTTCCTCCTCAAGAAGCTCAAGGAGTCGGGTGGCAATCTCACCGCCGGCGAGTTGGCCGACTACCTGAACGAGAACGTGTCGCGCCGGTCGTCTCTCGAAGGCTTCAAGACGCAGCATCCTTCGACGACGGGTGTCATGGAGGAATGGAGAACCCTGAAACTCAAATAAAGTAATGGCTATGAGAAAGTTTGGACCGATTGTTTTCATGCTCTGTTGCCTGTCGGTTTCGGCATGGGCACAGGAAGTGGCGGATGTCGTGAAAGCCTACGCGCGGGGCAAAACCATCGTGGTGGAATATGACCTGAAAGCCGATGCCGACTTTGTGCGGCTGTTCGTTTCGCTCGACGGCGGCAACACCTATCGTGGCCCCTTGCAACAGGTCAGCGGCGACGTCGCCAATGTGGGCGCAGGCTTCGGTCACGTCGTGGTTTGGGACGTGCTGAAAGAGTTTGAGTCCGACGAATTTGAGTCCGACGCCGTCCGCTTCAAGTTGGGCATCAAGTTGAAGGAGCGTTGGCCGCGAGAGACCTTCGTCACCGTTAATGCCGCCTATTCGTTTTTGCCGCAAGCCTCTTTCGGCTTCAGCGTGGGGCAAGTGAAGCGTTTCGGCTGGTTTGTGAGCGTGATGACGAACGGGAACTTTTCGGGGTTTGATGCGGATGGCGATTGCGACCGCGACGGCTTCATCGAAGGCAACTTCATGCCGTATTATACCGGTGAGACTTCCAAAATGAGATTGTCGGCGATGGCAGGTGGCTTGATGAAAGTGTCAGATTATTTGTGTCTTCGCTTGGGCTTGGGTTATGGCAACAGCACGTTGCTGTGGCATACCGAGGACGGGCGTTGGCTGCGCAATACTGCCTACAGTGCGGCAGGACTCGACCTGTCGGCGGGCGTGCAATTGCATTTGAACGGTTTTGTCGTATCGGCGGAGGCTGTCACAACCCAATTTCAGACAGTTGAAGCCAAAATAGGAATAGGTTATGCGTTTTAGGATTACACTCATTTGTTTGTTAGGCCTGATGGCGTTCTTGTCGTGCAAGAAGGACCCTACGCCTGAGATGCAACGTTTCCAGATCGTGAAGGAACAGGAAATGGTTGAAGTCGGAGCAGTGGAAGCGACCATCAGTGGCTCATTTACTTATTCAGGGACGGTCAAGAGCTTGAAGATTAAGGCCGGTGTTGACGAACAGCTCGCTGGGGCCATCGAGTATGACGCTGTCCTTGATGGAAAGAATTATACGGTCAGGCTAACGGACTTGGCACCAGCGACACGCTATTATTATAGGTACGAGGCCGATTATGGCTCTGCCAGCCTTTTTGTCAGCGAGGTGGATAGTTTCACAACGCTGAAGGCTATCCCAACTGTGACCACTGTGGAAGTGTTGGTAATCGACAGCACATCGGTGCGTGTCAATTGCAAAATCGTTTCGGATGGAGGCGAGCCCATCACGGAATGTGGCGTTTGTTGGAATGACAATGGAGCGCCCTCCGTAAACGATAGCTGCCAAGTCTTTCAAGGTGGAGAAACGGGCGATTACTTCTGCCATTTGACGGGATTGCCGACATCCACCTCCCTGTATGTGAGGGCTTATGCGGTAAACGGTAGCGGCGTGGGTTACGGAGAGGTCGTTACGTTCCAAACGGGCTCGGAGGTGACGGCTCCTGTGGTTTCCACTTTGGCTGTCGATTCCATCAGCCCTTTCTATGCTACTTGTTTGGGTAGGGTTGTCTCAACGGGTGGCGGCACGCTTACCGAATGTGGCGTATGTTGGAGTTTTTTGTCGGAGCCTACGCTGTCAGGCAGCCATGTGGTGGTCGAAAATGGAGCGGAGGGCGATTTCAGGGCCCCGATGCGCGGATTGATGCCGACGACGAAGTATTTTGTGAGGGCTTACGCAGTCAACTCAATGGGTGTCTCTTATGGAGAGATGCTTGAATTTGAGACGCCCAGCGACCAGATTCAAGGACTTGAGGTGACCACTATGGAAGTGACGGATGTCACGGCGACCAGCGCGGTCGCGCATGGTTTGGTGACGGACGACAGCGGTGATGTCATCTTGGAACGGGGCATCTGTTTGTCGGAGAGCCCTTATCCTACCATCAGTAGCAGGTGCTTCCCCGTGGGGAGTGGCATTGGAACTATTGAGGTCGCCATCGACAGTTTGGCCCATACGAGGGATTATTACGTTAGAGCGTATGCCAAGACAGGTGGTCGAGGTGTCGTTTATGGCGAAAATGTCTTTTTCCGTACCCTTGTTGGCCTTCCCGTGGTGAGAATGATTTCCATTGATGAGATTACCGAAACTACGGCACATCTGGTAGGAGAGCTTGTCGAAGATGGAGGGGAATACGCATATCCGGGCGGTTTTTGCTGGGGGCTCAACCCCAATCCTACCGTAGCCAACCATTATGCACCGTGGTTGGATACGTATATTGAGAATTTGATTCCTGGCACCACCTACCACGTGCGTGCCTGTGCCCAAAACAGTGCAGGTGTGGGCTACAGCGACGACATGAGTTTTACCACGTTGAGCCACACTCCGAATGGTATTGTCGGTTCCATTGGCGGCCTTTTTTCGATTAGCGAGACCGAGCAAGTGGTGTTTTCGCAAGGCAATCTCCAGTATCAGGCCTCAACCAACACTTGGCGTTTTGCTGAGCATCAGTGGGACATCGTCGGCGAGGACAACGTCAATATCTCTCCCACCTACAATGGATGGATTGACCTTTTTGGATGGGGTACTTCCAACAACGATCATGGCGCGGTGTGTTACCAGCCTTGGTCGGTAGGTAATAATAATGATTATAATCTTTATTATGCCTACGGCGACCCCGAAGCCAACCTCGAAGACTATACGGGAATGGCCGACTGGGGACGCAACCTTATCTCCAACGGCGGCAATGATGCCAACCAGTGGCGCACACTCACCAATGATGAATGGAATTATTTGCGCAATCGACAAATGGGCGGGCCTTTTTATTGTAGTTACAGCGCAAATGTCAACGGAGTCAATGGGAAGATCTTGTTGCCCGACAATTGGAGCTCCGATGTCTATAGTTTCGTGTATGCCGTCAGTGAGAATTGTTACGAAAGCAACATCATCGACGCCGAGCAATGGAGCGTGTTGGAGTCGTATGGAGCCGTTTTCCTGCCCGCAGGCGGACGGCGCAGGTCTAACCCCGATATTATGCTTTACGGTCCTGGAATCAAGGGTTGCTATTGGTCGTCAACAGCCTGTCCTGACGACTATGGCTCACAAAAGGCGCGATGCCTTGAATTTGACCAAGAGCTCCCAGGATTCTATAATGGTGGTGTGGTGGCGTCGCGGCCTGCTGGTTGTAGTGTGCGACTCGTCACCGTGGTTCCGGCAAAACATTGAATGATTAAATGACAAGTTATGGAAAAGAAAACACTGGTCTGGTTCACTCTTGTTACTTTGATGCTCCTTGCCGCGTGCAAGAAAGCGCCCGCTCCGGGCATCGAACGCTTCAAGATACTCCCCGAAACAGAGCGGGTAGAGGTGGGAAGCACCACAGTGCGCGTCAGTGGACAATACGAATACGCTGGCAAAATCAATGGGATGCAAGTCCAGGTGGCGCCAGATGCCTCGATGTCGCAACCTGTTTCATTCGATGCGGTCATAGACAATGATTGCTTCTCGGCAACATTGGAAGGCTTGGAAACGGCAACGACCTACTACTATCGTTATGCCATCGATTATGGAGCCGCTGAGCCTTATCTGACTGAGACGAGTCAATTCACCACTTTGACCGAGGCTCCGGCGGTGAGGACCTTGGAAGCCACCCGTGTCGATGCCTCTACGTATAAGATTAGGTGTGAGTTGGTCTCTGATGGAGGCAATGTGTTGACGGGATGCGGTATCTGTTGGAATGAATACGGCAGCCCGACCCTTACCGACAGCCTCGTGCTTCATCAGGGCACGGAAATCGGGACTTATTATTGCCAGATGTCGAACCTTTCGATGGACAAGCATTATTATGTCAAGGCTTTTGTCAAAACCCATCAGGAGGTGTATTATGGCGATGCCCTAGATTTCACGACCGAAGGACTTGGATTGCCGGTGGTGGCCACGGTCGCGATGGGCGAGGTGGCTTCGCAAACGGCACAGGTACTCTGTAATGTGGCTTTCCAAGGTAGTGCCCTTTTGACTGGACGTGGGGCCTGTTGGAGTACCCGCCCTGAACCGACGTTGCAGGACGACCATCTTGCAGCCTCCACTTGCGAATTGGGTGACTACTGGATCCCTATCGAAGGACTGACACCCCAAACCGCTTATTATGTTCGTGCTTATGCCACTAACGGCAACGGCGTGGCCTACGGCGATGTGATTGAGTTCGAGACGACGGAGTCCCATCTCATGGGGCTGCAAGTCACCACCCTCGAAGCCACCGACATCCAACCCACGAGTGCCCGCGTTGGTGGCATCGTCACGGATGACAGCGGGCAGGTCGTCATCAGCCGTGGCATCTGTTGGAGCACTTTGCCTAACCCTACGGTCCATCATCCGACAGTGTTGGCTGGTGAAGGTACAGGTAGCTTCACCGTGGAATTGACCGATCTGGACAAGGCCTCCAAGATATACTATCGTGCCTTTGCCGTGACTGACGAGCCGGCTGCCTACGGTAACGTGACGGTATACGGCGATGTGCTGAGTTTTTTCACCCCGGCCACAGCGCCTTCGCTGACCACGTTTGAGCCTTGGGGTATCACGGGAAGCAGCGCATTCAGTGGGGGAGAAGTCCACGACAATGGCGGGCTGGAATTGTCGAATTGCGGCCTTTGTTGGAGCACGCATCCCAATCCTACGGTGACTGACGACACCGTCTGTGGCGCTCCTCAGACGCAGTTCACGTTGAAGATGGAAGGACTGTTGGGCAATACGACCTATTATGTCAGGGCTTTTGCCATCAACAATTTCGAGGTGGGTTATGGTGAGGAATGGAGCTTTACGACCACCATTACGCCGCCTCAGCCTCCTGCGGTACCCGAAGGGGCCGTCAGAGGTTTGTTTGCCGTGAGCCCGACCGAACAAGTGATGTTCTCGCAAGGAAACTTGCAGTATCAGGCCTCGACCGGCATCTGGCGTTTTGCCGAGCACCAATACGACTACATCGGGGCCGACAATGCCAATGTGTCGGAAACTTATGAAGGTTGGATTGACCTGTTTGCGTTC
>CALFIT010000181.1 GCA_937877465.1 uncultured Bacteroidales bacterium | reverse complement strand
CCAGGACTCCATATTCTTTGTGCGAGCTTATATCAAAAATCAATATGGAGGCGGCTCGGTCATGTCAAACTTCGTACAAAATTACGAACTTTTGGACGTGGTCGAAGATGTATATGGCACATTCAGCGTCTATCCCAACCCGACGCGGGGCGCATTCACGGTGGAGGGCACTGGGCAGCTGACGGTCACCAACGTGGTCGGGCAAGAGGTTTTCGCAAAGCACATCGAAGGTCGCACTATCGTCACCCTCCCACGGGGATTGTATTTCGTGAAGCTAGACGGGCAGGTGCGGAAGATCGTGGTGGAATAGAAACCATCCTATTATCCCACTGCTTCCTCATAAAACTGTCGCCGCTGCGCCTTGTTCACCTTGACTTTCCTGAAACGCCCCGTGGCGAGGTCGCAGTCGTACAAAGCCTGAATCTGCGAGACGTAAAGCCTTGAATAGGACCGGGATTGCCAGGCCTGTTTTTCCATCATGAAAGTGATGGCTTGGCGGATTTGGTCGGCAAGCAAATCCTCTTTGGTGAAGACGAACAGCCCAAACTCGTTGAAGTCGCCGTAGAAGCCGTTGTTCACCTTGTCCATCTTGATTTCGAGGATGCGCTTGAGCGGCAAGGCCATCGACCAATATTCGTATTCGTTGCGTCCCACGAGGCTGCCGTCGCCCAAGCCGTAGGCATAACCGCTGCGGTTGATACGGCCGAGGTCGTCGGTGTTCACTTCCACCACTTCGCGGCCTGCCATCTCGTTCACCAAGGCGTTGGCCACGTTCTTGTTCTCGGCGATGGCGCGGGTCACCTCGATGCCGATGCCTTGTGCGTCGTCCTGCAAGTCGGGGCGGTCGCGGTTCTCCAAGTGGGCGTAATGCTCGCCCAAGAGGTTTGCCAACGAAACCATCGCGTAGCGCTCAAAGAAACAAGTATCGAATTTCGGGGTCTGCATGGCGCTTATTTTTGGGGCAAAAATACGCATTTTTGTGAAAACTTTTGGTTTTCGCTCTTTATTTGATCTCTTCTTCTGAAACTGCCCAAATGTACCCCTAAAACCATACATTTGGGCGAAATTCTATAGAAAATCGCCCAAATCTTGTGTTTTTATACCACATTTGGGCGATTTTCTTGCAAGGTAAGAATAAATTTGTGTATTTTTGCCGCAAAGACAACAAACATGGATACACTCATCGGACGAAAACACGAGATGGAAGAACTGCAACGCTGCATCGACTCCAAGCGTTCTGAATTTGTCGTCATTTATGGCCGGCGGCGCGTCGGGAAGACTTTTCTCGTACGCAATTTCTTCCACGACAACTACACCTTTTATTATGTGGGCGCACACAAAAGCACCCAAAAGAAGCAGTTGGAAAACTTTGCGAAGGCTTTGGCAAAATACGGCACTCTTACCGAACCGCCCAAACTGGGCAATTGGACTGAAGCCTTCGACGCGCTTTCCGTTTTATTGGAGCAAAGCGACCAAAAGAAAAAGGTGGTTTTCATTGACGAAATGCCTTGGATCGACAACAAGAGCAGCGACTTTGTGGAGGCACTTGAATACTTTTGGAACAGTTGGGTGGCCACACGCGACGATATTGTCCTTGTGGCCTGTGGCAGCGCCACGTCGTGGATGGTTGACAAACTGATTTCCAACCAAGGCGGGCTGCACAATCGCATCACGAGGCAAATCTATGTCGCACCGTTTACGCTCAACGAGTGCAAGCAATACCTCGACAACAAAGGCTTTGGCTGGGACTATTACCAAATCATCCAGTGCTATATGGTGCTGGGCGGCGTGCCTTACTATCTGAGCCTTCTCGAACCCGACCTGAGTCTTCCGCAAAACATCGACGCACTCTTCTTCGCCATCGGCGGACGGCTCAGCGATGAGTTTGACGAACTCTACAACTCGCTTTTCTCGAAGGCCGACCGTTATATAGCGGTCGTCAAGGCATTGTCGGCCAAACGCGAGGGACTGACACGCACCGAGTTGGAAACCGCTTCGGGGCTTTCGGGCGGCAACCTGACCCGCGTCCTGAAAAACCTGCAACGCTGCGACTTCATCGTGAAGTTTGCCCAATTCGGCTGCAAGAAGAAGAATACAATCTACAGAATATCCGACTTTTACACGCTGTTCTATTTCCGATTCATCGAGAACAACGACGACAAAGACCCCGAATTTTGGATGCACAACTTCATGACCCGCAGCGTTGAGGCTTGGGAGGGGTTCACTTTCGAGATGGTGTGCCTCAAGCATCTCAACGCCATCAAGAAAGGTTTGGGCATTTCGGGCATCGCCACCACCGTTTCTTCGTGGCGGATTGGACCGAAAAAAGACGAAAACGGCCAAGTGGAGCACAAAGGCGCGCAAATCGACCTCATCATCTCCCGCATCGACAAGATGGTGCATCTGTGCGAGATGAAATTCTCGTCAAAACCCTACGCCATCAGCAGCGACTACAAGGAAAAACTCAACGAAAGGATGACGATTTTCCGCACCGAAACGAAAACGCCGCTCAAGTTGGTCCACACGATGATAACGCCTTTCGGTGTGGCCAAAGGCAAGAACTTCGGCCTGTTGCACAGCGAAATCACCGCAAAAGAACTGTTCTCCGATTAGAAAATCGCCCAAATGTACCCCTAAAACCATACATTTGGGCGAAATTCTATAGAAAAACGCCCAAATCTTGTGTTTTTATACCACATTTGGGCGATTTTTATGCCGCGAGAACAAAGACTTGTTTTCAGATTTGCTCAAGATTGGTTTCCTTTCTGCCCAAACAACTCTGTTCGAGGCGGCGGTACCAGTCCTCACCAAACTTGCGAACCATCGGGCCTTTGAGGAATTTCCAGAGCGGGATGCCTTCGTGCTCGCCTTTGCGCTTGCCGGGTACGCACACGCTCCACTCGTGGTAGAGGATGTGGGTGAAGCCGTCTTTCTCGACCAAGCGGATAGGATAGAGATGGCACGAAATCGGCTTCCAGAAGTCGCACTTGCCCTCCAAGTAGGCCTTCTCGATGGCGCAGAGGGCCGTGCCGTTCTCGTGGAAGTAGACGAAAGCGCACTCCTCGCCGTTCACCAAAGGCGTGACGAGCTCGCCCGTCTCGTCGTAATCGTAAACATCGTTTTCTTCAATGACCTTGATGCCTTCGGGCCGCATATAGGGCTTGATGGCTTCCAAGTTGTCTTCAATTTGCTCTATTTCAGAGGCTTCGAGCGGCGCACCGGCATCGCCGGCCACACAGCACCAGCCCTTGCAGCGCGACAGGCAGCAACAGAACCGGGCGTTCAAAAAAGCGTCGGAAACGACGACATTGTCGAGTATAATCATGGCGCAAAGATAGTTGTTTAAATTATTGAATGGTACAAGAAAAAAGACTAATTTTGCAGCCGAATTGGTAGTCTGAAAACTCTTGAATCAATTTATCTTTAAATCAATAAAAAATGGCATTTAACCTCAGAAACAGAAACTTCCTGAAGCTTTTGGACTTCACTCCGGAAGAAATCAAGTTTTTCCTGAAGCTGGCCGCCGACCTCAAGGCCGCCAAGTATGCAGGCACCGAGCAACCGCACCTCACGGGCAAGAACATCGCCCTGATCTTCGAAAAGACCTCGACCCGCACCCGCTGCGCTTTCGAAGTCGCTGCCAAGGACCAAGGCGCACACGTCACCTACCTCGGCCCCACCGGCTCGCAAATCGGCATCAAGGAGTCGATGAAGGACACCGCCCGCGTGTTGGGCCGCATGTTCGACGGCATCGAGTATCGTGGCTTCGGTCAGGACATCGTCGAAGAACTCGGCAAATACGCCGGTGTGCCGGTGTGGAACGGCCTGACCAACGAGTTCCACCCCACCCAGATCCTCGCCGACTTCCTCACCATGATGGAACACAGCGACAAGCCCCTCAACCAAGTGACCTTCGCCTACTGCGGCGACGCCCGCTTCAACATGGGCAACTCACTGATGGTGGGTGGCGCCAAGATGGGCATGGACGTGCGCATCGTGGCCCCCAAGGCCCTGCAACCCGACAAGAAACTCATCGACACCTGCAAGGCCATCGCCAAGGAAACGGGCGCAAAGGTGACCGTGACCGACGACGTGAAGAAAGGCGTCAAGGGCTGCGACTTCCTCTACACCGACGTCTGGGTATCGATGGGCGAACCCGCCGAGGTCTGGAAACAACGCATCGACCTGCTCATGCCTTACCAAGTCAACCAGCAGATGATGGACATGACGGGCAACCCGAACTGCAAGTTCATGCACTGCCTGCCGGCTTACCACAACCTTGAGACCAAGGTGGGCCGCGACGTCAACGAGCAATTCGGCTTGGACGGCATCGAGGTCACCGAGGAGGTCTTCGAAGGCAAGAACAGCATCGTCTTCGACGAGGCCGAGAACCGTATGCACACCATCAAGGCCGT
>CALFIT010000180.1 GCA_937877465.1 uncultured Bacteroidales bacterium | reverse complement strand
TACCGCAGCAAGATCAAGATCGGCAAGACCCCGTATGAGGCCGTCAGCATCACCGTGATGGACAAAGACCCCTTCGTGGCCTGCAACATCGCCAAGGACATCCTCAACTTCTACGACCAGAAGGTACACGACCTGCACACGCAAAAAGTGGGCGAAGTGGTGGCCATGTACGACTTGCAGCTGAGAATGAAGCAAAACGACATCGACTCGCTCAAGCAGTGCCTCACCGACCTCGCCACTAACTACGGCGTGCTCAACTATTCGGGGCAGCTGCGCGAAGTGACACGCGGCTTCATCAACGGGTCGAACAAAGCCACTGAGCTGAAGCAGAACCTCGAACAATACGGTGCCGATGCCGTCGACTTGGAGACCAAGATCATCGCCGAAGCCAACACCTATTCATTAATAAAGAAAGACTACGAGCAGAACCTGCGATTCTTCAACTCGCACCTCACCTACTCCAACATCGTCACCGAGCCGTTCCCTGCCGACAAGAAGGCTTTCCCTGTGCGCTGGGTGGTGGTCGCGCTGAGTGCCTTGGGTGCCATGCTGCTCTCCATCGTGGTCATCTTCATCATCGAGAACAGGAAACGCTTCGTGGCCGAAAACAAGTAAGTCGTGGAGAAGAAAGCGAAAATAGCCTGGCTCTATGTCATCGCCGCGCTCTTCGTTGCGGTGGGCCTGTTTTTCGTCGTAAAGAAAAACACCTACCTCTTCTTTGCGCTGCCCGTAGTGTTGGGCGTGCTGTTGCTCTACATCTTCTCCTTGGACAAGGTGATGCTGCTGACGGCGTTCACCATCCCGCTTTCGGTCAACCTGAAGGCAGCCGAGGCAGGCTTGGCCATCTCGCTGCCCGCCGAGCCTCTGCTGATGGGCATCTTGGTCTTGTTTGTGGCCAAAATGCTCTACGACGGCCATTACGACCGGCGCATCTCCCACCATCCCGTCGCCATCGTCATCTATTGCATGTTCGGCTGGATGCTCGTGACCACCATCACGAGTGAGATGCCTGTGGTGTCGCTCAAGTTCATGGCTTCGAGGCTGTGGTTCATTGTGCCCGGCTTCTTCCTTTGCGCCGCCCTGTTCAAAGACCCCAAGAACATCCATCGGTTCATCTGGCTCTACATCGCCGCCCTCTGCATCGTGTGCGTCTACACCATCATCCACCATGCGCAGTTCGGCTTCGACGGCGACTCAGCCCACTGGGTGATGACACCGTTCTACAACGACCATACGGCCTACGGCGCGGCCTTGGCCATCTACCTCATCCTCGCCCTCACCTACGTCTTCATGCCCGGACTCAAATTGGGGCGCAGACTGTTGGTGATTGGCGTGGTGCTTCTGCTTAGCATCGCCCTGATGCTCTCCAACTGCCGTGCCGCTTGGATCAGCATGATTGCGGCCTTAGCCGTACTCGTGTGCATGTTGCTGCGCATCAAGTTCCGCTGGATTGCCGCCGCAGTCGTTTTGTTGGTCGGCCTGTTCTTCGCCTTCCAAAACCAGATCATCGACGCTTTGGAGAAGAACAACCAGGACGCTTCTGGCGACTTCATCGAGAACGTGCAGTCCATCACCAACATCTCCACCGATGCCTCCAACCTTGAGCGCATCAACCGCTGGCAGTCGGCCTTCCGCCTGTTCAACGAGCGTCCCGTCTTCGGCTGGGGCCCCGGCACCTACCAGTTTGTCTACGCGCCCTACCAGATGTCGAAGGAGAAGACCATCATCAGCACCAACGCCGGCGACGGCGGCAACGCCCACTCCGAGTATTTCGGTCCCTTGGCCGAACAAGGGTTGGTAGGCTCGCTATTGGTGCTGACACTCGTCATCGTGACCGTCTATTGCGGCATCAAGACCTACAGCCGTTGCAAGAACAAGTCGGCCAAGACGTTGGTGCTCGGCGCCACGCTTGCCTTCATCAGCTATTTCGTTCACGGCACACTCAACAACTTCCTTGACACCGACAAGTTGGCCATCCCCGTGTGGAGCCTCGCGGCACTCATAGTAGCCGTTGACGTGTATTATGCGGATAGAGAGAGATTCGAAGAGGAGTAAAAAAGAATGCCGCCTCAATTGAGGCGGCATTTTCCATATTTACACTTGATTTCCGTAAGATCTGCTTCCCAAAAGCCTTACTTCACTTCCACCAGTTCCAACTCTATCTTCAGCGGAGAATAAGCCGGCAGCAGGTCCTTGTCAATCTCGAACTCGCCGAAGGCCAACTCCGATGGCGTAATCAAGGTGACTTTCGCACCGGGTGCCATGGTCATCAAGGCCTCCTCGATGGCGGGAATCATCTCGCCCTGCCCTATCGTGAACCGCATCGGCTCGCCGTAGTCGTAACTCGATTCCACCTCGTCGCCTTTCAGGTTGGCAAGGATGTAATGCACCGCCACATGGTCGCCCCATTGGGCCAACTCGCCTTCGCCTTCCTCCTGTCGGATAATGTAAAGTCCTGATTCAGTTGGTGTTTCGGTGATGCCATTGGCAGCGATGAAGTCGGCCATCGTCTTGCTCTCCAAGGCCATCAGGCGGTCTCTCTCGGCCTCCCTCTCGGCTTCGATGGCGGCTTGGCGTCGCTCGTAGGCAGCCTTGTCCATCACGCTGTTCATCTTCAGCCTGACGACCAAAGGCGTATAGGGTGCGATGTAGGTCTCATAGCCCGTGCTGTCGAAGGCCAATGCCGAGGGAATCACGCAACGCAACTCGCCGCCTTCGGGCACCATGCCCAAGGCCTCGTTCATGCCCGCGCCAAGGAATTCCTCGCCGTATTGCATGACCATCGGCTCGATGCCAAACGAGTTCATGATGGTGTCGCCGTTGGGACCGCACATCGTGAAGTCGAGGTCGACATAGTCGCCCATCTTGGCAAGCTTGCCTTTGCCTTTCTTCTCCACGACGATGATTCCCGATTCGGTCAGCGTGTTCTTGGGATTGTCACGCAACGGGGACAAGAACGCCTCTTCTTCGTCTTTCAGGCTCTCCATCAAGGTCTTACGCTCCGCTTCAAGTGCTTCGAAAGGCTTCACGGAGAGGAGCTTCAGGTCGTAATAGATGGGCTTTCCGGCATATTCCTCGGGAACATCGCTCATGCCAAGCATCGTGATGAACACCGAGTCGGCCGACACCACCAAGCGGGCCGAGTCGCCCACATGCATCATCAGCAGGCCGTCGACCACATCGCCCACGAAATCGGGTTCTTGCAACACCACGCTCATAGGCTCGCTGCCGACGGTGGTATACAGCAGCGTGTCGTTGAAGTATTGGGCCATCTCAAAGGTGGCTTCGTCGTTCAGCCGAGGCATCACCTCCGAGCCACTCTTGCCGTAAAACTTCATGTAGGCTCCGTTATCCATCTTCTCGAAACCCGAATAGATGGACTTGTCGCCACACGAGGCAAGAGCCAAGAGGACGGCCATCGCAGTTGCCAGTTCGACAAGTCTTCTCATCTTATTCAAATGTTTCAAAATCAATGAGTTCGACTTCAAAAATCAGGTTGGAGTAGGGAACAATCTTGTCGCCAGCCTGACGGTCGCCATAGCCCAAATAATAGGGGATGTAAAGCACGCCCTTCTCGCCTTTCGACATCAGTTGCACGCCTTCGTCCCAGCCGGCAATCACCTGGCCGACACCCAAGACGAACTGGAAGGGAACGTCTCTTTCAACGGAGGAGTCGAACACGGTGCCGTCGAGCAGCTTGCCCGTATAATGCATCGTGACGGGCTTGCCCACCACGGGTTTCTCGCCGTTGCCCGGCTCGGTCATCACATAGTAAAGCCCCGAGGCGGTAGGCTGGGCCTCGATCTTGTTTTTCGACAGATAGTCAGCCAATTGCTTGGCAGCCTTGGCGGTTTCTTCGGGATGGTTCTCCTGCATCATGGCAGCCCTTTCGTCGTTCTTTTTCTTGACGTCGTCGGCAAACTTGCGGGCATAGACCTCTTCCGTGTAGAAATCCTTGAGGCGCACGTTGAAGCGCATCACGTCGGTCGAGCTGAAGCCTTCGGGCAACTGGGGCTGACCCATCAGATACCTGAAAGTGGAGTCGATGTTGACGATGAAAGCGGCAGAGTCGCCTTTGTGCATCATGGCGAGACCCTCGAAGATGTCGCCGGCAAACTGCGATTCCATCAGTTGCATCACATTGTCGACAACGGGGATGACGGGCGTTGTATCGTTTGCCGTGCAAGCAATGGTCACCTCCATGATGTTGCCCAATTCGGGCGTGGCACCTTCGTTTTGGCTAAAGAACTGGTAATACAGTCCGTTTTGTGACTTTTCGTAACCCGGATAGGGGTTTTTCTCGTTGCAAGCGCTCAAGGCACCTGCCATCAGCATGGCCGCTGTGGCCATCAAAAAGATAGTTTTCTTCATTTTTTTTGAGTTATTTGTTTGTTGATTGATTATTCTTGGTTGTCCAAAACATCCAGCAGCTCAACGTCGAAGACGAGGTTGGAATAGGCCGGGATGTTGCCGTAGGCATTTTCGCCATAGGCCAAGGTGTAGGGCAGCACAAAGCGAGCCTTCTCGCCTACATGCATCAAGCCGATGCCTTCCTCAAGGCCACGCAGCACGGTGCCTTTGCCGTAAGCCACGTCGTAATACTCGCCCAATTGGTCGGAATCGCCCAACAGCGTGCCGTCGAGATAGGTGGCCACAAACTTGATTCGGGCCGTCTGACCCTCCTGCGGCCGTGCGCCCTCGGTGGTCACCGACTTGGCGTAAAACACGCCCGAAGCTGTATGGTCGGTGATGCCGTTGGCCGTCAGATAGTCCCAGAAAGCCTTCTCCGAATCATTCTTCAGGGCTTTTAAGTCTTCTTCGGCTTGCCTTTGCAGCTCCTCTGCCGTGGTGATTTTCAGCAACTTGATGTCGTAAACCAAATTGGCGTAAGCCGGAATCGAACCCACCGAATGCTCACCGTAGGCCAACTCAAACGGGATGATGGCCTTCACGCGCTCGCCGAGGTGCATCTTAGGCACAATCTCTTCCCAGCCTTGGATGGTGTAGCCTTCGCCCAACACAAACGAGAACTTGTCGGGACTGTCGAAGGTTGACCCGACAGGCTGGCCGTTCAGCAAAGTGGCCGCAAAATCAAGCTCCACTTTCTCGCCTTTCACCGGACAACGACCCTTGCCTTTTTCCATCGGAATGATGTAAACACCTGAGCTTTCGCGATATGTATCGTAATGGTTCTCAGCCACATAGTTCTCCAACGCCTGCTTCGAGTCTTCCATCATCTGCTTCTTCATCTTCTCAATCTCAAACTGGAACTCCTCCTCGGTCTTCACTTCCACGAGCTTCACCTCATAGCGGAAATAGTCGTCGGCCTTCAGGCCCACCGCGTCGGGATCCTGCTCATAGTACAAGACCGCGACCGAATCAGCCTTCACATAGAACGAAGCCGAATCGCCGACGTGCATCATGGCATAGGCCTCCTGCAAGTCGCCGGCAAAGATGGGTTCCCTCAGCTGGGCAAACACCTCATGCTGGTCGCCCTGCCAGTCATAATACAGTGAATCATGCAGATAGCATGACATCTCCACCTTGAGGAAATCAGTCAGTTGGGGTTGCTGCGCCGCCGTGTTCTGGCTGTGGAACTTGTAATACAACCCGTTTTTCGTCTTCTTATAGCCCGGATATTTCTGGGTGCAAGCCGAAAGCATCATCATTGCCGTCAGGCAAACCGATGCGAACAATAAACATTTTCTCTTCATAACTTATTGATTATCTATTATTTTTATCGTATAAACCAAAGTCGCGTATTCCGGAATCCTGTCGTCGTCGCCATGCAAGCCATAGGCCAAATGGAAGGGGATGATGAGTTTCGCCACATCGCCCCGATGCAGGTAAGTCATGGCTTCGTCGAGACCCGGCTCCACACGACCTTCGCCCACGACAAAGCTCTTAACGCCATCGTTTTCAGAGGAATAAATCAAGTCGCCAACGATGGAATGCAACTCATATTCAAGGGTAACCATCTCCCCTTTCTCAATCCGCTGCTCCGAACCCTGCTTGACAATCTGGTATCTCAGCCCCGTGCCGGTCTGGGTCATGTCAAGCCCGTGACGGCTCACATAGTTCTTGATGTCCTCCTCCTCTTCGTTCAACAGATAGCGGTTGGCCTTCTCCATGCTACTTTTCATCTCGTCCTTCGAAACGGGCTTGGGTTGGTTTCCCGTTTTCCCGTCGCAGGCGAAAAACGACAGCAACACCAACATTATCAGATATTTGAACACCGATTTCATACTTCCTCGTTTAACATGTCCTTGTATTCGGGCAACACGGCCTTCACCTTCGCAATCGCTTCTTTAAACGAACATGTCAGCGTGCCTCCGGCCGCATTGATGTGACCGCCACCCTTGAAATGCTTTTGGGCCACTTCGTGAACCGAGAAACTGCCTTTCGACCTGAACGACAAGCGAATCTGGTCTTGCCGCTCCGTGATGAGCACCGACATCCTGATTTTCTTCATCGACAAGGGGAAGTTCACCACGCCTTCAGTGTCACCAACATGGTAGTCAAACCGTTCCAAGTCGCTCTTACTCAATGCAATGATAGCCGTCGAATAGTCGTCAAGCACCTCCATCCTGTTGTTGATGGAATGCCCCAACAGACGCAGGCGACCCTCCGACATGGTATCGTAAACCTGCTGATGGATAAAGATATACGGCAACGACTTCTCTAGAAGAAGCCCACATAATTCGAAGGTGCGCGGATGATACATGGAATGGGCAAACGAGCCAGTGTCGGTCATGATGCCCACCATCAAGTTGGTTGAAATGCTTTGCGTGAAATGGCTCTTCCCATAGTGCAGGATGATCTCGGCCACGATTTCGGAGGCACTCGACACGTTGACATCGGAATAGGCGCAATAAAACTGGCTGAGGTCGGCATCGCGGTGATGGTCGACCAAAATGCGCGGACAACGGGTCTTCCCAATCTCATTATGCAAGATACCTCCTCTCGACAAGTTGTTGAAATCCAGCATCATGATGTATTCAGCATCGGCAATGGCCAATTTACAGTCCAAGTCGTTTTTCTCAAATATCATAATGTCGTCGGCACCTGGCATCCAATGCAGGAAACCAGGGAAATCGTTGGCAACCACCATCTTGACATCGTGTCCCTTGCCCCTCAAAAACTCCGCCATGGCCAAAACCGAACCTATGGCATCGCCGTCAGGGTTGACATGACAGGCCAGCACAAAGCGTCTAGGTATCTGTATGACAGCGTCAAAGCGTTCAAAAAAAGTGTCTTCTTGCATATCTTCCATAAAAGTTTGCAAAGGTACGCTTTTTTTTCGATGCTACACCTAATTAATTATACGAAACACCCTATCGAGGCGACAAAACCTCAAAAGTGTTGTCCGCATAGACCAAAACGATGCGCTTCAAATCCGACTTCGACGAGGGCGGCAACGGCATCTCAACCTCGTTTTCTGTTGATGAGAACAGCGTCCCCACCCCAAATACCGATTGCTGTTCCTCAACTTCCGGAGTCACTTGAACAGGTTGCTCAATCGATGGGCGAGATGCAACTAACGGCTCCGACACCGTCATCGGTCCGCGACCAAACACAATCCAATCCAAGTTGTACTCAGGGAAGGTCTCTTTCAGCTTTTTTACGAAGTCCAAGCTGGGGTTGTTGCGTCCCGACAAGAGGTGCGAAACATTTGACGGCTGAATGCCAAGCTGGATGGCAAACTCGGCAGCAGTAAGGTTCTTGGCCCGGATGATATGCGCAATCCGGTCTTTCATTTCTTCAATTTCCATGATGACATCCTCCTCATTATTTCGATTTTCAGGTTGTTTTCGATTGACAAAAGTAAACATTTATTTGTTACAAATTACAAATCAAATGAATTTATTTTTGTAAACATCATGTTTTCAAATAAACGATTGGTGTCATTCTTTAGATAATCAATTATAAACTTGCATGTTTTCAATGTTTTACACATTACTTACATAATAACATACAAAAAACACAAAAATACTATAATTTTGAATATTTTACTTCAAATTATAAATCATATATAATTGGTTTTCAGTTTGTAATATGACAATTTCTCCTATTGTTCCATGATTTCACAACTCTTTATTGTTTGTATTTGTATAAATCATCAATTTAATTTAGTAA
Organism: uncultured Bacteroidales bacterium; assembly: GCA_937877465.1. Lineage (GTDB taxonomy): Bacteria > Bacteroidota > Bacteroidia > Bacteroidales > F082 > Limimorpha. Next base: position 568 of record CALFIT010000180.1, on the reverse strand, counting down.
ATATTTTAATAATCAATTGATTATTAGTTATTTATAAAATTATGGATTACATATGTAAATCATAGGGTTTGACGTGTTTCACAAGACAAAACATCGCGAATTTGGCGTTTTCCAGCCTCAAGCCAACCCTACTTTCATCCCGATGACAAATGCGCTCAGACGGCCTAAAAAAGCCCTCTGCCCTCTCCCACCCGTTTCGCTTCGATGTCCGACTTTTTCGTTTCAGATAAAGCGTCCATCCCGCAGCCTTTCCTCGACACCTTATTAATATATAGCTTCAGGCGCATCGAAATAAAAAAAACAGAATTTACACTAAAAACACCGTTTCTTTCTATAAATACAATTTTTATTTATTTGATTTACAGTATAATACAATTATTTATCAAAATTAATGAAGTTTTTTGTTGCTATTAGCTGAAAAAGCTGTACCTTTGCAGCCCGCAAACAAAGGAAGAAGGGTTTGAACGAAGCGAGTTTGCGCAACGATCTTTGAAAGTCTGAGGCCAGCACAGTCCACGCCGAGAGCGGTGTGGGCGGATAAGGAAGACAAGCGCCGCGCGGCGGGAGC
>CALFIT010000179.1 GCA_937877465.1 uncultured Bacteroidales bacterium | reverse complement strand
AGAACAGCATCGTCTTCGACGAGGCCGAGAACCGTATGCACACCATCAAGGCCGTCATGGTGGCCACGTTGGGAGACTGATTTTTAATGCAGAATGCAGAATGTAGAATGCGGAATAAGCGTCGCTTTGCGCTATTCCGCATTCCGCATTCATAATTCCTAATTCCAAATGAAGATTTTCGAGATCCTGTTTCTCCTCTGCTTCGCCGTCAGCTGGCCCATCAGCATTGCCAAGGCGTTGCGGACGAAAGTCACCAAAGGCAAAAGCCCCGTCTTCATGGGCTTCATCCTATTAGGCTACATCTTCGGCATCATCAACAAGTTCGTCAACCATCAGGTGGATTACGTCATCTGGTTCTATGTGTTGAACTTCTGCCTCGTAGCCTTCGACCTGATCCTTTATTACCGATACAAGGACAACAACTGAAACGAAGAAAGGAGCCCCGAGGGACTCCTTTCTTTTTTTGGTTGCCGTCAACCGCAATCAGTGGCTGACCACGACGCGCTGGTTGGTGACCACGCCGTCGCTCTGGCGGATGTTGAAGAAATACACGCCGTTGGCGTATTGGCTCAGGTTCACGCTGACGCTCTTGCCGTTGGCGGAAACGGTCTCCACCAAAGCACCCATCATGTCGTAGACCCTCACGCTCTCGATGCCGTTGCCAGCCTCGATGCGGACGTTGGTGTTGGCAGGATTGGGATAGAGCCTGACCTCGGCGTTCGTCTCGATGATGCTGAGCAGGTCGCCGTCGACCTGCACCAAGAACTCCAAGGTGCCGGCGTCGGATTCCACGATGACGGTAGTCTCGGCCACGCTTCTTCCCTTGGCGGCTGCATTAGGCTCGATGGTGATGGTAAATCCTTCGTCGTACGAAAGGGCGTAAGGCAGCTCCTCGTTGGTGATGACGAGGTATTGCACATTCTCGGGGTTCGTCTCCACGACGGAAAGGATGTTGATGTCGGCTTGGCTGCTATGGTTGGCATTGGTCAGGGTCAGCTCGGCCATCGGGTTGGCCTCGTCCAACATGAAAGCCTGCTCGTTGGCAAGCAAGCCCAAGTCCTGCAAGGCGCAGTCCATTCCGACCATCACCTTGACGGAAGCCATGTCGTCGGCATACAGGGCCACCACGCCAACGGCATAGTACGCGCCCACCTGACTCTCAAAGGCATAGGAGGTCTCGGTGGTGTTTTCGGCCACCAGTTCATTGTTGACATACACATTGTACCCGACAGGGTTGCCTTGGGCGGGAGCGTCCCACGAGGCCAACAGCTGGCCGTCCTTGGTGTTGTTTTCGGCCAAGGTGAGGTTCTCGACGGGATAGGGATGCATGTCGGCGTATTCGTAGGCGAAACGGCTGTTCATCACCTCCTTCGATTCGTAGTTCTGCACCCAGATGGACACTTCGAGGTCGCTCATCTCCTCGACGTGGGTCGACGACATGTCTTGGGTGAATTCCAAGCGTTGCAGCTCGTTGGCGGTAAAGCTGACCGTTGAGCCTTCCGCGTTGGGCAACATCTTCATGAAGACATGGTGGAACGAGGTCTCGCCGTTGCTACCCACGTTGCCGTGCGTCTCCTTTTCGTTCACCGAAACATACACGCGGGCGTTGGCGTCGACGTAAGGCATGATGTCGGCGACGACGCTGATGACGTTGCCTTCGACGCTGAACGAGCCTTTGATGTCGAAGAAGGAAGTCCTTTCGGCATGTTGGTCGAAGACGCCTTGAGTGACGGCGGCATAGCCTTGGTCTTCACCGTCGAGGAAGCATTGCGGAACGGCATTCACGCCATAATAGGTGCGGCGCACGCCACCTTCGGTCGTGTAGTAGGGGTCGCCGTTGCCGGGCCAGTTCATCTGGTACTTGGTGTAGGTGAAGCGGCCGGGGTTGTTGTTGCAGAAGTTCAGCATGGCCGTGTTGACGCTCACGCAGGGGCCGCAAGTCGACGACGAGAAGTGCTCGATCATCGGGAAACGGTCGGCGGATCCGATGGCTACCGAAACGCCTTTTTCGAGGGTGTTGTTGCTCGCCACGTCGTCTTCCACGCCGTTGACCAAGTCAATGCTGTAGAGGATGTTGTAGCTTCCAGGCGAGAAAGTGGCCTCGGTGTCGAAGGTCAAGGTCGAGGTGCCTAACGAGGGGATGTTGACCGCAAAGGTCTCGGTCACGGGGGCCATGCCTTCAACGGTGTAGGTGGCCTCGATGGAAGTCACGGGAGTGACGCCGTAATTGAAGACGCTGAAGCCCATCTCGGTCGTTCCGCTGCCGATGAAATTGGGAAGCGTGACGGAAGCCAAGCCGAGGTCGAGGTTTTCGAGCGTGAAGATGGTGATGTCGTCGAAATACCAGTCGTTGATGTTGTAGCTGCTGCCGTTGAAGTAGATGCAGAACTGCACGTTGGCTTGTCCCATGTCGGTGGTGTTGACTTCGATGCTCTCGGCCCACGAGCCGCTGGAGCCGAAGCCTGTGGTCCAGGCTTGGTTCCATGTGGTGCCGCCGTCAGACGAGGTGGCCACGCCGATGGAGTTGGTGCCCGAATAGTTGTCCAAGGCGTGCTTGAACGAGAAGATCACGCTGCTGTAGCCGGTAAGGTCGACAGCGGGGGTGACGAGACGGGTCATGCCGTTGAATTGGGGGCTCCAGTCGAGTTTCATCTCGTTGGCTTGGCCACCGGCATTGTTGGTGGCCGAAACCGACCAGTTGGAGTTTTGTCCGACGATGCTCCAGCCGTTGGGCAAAGAGCTGTCGTCGAAGGACTCTTGCAGCAAAACCGCGCGGTTTTGTGCCGTCATTGCCGTTGCGAAAAGCAAGGCAAACGCAAAAAGTAAGGTTTTCTTCATAAGGATAAAAATTAGAGTTTACGCTGCAAAAATAAGAACAATTTTGAAAAGAAGGCTTGTTTTTGGACAGAAAGTGTCATTCATCCAACATTTCCCTTGAAGTGGCCACGGCAATGCCACGGTGTCCCTCGTTGTCGACAGCACAGTAGAAATGGTAGGTCACGCCCTGCCAATGGATGAGATAGCTTTTGTGGGCGTAACGGGCATCATAAGGCTCGGAGGGAAAGACCAAGTCGTCGCCTTCCCAGTCGTACCAATGTATCAGGTCGCGGCTGCAAGCGAAGGTGTTGAAGGCTTTATAGGGGCGTGTGGGCGTGAAGGCACGGAAATAGAACATCACATACAGGTCGCCCAACTTCTGGATATGGGCGTCGCCCGAAATGGTTCCTTCCTCTTCGTGCGCCACCACAGGATTGCCCTCGTAACGGTGCCAGTGTACCATGTCGTCAGACAAGGCGATGCCGATGCGCTCGGCGCCAAGGCCGTTAGCCTCGTTGACTCCGAAAGCGTTGTAGAACATCACGAAGTCGCATCCGAAATGGCGTTCCTTGTCGCGAAACACGGTCGACTTGAATTGTGTCTCTCGCTCAAACCACTGAGCCGTGGAGTCCAAGGGCGAAAGCACGGGACGGTCCATCCCTTGCCATTCGACAGCTTGGGTAGGTTGGCCGGTGGTAGCCATGCCAATGCTGAGAGGGCGCGATTCATAGCCTTCTTTGGCACCGCCTAAATAGGTCATCCAGTAGCGTCCGTCGAAAGCCTCTATGTCGTAATCGCCGCCCCATTCAACATCCACCAAAGCGGCATAGCCGGCCCGTTGGTTGCAGTCCCAGCCCTTGTCGCGAAAGCTGAGGAGGTTGCCTAACGTCTCCCAATGCAGCAAGTCGTCGCTTACGGCGAGTCGTGTCTCGTAGCCCTTGCCGTCAAAAACGATATAGGTCATATACCATCGTCCTTGATGACGAAACACCGTAGGGCTGTCTGTCATGTGGTTGTCGTCGTCGGGAGCCACCACCATGCCATATTTGTAGGGTGTCTTTACGGTTTCGTACACCGTTGCCATCTCCTGTTGCGTGACGGGTTGGTAAATAGACTCGTCCTGTGCCCGAGCCGCCGTTGCCGACAGCAGTAGGCCGTACACCAAAACCAACAAAAAGCTATGTTTCACCTGACGGCCCAAGAACGGGTCGAGTCGCTCGGGGTTCGTCTTCTTGATGGCAACCAAGTCCTTGATGAACAGGATGGAAAGCAACAAGAACAGGTAGGAATACCACGCTGCTTGGTGCAAAGCGAGATAGACGGCGAGGCAGGCAAACGCCCCGCCGATGAGCAGGCAATGGTAGACGAAAGCCCCTTTCTGGCCCAACTTCACCACGAGGCTATTCTTGCCTGAGGCTTTGTCGTTCTCGTAATCGCGCATGTTGTTGATGTTGAGCACGGCATTGGAGAGGAAGCCCATCGCCGAGGCGGGCAGAAGGACGCTGAAATCGAGCGTCTTGGTGGCCAAATAATAAGTTCCCGCCACGGCAGCCCAGCCGAAGAAGAGGAAACAGTAAAGGTCGCCCAAGCCCCGATAGCCGTAGGGACGCTTGCCCAAGGTGTAGAACAAGGCGGCCAAAACAGCCCCGATGCCCAAGACGGCAAAGACGGCCAACTCCTTCCACGTCAGCTCGGCGAAGACGAAAATCAGCAAGCCCCCTGAAACGAGGCACAAGGCGGCGGTGACGGCCAAGCCACGACGCATCTCCTTTTCGTTGATGGCACCGCTTTGCATCTCGCGCTGCGGCCCCACGCGCTTGTCGCCGTCGGTGCCTTTCTTGAAGTCGCCGTAGTCGTTGGCTAAGTTGGAGAGGACTTGCAAAAGGATGGCGGTGAGAGCGGCGAATATTATAACAAGATAGGGTCGGCCCTTCGACAGGCTCAGGGGCCTTAGATAGTTAAAGGCTAAAAATCCGCCCAGCAGCACCCCGGAAAAAGAGAGCAGCAGCGTCCTCGGACGGGAAGCTTTTAACCAAGTTTTTAACTTTGCCATATTTAATATCACAAAACTTACAAAACTCACAAAACCATATTTAGACTAAGGAAAGCAGCCAACTGGCGTGCTTTCCTACGCATCCTAACGGATGCCTCTTGGAATTAATAGTATTTCCTGACGGGAAAACCATCTGAACCGTATATCTCATTATCCTCTGAATCGAAAAAATAGCGTTCGATTTCAGCGAATTTCGGATAAAAATTAACCAAGATGCCAACAGACGCTTTTGTCAACCTCATATAGTTGAACAACTGTGCTTTATGTTCGCTGATAAGTGTTTCAACGGATTTCAGTTCAACAACGATGTCGTCTTTCACCAAAAAGTCCAACCTATAGGTAGCTTCCATTTCCTTGCCGTGATAATAAGGATGAAAAGTCAATTCCTTCCGAAACGGGATATTTCTTTCCGACAATTCCAACTGAAAACCTTCTTGGTAAATCTTCTCATTCAATCCAGGCCCCAATTCCTTGTGAACCTCATGTATGGCACCTATCGTATCGTAAGCATAAGATTTTAAAGCCTCAACATCTATCATAGCAATTGTGTTTTAAAGCCCGACTTTAGTTGGGGGCGGCAACGGCATCCCGGTTGGGTGCCGTTGCTAGCCTAGATTAGATTATTGTTTTGAAGGTTTTGGAAGTTTTGTGACAAAGAAAACTATCTCCTGCGGCCTCCACCGCTACGGCGGCGCGGCGAATAATAGTCGTCGTCATAACGGCTGGCGCCACGGCGGCCTCGGTTCGATTCCCTTGAGGAATAGCCTCCGCCACGCGAGCTGCCGCCCCTCGACGACCCGCTGCGTGAACCCGACGAACTGCCTTTCTTGCTGCCGAAGCCGCGCTCGGCGTTGCGTTGCTTGCGGCTCGGACGGTCGTCGTCGTCAAAGAAGACCTCGATGTCGTCGAGGCGGTCTTTCCAGTCGGAGTCGAGCCATTCGTGCCCGTCGCGCGAGCGTTCCGACTTGTAATAGGGCTTGTCGTCGTCGAAGTCTTTCTTCCGTTTCTTCGATTTCTTGTCGTAGAAGCCATCGTCGTCGCGGCGGTCGCGTTCCTTGCGGCTGTCGCGGAAGTCGTCGCGTTTCTCACGACGCTCGCTGCGGAAGTCGTCGCGCTTCTCGCGACGTTCCTTGCGTTCCTTCCGTTCGCCAAAGTCCTTCTTCTCGCCTTTCTTGCGGTCGGGCTGGTCTTTGGCCACCTCCACCACGATGCCGCGCGGGTTGCTATGCGGGTCGGCGAAGCAATCGAGAATCAGCGGGACGAAGCTCTCTTCCACGTCGACGTAGGAATAGTCGCCATAAAGGTCGATGCGACCTATCGGGATGTTCTTCGAGCGGGTCACGTCGTTGATCTTGCCGATGATCTTCTGCGGCAGCACATGGTCGTTCTTGCCCATGCCGAAATAGAGGCGCATCATGGTCTCGTCTTGGTGCTCGCGCTCTTTCTTGCGTTCCTTGCGGTCTTTCTTCACATCGCGGTCGTCAACGTTGAGGTCGACGGCGTCCTTGTAGTAGTCTAAGAAGCGGTTGAAGTTGAGCGCGACCATGCGGGTGATGAGTTCCTCGCGGCTCATCCATTCCAACTTGCGAAGGATGACGGGCAGGTAGTCGTCGATGTCCTCGCGGTTGATGTCGACGTGCTCGATGCGGTCGATGTGGTTGAAGAGTTGCTTCTCGCACACTTCCTTGCCCGTCGGGATCATACCCTTTTCGAAGGGACGGCCCACGATTTTTTCAATCTTCTTGATCTTGCTCTTTTCGCGCAAGTTGATGAGGCTGAGGCAGATGCCGCGTTTGTCGGCGCGACCTGTGCGGCCCGAGCGGTGTACATAGGTCTCGATGTCGTCGGGCAGGTTGTAGTTGATGATGTGCGTCAGTTCCTTCACGTCGATGCCACGGGCGGCCACGTCGGTGGCGACCAGCAGTTGCAGCGAGCGTTTGCGGAAGTGGTCCATCACGTTGTCGCGCATGCCTTGCGAGAGGTCGCCATGCAGCGCGGCGGCGTTGTAGCCGTCTTGGATGAGGTTGTCGGCAATCTCCTGCGTCTCCAACTTGGTGCGGCAGAAGATGATGCCGTAGATGGACGGCGTGTAGTCGATGATGCGCTTCAGCACCGAGTAGCGGTCCTTGGCGGCCATCATGTAGTAGATGTGGTCGACATTGGCGGTGCCGCTGTTGCGCTCGCCCACGGCCACTTTCACGGGGTCGGTCATGTACTTGTTGAGGATGGCTTCCACCTCCTTCGGCATGGTGGCCGAGAAGAGCATGGTGTGGCGGCCTTCCTTGGGCATGTACTCAAGGATGTCGTCGACCTCCTCTTGGAAGCCCATGTTGAGCATTTCGTCGGCCTCGTCGAGAATCATGGTCTTCACGTTGGTGAAGTCGACGCGGTTGCGCCGAATCATGTCGCGCAGACGGCCCGGCGTGGCCACGATGATTTGAGGTTTCTTGGCTAAGTCCTTGAACTGCATTTCGATGCTGGCACCGCCGTAGACGGGCACAATCAGGATTTCGGGAATGTAACGGGCATAGTTGCGCAAGTCGCGCGTGATTTGCATGCAAAGCTCGCGTGTCGGACAAAGGATCAAGGCCTGAACGCAACGTTGCGAGGCGTCGATTTTGTTCAACAAAGGCAAGCCGAATGCGGCTGTCTTACCCGTTCCCGTCTGTGCAAGGCCCACGAAGTCTACATCTTGCTCAAGGAGTACAGGAATCGTCTTCTCCTGTATCGGCATAGGATTCTCAAACCCCAGCTCCTTTATAGCCTTCAACAGAGCGGGATTCAATCCAAAATCGGTAAATTGTGACATGAAATTAAAATATATGGTTGTGATTGAGGCTGCAAAAGTAGTAATAATTAGTCAATTAAGGCGGAATTATTTTCGATTGGCGCACAAAATGGCGTTTTTGCGACGATTTTTCCTTATTTTTGCCTCCCTAAACGACAGGCGATGACGAAACGAAGAACGATAGGCATAGTGCTTCTGCTGCTCGTGGGCGGCTTGGTTTGCCTTTGCGGAAGGCGATGCGGCCACGGCAAGACGGCCACTGTCGTCAATGTGGACAGCCTTTTCGTCGACTTGAACAAGCAATGGGTGACCCGACGCGCCGAGATGGCCGAAACCACCTTTGGCAACCTTGCTCGCGGCGGCATGAACGGCGTGGTGCTTTATGGCGAACAAGGAGAGCTTGTCTACGAAAAAGCCTTTGGCTGGCGCGACCTGAGCAAACGGCAGAAGGACTCTTTGCGCATCGACGACGCCTTCCAGCTCTCGTCCGACTCGAAGATGTTCACTGCCGAAGCCGTCATGCTTTTGAAAGCCGACGGCAAGCTCGACTATGACGACGACATCCGGAAATACATCCCTGAGTTTCCTTACGAGGGCGTTACCATCAGGCACCTGCTCAACCATCGTTCGGGCTTGCCGCGCTACGACTCGATGGCCGACGAGTTTTGGCCCGACCGCAAGAAGCCTTTCTCCAACGAGGCGATGATCAAGATGTTGGCCGAGAAACGCCCCGAGCCTTACGGCACACCCGGCGGCGGCTATTTCTACAACAACATCAACTACGCGCTGTTGGCCTCGGTGGTGGAGCGGGCGAGCGGACGACATTTCGAGGACTTCATGCGCGAGCGCGTCTTCGGGCCGTGCGGCATGGAGCATTCCTACATCTATTCGATGCGCAACGACACGACGGTCTCGCTCTACATGCCTACCGAGGTGCATGGCCACGATGTCTACAAAAGCGGTCCTGTGAAGGCACAAAACGACTACCTCAACGGCGTGATGGGCGACAAGATTATGTTTTCGACGGTTGACGACTTATGGCGATTCAATTTGGCCTTGGATGCCCGTCTGCTGCTGCCCGACAGCCTTCAGGCCGAGGCTTTCGTGCCCGGCTCGCCCGAGTGGAAAAACGACGAGAACTACGGCTTCGGCTGGCGCATGAGCAAGCTCTATCCCGACACTTATTTCCATTTCGGCTGGTGGAAAGGCTACCGTAGCGTCATCATCCGCGACGTGAGGCACCGCCGTTTCTTGGCCGTTTTGTGCAACACCACCCAACAGATTCCCACCGAAACGGTCTTTGGTTTCGTAAGCGACACCACGGTGATGCTGCCCGAGGCGGAGGCGTTGAAACCATAAAAACGAAGGGTATTTGCAATCCGCACGCCTAACAAATCGTCATCTATTCTTCATTTTATTCAGGTTTTCATTGCAAAGTTATAAAACATTTCGCAAAAAACAGCGTTATCATTTTATAAATTCGTATCTTTACCGCCCAAATCCATATTCGTATGAGAAAAAACCTTCTTACCCTGATCATAGCCACCGCCTTCTCGGCGACCTTGTTTGCCCAAGACGGCGTCTCTATCGGCAACTGGCGCACACACCTGCCCTACCAAAAAGTCATCAAGGTGGAGTCTGTCGACAACAAAGTCTACGCCGCCACCGAGTTCGAGCTGTTCTATTACGACACACAGGACAACTCCATCAACATCCTCAACAAAATCAACGGATTGTCGGACATCGGCATCAGCACCATGGCCTACAACAAGAGCCAACGCAAACTGCTGGTGGCCTACAGCAATGCCAATATCGACCTCATCGACCACAACGGCAACATCAAGAACATGAGCGACATCAAAGACAAGGACATGGTGGGCAACAAGAGCATCAACAACGTCTTCTTCGATGGCGACCTCGCTTATGTGGCTTGCGGCTTCGGCATCGTGGTCTTCGACCTGAAGAAAGAGGAAGTGAAAGACACCTATTATATTGGCAACCAAGGCGATATGGTGAATGTCACCGATGTGGCCTTCTATAACGGGCGCATCTATGCCTGCACCGACGACGGCGTTTATTTCGCCTCGCAAGACGCCCCCAACTTGGCCAACTATGCCTCTTGGCACTTCGACTCCAGCCTGATTTACCCGCACTTGGACTACACCGAGATGGAAGTCTTCGGCGGGAAGCTCTTCCTCAACTACGACGGCGGCTTCAACGCCGACACGCTCTTTGTCCTCAACGGCAACCAATGGGGCTATTTCGACAAAGAAAACGTCAACCAGAAGAGGGAGCTGCGGGCCTACGACGACTGCCTCGTCATGGTCAACCGCTACAACGTGAAGGTCTACGACCGCAACCTGAACGAGACCCACAACATCTACCAGCCCGGCGGTGGCATCGAACCGCTCTCGACGGCCATCGACAACAGCGGCAACTTCTGGATTGGCGACTCGAAACGCGGACTCATCAAGTCGGACAACGGATGGAACGGCATGGACGTGAAGCCCAACGGGCCCTACTCGAAGAACGTCTTCGAGCTGCAGGCCTGCGGCGAACAGGTGTGGATTGCCACAGGCGGCCACGGCTCCAACTGGAGCAAACGATACATGACGGAAGGCGTGGCACGCTTCGACGGCTCGTGGACGACCTTCAACGTGCGCACGCTGCCCGAATTCGAAGGCCTGTCGGACTTCATCTGCACCGCCACCGACCCCAAAGACCCCACCGTCACCTATGTCGGCACTTGGGGCAACGGCCTGCTGAAACTCAAAGACGACGCCTTGGTCGAGATCTATACCGCCGAGAACAGCACCCTTGACTATTGGGTGAACGACCACAACCTCATCAACATCAGCGGCGTGGCTTTCGACAGCAAAGGCAACCTCTGGGTGGCCAACACGGGCGCCTCCAAGCTCCTCTCAGTGATGGAACGCAACGGCACATGGCACTCCATCAGCTTGGGCGGCAGCCTCAGCGGTATCGACATCGGACAGCTTTACATCGACAGCAACGACTACAAATGGATCATCCGACGCAGCGGCGACGTCATCGTATTCAACGACGGCGGCACCTTCGACGACACGAGCGACGACCAAGCCATCACCCTCAACACGGCTGTCGGCAACGGCCACCTGCTCGGCTCGGTCAACTGCCTCGCCCTCGACCAAGATGGCGCCATGTGGGTGGGCACCGACAAAGGCCCATGCCTCTTCGACGACACCCGACTGATCTTCAGCGGCTCCAACTTCGACGCCACGCAAAAGAGAGTGCCTCGCAACGACGGCACCGACCAATACGACTACCTCTTCGACGGCACCAACGTGCTCTCGATGGCCGCCGTCGCCGGCACCAAATCCATGTGGTTTGGCCTCGAATCGGGCGTCTATCTGATGTCGTTCGAACAGAAGCCCAAGGAAATCCACAACTTCACCACCGACAACAGCCCCTTGCTCGACGATGCCGTCAGCGCCATCGTCATCGACAAGAGCGGCGAAGTCTTCTTCGGCACGGCCAACGGCGTCATCTCCTACCGTGGCGAGTCGGCCTCACCCGAGCCGTATGTCACCGACGTGATTGCCTACCCCAACCCTGTCAGACCCGAATATTCGGGCTATGTGGGCATCAAAGGCTTGGTGTCCAATTCGTTGGTCAGGATTACCGCTGTCGACGGCAGCTTCGTCACCCAACTGATTTCGGACGGTGGACAGGCCGTTTGGGACCTCACCAACATCAACGGCAAGCGCGTGGGACCGGGCGTGTATTTCATCTACGTCAGCACCAAGCAGGGCACCGACAAGTTTGCCACCAAGATCCTCATCCAATAAATGGACGACAAGACAGAAGGCATCGTCCTGCAATCCATTCGTTACGGCGACACAAGCCTGATTGTGAGGGTGTTCACCCGCAATTTCGGCCTGAAGTCCTATATGGTGAAAGGCGCTTTCAACCGAGGCGCGAAGAACCGTGCGGCCCTGTTCCAAAACCTCAGCCTCATCCAATATGTGGAAGCCGGAAAGCCCAACAAAGGCACCTTGGGCTACCTGAAAGACGTGCAGCTCACGACGGTCTACCAAAGCCTGCCTTTTGTGATGAACAAGAGCGCCATCTTGATGTACGTCAGCGAGTTGCTTTCGAAGACCATCACCGAACAGGAGCAAAACACGGCCTTGTACGACTTCATCGTCAAGTCGTTGCAGTGGCTCGACATCGTGGAACAAGGCTATGCCAACTTCCCGCTGTTTTTCACCTTGGAACTGACGCGGCATTTGGGTTTCTATCCCAAGGCGAATCACGAGGCGGGCTTTTGCTTCGACATGATGGAAGGCACTTTCGCCCGCGACTATCCCGTGCATCCCTATTACCTTGATGCCGAGTCGGCGCGGCTCTTGGCCCGATTCATCGGCACGGGCATCGACGAGGCCTGCCGCCTGCCCATGCGCGTGAGCCAACGCCGCGAACTGCTCGACGGGCTTATCGTCTTCATGCGGCTCCATGCCCCCGTGATGAAGGACTTCCGTTCACACGAGGTGCTGAAGGCGGTGCTGGAATAAAAAAAGCCAACCCGAAGGTTGGCTCCCACTAACAATCAAAATGAATGAAAAACATTACTTCAAATTCAACGAGGTTTGGCCGATGAGTTTGCCGCCTTGCTCGTAGACGTCAATGAAATAGGTGCCAGGGCGCAGTTCCACGCCTTGCGGCTTGACGTAATAGGCGCGCACATCGGTTTCCTTGCCTTCGTAGTTGACCCTCACCTTTTCGGTGAATTGCAAGGTCTCGCCATTCGACTGGAAGGCGTATTCGTCGCCCGTGCCCTTGGTGATAATGGCCTTGGTCGGGTCGGCAATTCTGACATAGAGCACCTTGGAACCCGACTGTATCAATTCGTTGGCGGCCAAGGTGAAATCGATCCTGATGCGCTCGGTGCGTTCGGCACGGTCGGTTGCAGCTTCCTTGTTGCCGCCCTTAAAGCGAACCGCCTGTGCCGAGTAGTTGAACAGCTTCAATGTGGCGGCTTGGTTCACCTTGTTGGTGAGTTCCTCTTTTTGACGGGTAAGGTTGGTGTTTTGCCTACGTTCGGCCTGATATTCTTCGCGGATGCGTTCGTTTTCGGCCACCAATTCGCGGTTGACGGTATAGAGCGAGTCCATCTGGCGCACATAGCGCTGCGAGATTTCCTGCAAAGAGGCGAGTTTTTTCTTGACACGGTTGTAATCCCATTGTGAATCAAGGAGTTTCTTGATCTCAACGGCATCGGCCTGGATGATACTGTCCTTCTCGGCCAATTCCTGACTCAATTCACCGTAGCTTTCCTTCAAGTCGTTGTGAACCTTCATCAGACTGTCCACCTCGGCCTGGAAGTCGGCGCGTTGCATTTCCTTTTCGGCTTCGAGTTCTTTCAAGTCACCCTTCATTGAAGAGTTCTTCGAGGCCAAGATGCCGACAAACACCAACGCCAGCACCAAAGCGGCGAGGAGTGCATAAAGCCACACTTGCTTCTTTGCATTCTTTTTTCCCTCTGCTTCCATAATGATTCAGTTTTTATTTATTTTCGAAATTTTTTGCAAAGATAGAAATAAAACCTTTAACAACGGTCGTTTGTTCAATTTTCGTCATAAACAGGTTCCACCTTGGCCCTTGAGATGTGAACGGGTATGTATTGGCCTACCGCATCGATGTGTACCACAAGTTGGCGTCGCTTCTCAATGGTCGTGAGTCGACCTGTGAGGCCTTTCAAGGGGCCTGTGATGATACGCACCATCTGCCCTTCCTTCAGCTCTTCGTCGTTCCTCAGTTTGAACTCCTCGCCCCGCTCGTAGTCTTCCACGAACTTCTTGATGGCAAGTATCTGGTTTTCGGGTACAACGACAGCCTTTTGCTCGAATGAGACGAACTTGAGCACACCAAACACATTTAGGACAGGAATATAATCCTTGTCGGCACAACGCACGAATACATACGACCTGAATAACGGCTCCTCCACTTTCTTGCGGCGGTCGCTCCACTGCTTTATCGTGGTAACCAGCGGCAAATAGGACTCTATTCCCAACTCTTCAAGTTGCGACAACACTTTTTTTTCGGCCCTTGACCTTACATAAAGAGCATGCCAATTCTTTCCCGCCGGTACTATCATTGCCAATGGGTTTTATTTCTTCGACTTGCGTCTTTTCTTTTTCTTGCCTCCGTCTTCATCTTCGCCGTAGTAGTCGTTGCCATAGTAGCCGCTGTTATGGCTGCCATACCTGCCATAGCCGTAGCCGTAGGCATAGCCATAACCGTAACCGTACTTCTTGCCATAGCCATAACCCTTGCCGCCTTCGATGCCATTAATGATGATAGAAACGTCGATGTTGCGGTCTTCGAGGTCCTTGATGATGCTGCCGAAGATGTTCTTGTTGGTGACCCCTTGACGGACGATGAATACGTTGACGTCGGAATGGCGCATCAGCAGGAAGGCGTCGGTGACGAGACCCAAGGGCGGCGTGTCGATGATGATATAATCGTAGTTCTCGCGCAACTGGGCAAAAAGCTCCGTGCATTTCTCCGAAGCAATCAGCTCGGCCGGATTGGGCGGGATGGGTCCGCTGGTGATGATGTCGAGTGCGGGTATCTTGCTTGAGTTCTGAATGATAGCCCCGAGGTCCGCCTTGTTGCTAAGATAGCTGCTCAATCCAATGTTGTTGGTCAGCCCAAACTCCTGAAACAGTTTCGGCTTGCGCATGTCGAAGCCCAACAGCACCGTCTTCTTGCCGTAGAGGGCATAGATGGACGCGATGTTGATGCTGTTGAAGGTCTTGCCGATGTTTTGCATGTCGCCAGTGACCAGGATGGTGCTCTTCGTCTTGCCTTGGGTGATGAACTCGATGTTGGTGCGGATCGAGCGGAACGACTCGGCGATGGGCGATTTGGGCGAGTTGACGACGACGAGCGGGTCTTTGTCGCTCGACATGGCCACTTGTCCGATGATGGGGAAGCTCGTCAGCTTCTCCACGTCCTTGCGGTCGGTGACGCTCACGTTGAAGAAGTCCTTCAGGAAGAGGTAGAGTGCCGGGATCAGCAGACCGAGGATGAGGGCGATGAGATAGTTCATCGAGGTGCGCGGCCTGATTCTCTTCGTCCGGTCGAGGCGCGCTTCGTCAAGGACCTCGTTGTCGGGCGTGTTGGACGCTCTCAGGATTTGGGCCTCGGCGCGACGTTGCATCAGGTATTTATAAGTGTCGTCGTTGAAGTCGAAGTTGCGTTGGTAATAAATGAGTTGTTGTTGCTTGGATGGCAATTGTCTCGACTCCGACTCTAAGGCGCCTATGCGACGGTCGATTTCGTTGAGACTCATTTGCGCGTTGTCGACAAGGTTGTTGATGGTTTCGAGCAAGGCCTTTTTGGTGGTGACGATTTGCTCGTTAAGCTTCACGATTTGAGGGTGTTGCTCCGTCAAGGTGAGCATCTGGGTGGCTTTGGTTTGCGACAGCGTGACAAGGTCTCTTGCCAATTGGTTCAACAAAGGATCGTTGATGCCCATCGTACTGGGGGCGGCAAGATTCTCGGGGTCGTCGATCTGAACTTTGATATAATCCTGCAACCTCTTATAAATCTTTACGTTGACTGCCATCTCGGCCCTTTCTTTCTCCAACGCCCGAAGATTGGTGTAAACCTGGTTGGCCTGCAAATCAAGGTTCATCAGGTCGTTCTTTTGGCGGAAATCCTTCAAGTCGCTTTCGGCATTGCTCAACGATTCCTCGATGCCTTGCAATTCGTTATCGATAAACTCGATGGTGTTTTCAGATACCGCATTCTTCTTTTCCAGGCCTCTGCTGACATATTCGTTCATCAGGGAATTGGTAAACTCCACGATTTTCTGCTTGTTGGTGCCATTCGTCACAACAGAAACCACCGACGCTTGCTTGCTGATGGCACTCGCCGTGAAACTCTGCATTTGCGATACCAAGCTGGGATAACTATTCAACCAAAACGAGAGCTTCCTGTTGCCATCGGACTGAGGGTCGAAATTGTCGCACAACACGACACGGATTCGGTTGAAACCATTGTCGACCCACTCACCTTGCTTGCACTGTGTGGTGACATCCACCTTTTCGGCATTGCTATTCGTCGTCTCGCCCAAGATGAAATCGTATCTCTTGACATAATCAGCAACAGCATGTAAGGTAATCACGCTGTCGCCCAAATCAGACACCTCGTATTCAAGGCCGACGGCTTGAGGGACGCTTCGGTCAAACTCAACAACGAATGGCGAGTTCTTGTACAATTCCGTCGAGGCAATGCGACCTTTTTCCATATAGGTCACCTCCATATTCATCTTTCTGACCACGCGGTCGGTAAGAGAATAGGATTGCAGGACAGCTATTTCGTTATCCACGTTTTGGTAATTGCCAAAAGTCATATTGGTCATAATGGAGGTAGCGTCGTAGCCCGACCGACCGTCTTTG
>CALFIT010000178.1 GCA_937877465.1 uncultured Bacteroidales bacterium | reverse complement strand
ACAAGTTCTTTCTTGGTTTCCTCGTCAATTTCACGGTAGCGGACAAACGCCCTGCTGTTCTCAACATGACCTGACAAAGAGCCTATCAGATTCGGGTCTTTGACTTGCTTGTACAAGTTGCCCACGAATGTACGCCTTGCCATGTGTGAACTCGCGACTTCCGAAATAGGGCGTTTTTCTTCTTCCCGTGTCGTGGGGTTTAGCACCGTCACCATGCGTGTAATGCCTGCGGCTTCAAAGATTTCCTTGATGCTGCGGTTGTATTCTTGCTGTGAGGTGAAAGGGAACAAGCCTTTGCCGTCATAGTCCTTGTATTTCTCAACGATGGCGGTTGCTTGCTTGTTGAGCGGAACTTTGACCGTCACGGGTTTTCCCTCCTTTGTCTTGCGTGGGATATACTCAACAGCACCGTCAATGATGCTTGCTTTCGTCATAGCCCATAGGTCTGAAACCCTGCAACCGATACAGCATTGGAAAACAAAGATGTCTCGTTGTGTCGCCAAAGGTTCTTCAAGTTGGGTGTTATAGAGTTGGTTGCGCTCCTCGATGGTAATGTAGTAGGGCGTTCCGTAAATCTCCTTTGGCACGGAATAGGCGTTGAAAGGGTTGTTGGTGGTGATAGGCTTCTCCAATTTATATTCCTTGTCAAGTCCATTCGCCCAACGGACAAACGCCCTGAACCTGCGCATCAGGTCGCTGATGGCGTTTTCTCCTCTCGGTTCGGGTGTACGGCTCAACGGCACGGCTTCCATGATGTCAAGGTAGGTTCTGCCAATCTTCTTGCCTTCGGCTTTCTCGGTCTGCTCAACGGCTTTCTTGTAGTAGGTGTGTTCCTCTTTCAGAAAGTTCTCGAAGTCGCGGAGCGTGTCGGCTGTGAGGCTGTCAAAGGTCAGGGGCTTGCTTGTGTACAACTCATATCGTTTCAAGATTCTGCAAAGTACCGGGTAACCTTTCCTGCGGTTGGCGGAAAACTTCTTGCCGTTAAGGTACATATCAAAGGCTTCAAAGAATGATGGTTGGTGTTCGGCTTCGCTTTCTTCTTCGGCTGTCGCTGTGGGGAAATTGTTGAACTCGTTGATGACGGACTTCAACCAATCTTTGGCAAGTCCAACCTTGCCTGCGCCTGCCTCGTTGAACGCTTGCATTATTCGGTCTTTCAGGTTGGCAAGTTGCTTGTCGAAAGCTGTCAGTTCGGAAACAAGCTGCTTTTGCTCATCATTCATAAGCCTGAACTTGGGGATAACTATACGCTGCTCTTCGGCGTTCCAATGTGAGGCCTCAATGAAGATGTTGGTTTTGCCTCTTTGGTTGATTCTGCTGCCTACTACGAAACGGATAAGGATTTCAGATTTCCCAGTTGTCTTGTCCGCCTTTGCGGAGAGTGATAATGTTATTGTTGCCATAGCGTTTGAAATTGGATTGCGCTGCAAAGATACAACCTTTTTCCAAACCTGCAATATTTTTGGCGTGTTTTTGGCGTGTTTTTGGCGTGATAATTGAAAATAAGGGAAAATGATTGAAACCGATTGAAACAAAAACAATCGGATAAATCATTGAATTTCAGTTCTATTATTGCGCAAAATGCTGATAAGCCAATTTCATAGCGTTTCAAATTTGTATTCCCTGCGGGAGTACGATAAAAATCCTCAAAGCTTTTGAGGATTTTTTTTCGTTTGTATTGCAGCGTGTCTTTTATTTTCGTTCCTTTGCAAAAATTAATACTTTACTGCTTTATGAGCTCAGGCTGCTGGGTCACGGCTATATAGCTCGTATCCAAGGCCTGCTTGTCGACACTTCCGCTTTGCTTCAAAAAAATTCCGCTTCAATAGGTGAGGCATTCAAACTTTTTTGCTACTTTTGCCGCCGATTTGTGGTGTCCCCAGCGGACTCAATAGGGAATCGGGTGCAAATCCCGGACAGTTCCCGCTGCTGTGTTGGCCAATCGCTTGCCATTATGTCACTGAAAGCCACAAACTTTCGGGAAGGCGGCAAAGACGAGGCCTCAGTCAGAAGACCTGCCTCAAGTCGATAGAACAGAGCTTCCGGGAATTGGGGCTGGGTTACTAATCTAATAAGGTGTATGCCCGATGTGGGACTGCATCCGCATTTTAGTTATTCCAACATTATTTTCCAGAAGTTTTGAGGTAAGAAATTGAATATCAAACCTTTAAAACTTTATTTTTATGCATTACAAAACATTTACGCGATTGTTCCTATTGATGGGAATGATTGGATTGATGTCGGTTCCTTTGCAGGCCGAAGAAGTAACGATTGGTTCGGGGACAGAGACAAATGCTTGGCTTCCTAGTCACTCTTACTACAAGTACTCACTGACACAGCAAATTTATACTGCTGATGAGATTGGTGGAATTGGCACTATCAACAGCATCGCCTTTTTCAATGGTGGTTCAGAGAAAACACGCACCTACGACATCTATCTTGTCAACACTGAAAAAAGTTCCTTTTCTGGGGCTTCCGATTGGATTTCTGTCTCTTCCAATGATTTGGTCTTCAGTGGCAGTGTGACCATGACAGAAAACGCATGGACTACAATCCATTTTACTTCCGCATTTGATTTCGCAGGCGATAACTTAGCCGTTGTTGTAAACGACAAAACAGGAGATTATTCTCAAGGCATGTCATGCCGAGTCTTCACTCCATCTGGCGACCAAGGAGTTGTATCGCTTTATGCTTCAAAAGACGGTAGCGTTAATTATGATTTGTCCAATCCAGGAAACGCATCTGGAACCGTAACTATCAAAAACCAAATCATCTTGGACATTGAAATGGCTTCTGTCACTTGTGCCAAGCCCAAAAATTTCAATGCTGAAAGCATCACCTCTCACACTGCCACTTTAACTTGGACGGCAGGTGCCGAAGGCCAAAGCAACTGGGATGTGTATGTGACAACAGATGCCACAATCGTTCCAGATGAAAACACTACGCCCACCTACCAAGTCACGGAATGCACGAAAGCATTGAATAGCCTTGAAACCCAAACCACCTACTATGCATTTGTCCGTTCCGCTTGCGGCGGCGACGATGGCAACAGCAAATGGGCCAACACCACTTTCACTACCACTCGTGAGGCCACAAACATTAATGCAGAAAATCCCTACTCACAAGACTTTGAGGACAATAATGATTGGACATTTGCCAATGGCACTTTCACCAATCAGTGGTGCTGGGGCAGCGCCACCAACAACGGCGGAGAGAAAGCCATGTACATCTCAGATGATAATGGTGTGAGCAATAATTACTCACATTCAGCCCTTGTGGTTTACGCTTCAAAACTGTTTGGCTTCGCACAAGGTACTTACACCTTCTCTTTCGATTGGAGAGCGAATGGTGAAAGTTCTTATGACTTTCTCCGCGTGGCTCTGGTTCCTGGAGACAAAACCTTTACTGCAGGAGGTTCGTTACCTTCTGGAGTCACTGCTAGCGGATTACCCAGCGACTGGATATCACTCGATGGCGGGAGTAAACTCAATCAAAGCAGTGATTGGCAAACTAAAGTAACCGAAACCGCCCTTTCGGGCACCTACACGATGGTCTTCCTTTGGCGCAACGACGGCAGCGGCGGCAGCCAGCCCCCAGCGGCCATCGACAACATCAGCATCAGCTACATGACTTGCCCGAGACCCACCAACCTGACAGCCAGCAATATCGCAAGCCGCACCGCCACGCTTTCATGGACGGAAAACGGCACTGCCGACGGTTGGACGCTTCAGTATGCCACCGATGCCAGTTTCAACACGAACCTTGTGGAAACCAGCGAAGGGTTCACCGTAAACGAAAGCTATGTCGGCTATGGCTTAACCGGCCTTAGTGGTGAAACAAAATATTACGTTCGCGTGAAATCCAACTGCGAAAGCTCGTGGAGCGACGTGATTAACTTCACGACGAATCCTACATGTGTCAAGCCTACCAACGTGACGTCAAACGACATCACTGCCTACAGTGCTGTCATTGGTTGGACCAATGGCGAAGAAGGTCAAGAGGCTTGGGAAATCAGCTACAGCACTACCACGCAGTCGAATCCTGAGAATGGCACCGTCATTGCCGCCAATGCCAATCCGTATACGCTCACTGGATTGACCCCCGAGACTTCCTATTATGTTTATGTGCGTGCCAACTGCGGCGACGAAGACGGCAAGAGCGCTTGGAGTAGCTACAAATACTTTACCACTTTGGCCACTTGCATCAAACCGACCAATTTGACCGCGAGCAATGTCACTTCGTCCACCGCCACCATCACTTGGGCGGCAGGCGAAGCCGACCAAACCGCATGGAATCTGCAATACAAGAAGTCGTCGGACAGCGAATGGACCACGATTTCGACGGATGCCACCACCTGCAACCTCGAAAACCTTAGCCCTGTCACCACCTACAATGTGCGTGTGCAGGCCGATTGCGGCGATGGCGATTTGAGCCAATGGACAACAGATTCGTTTACAACCACATGCGGAGCTTTGGAATTGCCTTATACCTATGGTTTTGAGGATAATCTGGTTACTACGTCACCCTATAGTTCAAGCAATCCTTTCCCGAAATGTTGGGGTCGTGTCGCCTTTCAATCAGGATACTCTGGCAACTACACTTATTATCCATATGTATTTACGGCCACGACCTCTCAACCTTATGCACATGGAGGAAATGGAGCCAACACCTATTCAGGTCACTCTATGCGTTTTTACCAAACTTCCAGCTCCACAAACGAATGTGCCGTCTTGCCTGAAATCAGCGATGAATATGAAATGAACCATTTGCAAATCAGGTTCTGGGCAGCAGTGCAAAGCTCACAAGGGACACTGAAAATTGGCATCATGGAATCCCAAAACGACGCCAGCACCTTCACCTCAATCCAAGAAGTGACGATTTCAAACACCTATAGTAATGGCTTCCAAGAATTTACAGTTCCCTTCTCGTCCTATGCCGGAAATGGCAGATACATTGCTTTCATGTGTGGAACGGGTAGCAATTATGCGTATTTTTTAATTGACGACATCACCGTGGAAGAAATTCCATCGACCTTCACCAAAGATATTACTGGATATGGCAGTAGCGAAGATGCTTGTTACTATCTTATCTCCTCACCCATCGGAACAGTTGACGTCGAAAATGTGACCAACCTCATAACCAACAGCTACGACCTCTATTACTTCAACCAATCTCAAGATTTGGAATGGCGCAACTATAAGGATTCCCATTTCAACCTCGTCAGCGGCAAGGGCTATCTCTATGCCAATAGCGAAGATGTCACGCTCACATTTACGGGTGTGCCCTATAACGGCAATGGCGAAGTTACGTTGACCAAAGCGGACAACATGGATTGGTCGGGCTGGAACCTCGTCGGCAATCCTTTTGCCCAAACGGCCTACATCAACAAGCCTTTCTACAAGATGAACCAAGACGGCACCGCCCTTTCGGCCACCACTTCAACGGGCGCCATCGATGCCATGGAAGGCGTGTTCGTGAATGCCGCAAGCGATGGCGAAACGCTTACCTTCAGCACCAGCGAACTTGGCAAACAAGCCGCATCCCTCATGCTGAATGTCACTCAAAAACGTGGTGCTTCGACAAGCTCAGCAACCATCGACCGAGCCATCATCAGCTTCAGCGAAGAAAGCCCACTGCCCAAGTTCCAACTCAACCCGAACCACACCAAGGTCTATATCCCACAAGACGGTAAAGACTATGCCGTGGTGCACCGCGAAGGCATTGGCGAACTGCCGATCAACTTCAAGGCTGAAGAAGACGGCACCTACACGCTGGCCTTCTCCAGCGAGGACGTTGCGTTCAACTACCTCCACCTCATCGACAACATGACGGGCATGGATGTGGATTTGCTGCAGAACTCAAGTTACAGCTTCGGGGCTCGCAAGTCTGACTATGCCAGCCGATTCCGTTTGGTCTTTTCCGCCAACGGAAACGCGTCCGACGACGATGACGTGTTCGCCTTCTTCAGCAACGACAAGCTCGTCGTCCTCAACGAAGGCAAGGCTACGCTGCAAGTCGTCGATGTGATGGGCCGCGTGCTCTGCACGAAGCAAATCAGCGGCAACGCCGAAGTCGGGCTTAGCCAACCGTCTGGCCTCTACATGCTCCGCCTCACCAATGGCAGCGACGTGAAGGTGCAGAAGGTCGTGGTGAAGTAAAAGTGAGATTCCCCGAGGCCTCGGAGTGGCTTATGCGAGTTTGAGAAAAAAGAAAAATGATGAGTAATTATGAGTAATTAATTGATATTCTTTTTTCGTGAAAGTCGGCGGCATGAGGTCGTCGACTTTTTTTGTTTTTAAACGACCTTACCCGTAACCACATGCCATTGGCCAGATTGGAGGTCGCCGAGAGGTAGGTTCCCGATCTGGGTTCGGATGAGCCGCAACGTAGGAAAGCCTACGGCGGCAGTCATGTGACGCACCTGCCTGTTTTTGCCCTCTATGAGTGTGAGCTTGACCCAACTCGTGGGGATGTTGGCGCGGTAACGGATGGGCGGCACCCTTTCCCAAAGGCTTTCGGGTGGCATTACGATTTCGGCCTTGCATGGCCTGGTGCGGTAGCCTTTGATGACCACGCCTTTCTCCAATTGTCGCACCGCCTCCATGGTGATTTGCCCATCCACTTGGGCGAGATAGGTGCGGGGATGTGCAAACTTGGGGTCGAGCAGCTTCTTGATGAGCCTGCCGTCGTCGGTGAGCAATAAGGCACCTTCGCTGTCGTGGTCCAAGCGTCCGGCGGCATACACTCCGGGCGGGAACCCGAATTCATCCAAGGCCCGATGCCCTGCCTCGGGAGTGAACTGGCTCAAGACGCCATAGGGTTTGTTGAACAAGATGACCATATCTACTGGATGATTAAGCTCGCAAATCCTTCTGTTGCAAAGGTCTCCAATTGGTTTTGTTCGTTCACGAAGATGTAATAGGCTTCCACGCCGTCCATGCTTTCGATGAGCGGCAGCGACTTGTCCATGCCCATCACCATGCAGATGGAAGCGAGGGCGTCGGCCCAGACGGAGTTTTCGGCCAACACCGTCGCGCTTAGCACGTTGTGCTCGACGGGGCAGCCCGTCTTCGGGTCGATGCAATGCGAATAGCGGCGGCCATCGCGTTCGACGTATTTTCGGGTGCTGCCCGATGTAACCAAGCCCTTGTCGCGCAAGGCGATGCGGGTTTGCACCGTCTGCTCTGCATACATGTTTTCGGCGGGCTTCTCGATACCTACGATCCAAGAATCGCCATTGGGCTTGCATCCCTTGGCCATGATTTCGCCTCCCGTGTCGACCAAATAGTTCCTGATGCCTCGGCTTTCCAAAAAGGCCGCAATCAAGTCGGAGGTGTAGCCTTGCGCGATGGCGTTGAAGTCGAGCTTCATGTCAGGGTTTGTCTTGACCACTTTCCCGTCTTCGATGCTGACTTGGCGGTAGTCGACCAAGCGTTTCAGGCTGTCGATGAGCGCGGGCGTGATGCTGTCGCCGGTCTTGTTGCTGAAGCCCCATGCGGCCACGATGGGCGAGATGGTCGGGTCGAAGTAGCCGTCGGACATTCGTGCGGCCTCTTGCGCGATGCGGAAGTTGTAGATGAAAATGGAGTCGAGCGTAACCTCTTCATTCCGATTGACTTTGCAGATGATGGAACTGTCGACCCAAAGGTTGACCGACATGTCGACGGCATGGAAGATGGAGTCGATTTCGTGCTGGAAGTTGCGGCCCTCGTCGTCGAAATAGGTGACGGCATAATACGACCCTTGCGCCAAGCCCTGCAAGACAATCTTTTGCGGCTGCCGCGTACACGATGTCATCAGCAATACCGTGAACATCATCCCAAAAACGAAACTTCCAATCTTTTTCATATTCAACTGAATAACTGAATAACTGAACAACTGAATAACTCTCAACTCTCAACTACAAACTAAACGTCGCACTCCATTTAAGCGCAAGGTTTTCCCACACCGTTGGCAGGCTGTAAGGCCCGTAGCGGTAGAAGGCACCCAAGCCGACTTTTACCAGACTTAGGTCGAGCAGGCCTTTCACGACGAAGCCGCTCTCGAAATAGCCCTTGTCCATCGTCTTGAAATTCAGTGCGGTGGCGTTTTCCATGCCGCGCATGGTGCCCCAGCCGATGTTGGTGGCTATGGTGAGTTCGGGCTTGAACCATTTCGATTCGGTTTTCCACAACATGCCGCTGAAGTTGTGGCTGAGGTAGAGTGCCGCGAAGCGGTCGCAGAAGAACTCGTCCATGCGCATGGTGGCGAAGCTGCCCGGCGCATAGAGGCCGAAGGGCGCGTAGGTACCCATGACATCGAAGGTCTCCATCACGGGACAGCCTTCGGAGGCGTAGCCCGCTTGCAGCATGACCTTGGCGACACCCATGTAAGGCGTGTAGAAGTTCTTGCTGACTTGGAACTTGACGCGGTCGTACTCGAACTGGCTGCCCAAGACGCCGGGGAAGGAATGCTGGTAGGAGAGCCACACTTCGGGATAGGTCGTGCCCAACGAGCGGATGCCTTGGGGCGTGCTGACGAACTTCTCGTTGTAGGCGAAACGCAGCTTGACTTCGGCGTTGGCAAACCTGCCGACCGACAGCGAGTCGGCGGTGGTGCGGACAAACTGCCGGTTGTAGCGTTTGAAGCTCGAGTTGAGGCTCACGAAGACCTTGAAATGTCGGGCGAAGCGGGTCGAGAAGTCGAGACCGGCTTGGTTAGTCCGGCCATGGATATTCTCGTAGAACTGGTACTTGTAATGCGGCTCTGACAATAGGGAAGTGTTTTCCTCAAACCCTGAAAACTCGCCTATGGACGTTGAACGCTGGTCGAAATGGATCCGGGTCTCCATCTGGCGTTGCGGGTTGATATTCAGTCTGATGCCACCGCCGTAGTCGAAAGCACGGAGGCGGGTCCAATAGCCGCCGTAGCCGTAGATGCCGAACCAGCGCGAGAGGCGGTTGTTGGTCGAGAGGCCCAAGCCGAAATACCAGCCGCGTTGACCTGAGAGATTGAGCACCTTGTTGAGGTCGAGGTCGACGGGCCCGATAGGGATGGAACCGTTGTCCATCAGGTTGTTGGTGAGGCCGAGCACGCGGTCGAAGATGTCGGAGCCGCCGGTGAGCGAGTCGACGAAGATGTAAGTGGCTTTCACTCTTTCCGTCAGCGAGTCGATGCGGTGGGCATTCCAGAAGCTCTCGTCGCGGAAGCCTGCGTCGGGGTCTACCTTGATTTCGATGTCGGAGAACCGCCGTTTGCTGATGTCGGGGTTGATTTCGATGTCGGTCAGGTAGCTCTTCCCGATGGCGGCCATGGGGAAGTCGTCGTCGTCCATGCCGATCAGTAGGCCCGGAAAGGTCAGGTTGGTGTTGATTTGCTTCGGAAACCATTGGTTGCCAACCTTTTGGTAAAGCTGCTGGATGCCGACGGTGAAGAGTCCGCCTTGCTCGTTAGGCTCGGCTTTCACGCTTTGCAGAGCCCAACCGTCGCTGTTGACGGTTATCGTGCCGCGCAGTCCGTTGAAGGTGCTGCCGAGCATCGGGTGGAACGAGATGATGTAGAGCGAGTCGCCCTGTCCGATGGGTTCCACGGCCTCCAAGGTGAAGAAATAGTGCGTCTTGCTGCCTCGGCTGATGGGGTTCACATAGTCGGTGCCCGTGATGTTGATGGTCTCGTCGTAGAAACTGACGCTTTGCATGCTGCTCACCAAATAGATGAACGTCGGTTCCTTCATGCCGGCCACCTTGGTGCCGAGCACGTTCTGCAACTTGCGGTCGGGCGACTTGAAAAACACTTCCGAGGCGGTTTCCATCACCATCAAGTCGCTCTTTCTCAGCACGCTGTCGAAAAACTGTAGGTCGGTCTTCTCAAGGTTGACGTCTTCGGCCAAGGCTTGCCCGAAGCTGCTGCTGTCGACGGTGATGACCATCTTGTCGTAGATGCGGTAGCTGTACGACTCCAACGAGTTGGGGTTGTTGGACTTGCGGTGCGCCATCAGGCTGTCGATGATGCGGTGGGCGGGGTTTTCGCCTGCCTCCACGGTCACTTCGCCCAACTCGAAGGTCTTGGGTGTCAATGCGGCATTGCATTTCCGTTGGTCGGCTTGCAGCACGATTTCCTTGGGTTCGTAGCCGACGGACGAGAACTTGACCTTCAGGATGGGTTCGTCGGAGCTGATTTCGTATTTCCCGTCGATGTCGGTGATGACGCCGTGCAGCCCTTCGTTGACCACCACGTTGACGAAGGCCAAAGGCTGGCGGTTGCGCTCGTCGGTCACTTTCCCGCTGAGGCTATGGCTTTGCGCGAAGACCGATGTCCCCCGAAAGAGGAGCAAGGCAAGGAACATGGAGGCGATCAACCTCGTGCCGAAACAAGGCTTCATTCTTGTGTCTCAATTAGATAGATGACTTCGTTGTCGCGCTTCATCAGGTATTGCTCGCGGGCCACCTGTTCCATCGTGGCCGTGTCGTTTTGCAAGGCCTCGAGGTACTGCTTGTTCTGCGAGATCTCCTCCTGGTAGTATTCAATTTGCTGCTTTTGGTCCTTCAGCGACCTATGCAAGCGAATCTGCTCGAACAGGTTGAACTGGTCGATAAAGAGGATGACCACTAAGAACGCCAAAGTTGCGTAAACATAGCGATTGTTGAGCTTGCGCAGGATTTTCTTGAATGTCATGACGGCATCGATGATAAGTTGAGGTTGTCGAAATATTTCGGTCTGCAAAAGTAACATTTTTCTTATTTTTGCGCTCAGAAATCCATCAAATTTATCAACAATGAAAAAAGTTATCGCAACGACAAAGGCTCCCGGAGCCATCGGGCCTTACAGTCAGGCCATTGAAGCCAACGGAATGCTGTTCATTTCGGGCCAGCTGCCCATCAATCCAGCCACGGGCGAAATGCCTGAGGGCGTGACGGCACAAACCGAGCAAAGCATGAAAAACCTCGAAGCCATCCTCAACGAGGCAGGCTGCACCTTCGCCAATGTGGTGAAGTCCGTCTGCTATCTTGCTGACATGAGCTATTTTGGCGAGATGAACGCCGTGTACGGCAAGTATTTCACGGGCGACTATCCCGCTCGTGCCGCCTTCGCCGTGAAGGAGCTGCCCAAGAAGGCTTTGGTCGAAATCGAAATGATTGCCGCAAAATGAAAATCGTCTTTTTGGAGCCGTTGGGCTTGAAGGTACAGCAGATTGAAACCGCTTGCGAAGGCCTGAAAAAGGCTGGCCATGAGGTCGTCGTCTATCCCGACCGCAACGAAAACCCCGACGAGCTGAAACGCCGCGCCGAAGACGCCGAGGTCATCGTCGAGAGCAACATCCCGCTGCGCAAGGACTTCCTTGACGCTTGCCCCAA
>CALFIT010000177.1 GCA_937877465.1 uncultured Bacteroidales bacterium | reverse complement strand
AACTGACAACTGACAACTGAACAACTCCCCCATGAATTACATTGAAGAAATCACCAACACGAGCATCAGGAAACCCAACACCATGGTGGCGGGCATTTCGTCCAAGATATTGCAAATCAGGAAAGAGAACATCAAGCAGAGCCTGAGCGACCTCGACAACATCGAGCACCGGCAAGACTTTGTGGCCACCGTCGACGGTGTAATGTATTACGACGACGCGAGGGCCGAGAGCGTGAACGCCACTTGGTTCACCTTCGAGAACATCGTCAAACCCGTGATTTGGATTGCAGGTGGCAACGACAGCGACACCGACTTCAAGGAGCTGAAGCGCGTGGCCAAGAAGAAGGTCAAGGCCTTGATTTGTATCGGTAGCCAGGGCGGCAACCTGAGAAAGTCGTTCCAAAAAGACGTGAAAGACATCATCGAGGTCGACAACATCGAAGAAGCCGTGGCGACGGCCTCGCTCATGGCAAAGGAAAACGACATCGTGCTGTTTTCGCCGGCATGCAAGTCGGACATCGAAGGCGAGACCTACATCGAGCGTGGCAAATTCTATAAAGATTTCGTAAAACAAATGGAGAATGAACATCGTCAATAAAATACTGAAAGGCGACAAGGTCATCTGGATTGTGGCTCTGCTGTTGGGTATCATCTCCCTGATAGTGGTGTATAGCGCCACCAGTGCCTTAGCCGTCACCAAATACCAAGGCAGCACCGGAAAGGTGTTGGTGAAGCATCTTGGCATGTTGCTTTTTGGCTTCATCGTGATGTTTGCAGCCTCGAAAGTCAACTATAAGCATTACGCAAAAGCGGCCTTTTTGTTGATGATTCCATGTCTGGCCCTATTGCTTTACACCCTCGTTTTCGGGCGCAACATCAACGACGCCAACCGTTCCATCAGTGTGGGAGGGTTCTCGTTCCAACCCAGCGAAATGGCAAAAATCATCCTCATCACCTATTTGGCCCGCCAAATCGTGATGATGGGCGACATGAAATACAACTTCAAGGAGTTTCTCGTTAAACTTGCCCTTCCCATCCTCGTAACCGCCGGCCTGATCTTTTCCGAAAACCTCTCGACAGCCGTCATCTTGGTGGCTGTTTGCATGGTCTTGCTCTTCGTCGGGCGCGTGAAGTTCGTCCACCTGCTTTCCTTAGTGGGTCTGTGTGTCGTGGGAATGGGGTTATACCTGGGCTACGACGCCGTCAAGACCAACATCGACAACAAACACCGAAGGAAGGACGTCGAGCAAACCCTCACCATCAGCGAAAAAACCACCGAATACCATGAGAAGCAGAACCGCATCCAGACTTGGGCGGGGCGAATGAAGTCGATGAGCGAGGACAAGGAAGACGTCAACCCCTTCGACGACAAGCACATGCAACGCACCTACGCCGACATCGCCGTGGCCACAGGCTCGGTGATAGGCAAAGGCCCCGGCAAGAGCGAGCAGCGCAACTTCCTGCCGCATCCCTACTCCGACTTCATTTACGCCATCATCGTGGAGGAATACGGCATCGTAGGCGCCATCATCGTACTCATGCTCTATGTCATCCTCTTCACCCGCGTCATCAAGGTCGTGGGCAAACGCCCGCTCACCTTCGGCGCGTTGATGGCATTCGGGTTGGGATTCCTCATCATAGTGCAAGCCATGGTCAACATGGGCGTTTCCGTCGGGCTGTTGCCTGTCACGGGCCAACCGCTACCCTTCGTCAGCATGGGTGGCACCTCGCTGATGGCCACGGGACTCATCTTGGGCATGATCCTGAGCGTCACCCGCAGCATCGAGAGCGAAGACATAAGCAAAGAACAAGAACTACAAGCAATTACCGAAGATGAAAGAGAACTTGAAAGTCGTGATTAGCGGCGGCGGCACGGGCGGCCACATCTTTCCCGCCATCGCCATCGCCGATGCCTTGAAAAGGAGATTCCCTGAGGCCGACATCCTGTTTATCGGGGCGAAAGGCCGCATGGAGATGGAGCGTGTACCCAAAGCCGGCTACCCGATTGAAGGCCTGTGGATCAGCGGCCTGACCAAAGACCTCTCGGCACTCACGCTGCCTTTCAAGTTGGCAAGTAGCCTCAGCAAGGCCCGCCGCATCCTGAAACGCTTCCAACCCGACGTGGTGATTGGCGTGGGCGGTTTCGCCAGCGGACCCACGCTGAAGGCCGCCAACTGGCTCGGCATCCCCACCGTCATACAGGAGCAGAACTCCTATCCGGGCAAGACCAACCGCAACGTGGGCCAAAAGGCCAAAGCCATCTGCGTGGCCTACGGCCACCTCGACCAATGGTTCCCCGCCGAAAAGATACATTTCACGGGCAACCCCTTGAGGGCCAACATCGTCCTTAACGGCACCCGCGACGAAGCCGCCGCCTACTTCGGCCTCGATGCGACGAAACCCGTGGCACTCCTCGTCGGCGGCAGCCAAGGCGCGTTGGGCATCAACAAAGGCATCAGCGCACAGCTCAACGCCTTCTGCGGCAGCGACTTGCAGCTCATCTGGCAGACGGGAAAGACCTACATCGACCAAGCACAAGCCGAAGTGAAAGCGTTGGGATTGGAAAACCAAGTGAAGCCCACCGTCTTCATCGACCGCATGGACTTGGCCTACGGCCTCGCCGACGTAGTCGTCTCGCGTGCCGGCGCCATGTCGATTTCGGAATTGGCATTGGTGCAGAAGCCCGTCATCTTCGTGCCACTGCCCACCGCCGCCGAAGACCATCAGACCAAGAACGCCCAGCAGCTCGTCGACGCCGAAGCCGCCCTCATGGTGCGCAACGCCGACACGGAGCAGGAACTCGTCCCCACCTTGTTCAGGCTGAAGGACGACCGCGAGTTGCAGGCCAA
>CALFIT010000176.1 GCA_937877465.1 uncultured Bacteroidales bacterium | reverse complement strand
GGCGGCGGCCAGCAAGAAACCGTGGCCACCCCGACCTTCAGTCCGGCGGGCGGCACCTACTTCGAAACGCAGTCGGTCAGCATCAGCTGCGCCACCGAAGGGGCCACCATCCACTATACCACCGACGGCAGCGAGCCTACCGAGAGCAGCGCAACCTACTACAACCCGTTGGACATCAACGTGACCACCACCGTGAAGGCCAAGGCTTTTATGAGCGGCTATACGGAGAGCAACACGGCCACGGCCACCTACAACTTCCCCACCCTCGTCACCATCGCCGAGGCAAAAGCCTTGGCCGTCAACGAATACGCCTTGGTGCAAGGCATCGTCACCTTCATCGACGGGCGCAACGTCTACGTCCAAGACGGCACGGGCGGCATCTGCCTCTTCCTGAACAGCGGCACCGTCCCGTCGGCATTGGCTCTTGGCGACATGGTGCAAGCCTACGGCAAACGAGCCAACTACAACGGACTGTTAGAGCTTTCCTACATCAACGGCGGCAACGCCAACGAGTTCAGCATCCTTTCGAGCGGCAACGCCCTGCCCCTCGCCGTGAAGACCATCGCCGAGATCATGGAAGGTGGCTCCGACGCGCTGCAATGCACCCGCGTGAAAATTGAAAGCGCCATCATCGGCGCCATCAACACGAGCGGCAACACCCCGTTGACACAAGGCGAAAGCAGCACCAACATCTATAAGGTGCCCGCCCTCACCGACATCGCGGAAGGCGACGAAGTGGACGTCACTGGCGTGGTCGGCTACTTCAACGTCGCACAAATCCGCGTGGCCTTGGCTAACGACATCGTCTTGTCGTATGTGCCCGACCCGCAACTCAACGTCAGCCCGACCCAACTGAGCGACTTACGCTACACCTACAACAACGGCCCGTCGGCGGCAAAGACGTTCACCGTTTCGGGTTCGGACCTCGATGCCGACATCACCCTCACGGCACCGGCCCAGTTTGAGTTGAGCCTCAGTCCCGCCAACGGCTATTTCGACAGCGACGCACTCTCGCCCGTCAACGGCACGGTGACGGAGACCACTGTCTACGTGAGGATGAAAGCCGGATTGGCCGTCGGCGACTATTCGGGTAGCCTCACCGTCGTTTCCGGCGACCTGAGCCAGAGCGTCGCCCTCAGCGGCACCGTCAGCGAGCAGCCCGTTGTCGCCACCCCGACCTTCTCGCCTGACGGAGGCAACTTCATCAGCGCACAGACCGTCAGCATCAGTTGCGAGACCGAGAACGCCACCATCCACTACACCACCGACGGCAGCGAACCCACCGAGAGCAGCACCGTGTATAGCCAGCCCTTCACGGTGAGCGTCACCACCACCGTCAAGGCCATAGCCGTTGCGCCCACCTACGCCAACAGCACCGTCGGCGAGGCCACCTACACCATCTACACGCCCATCACCATCGCCCAAGCCCGAGCCTTGGCCGCCAACGCCTATGCCTGCGTTGAAGGCATCGTCACCTTCATCGACGGGCGCAATGTCTATATCCAAGACGGCACCGCCGGCATCGACCTCTACCTTAATAACAATACCGTGCCTTCGGCCCTCGCCGTGGGCGACAACGTGCGTGCCTACGGACGCAAGACCACCTTTAACGGCTTGGTCGAACTGACCGGCATCAACGGCAGCAACGAGAACGCATTCCTCATCCTTTCGAGTGGCAACACCTTGCCTTTGGCCGTCAAGACCATCGCCGAAATCAACCAAGACTACAGCGGCAACAACCTGTTGCAAGCCACCCGCGTGAAGATCGAGAACGCCATCATCGGAGCCATCAACCCGAGCAGCACCACCGTCATCACCCAAGACGGCAACAGCCTCAACGTGTACCAGATTCCCACCGTCGAAGGCATGTTGCAAGGCGACTGGGTTACCTTGACCGGCATCATCGGCTGCTACAACGCGCCCCAGCTGCGTGTGGCCAACGCTAACGACATCCAATACACGCACCGTCCCACCCTGACCGCCAACCCGACCTCGCTGAACGGCTTCACATACGACTACGAGCAAGGCGGCCCATCGGAAGTGAACACCTTCCTCATCGGCGGCGACTACCTGACCGACAATGTGGCCGTGTATCCCTCCGAGAGCTTCGAGGTGTCGACTTTGGTCAACTTCAGACCCGAGAACCCCGCCATGATTTTCATTCCCAACTCAGGCCATTTCTACGACATCACCATCTATGTGCGCATGAAGGCCGGTCTTGAGGCTGGCACCTACAACGAACAAGTCTACGCCGTTTCGGAGAACGCCGACACGCTGTTCATCAGCGTCAGCGGTACCGTCACCGGAGGCACCACGCCGCCCGAGCCGCCCACGCCAGGCGACGGCAACTATGTGCGCATCAGCGACCTCGGCACTTTGGCTGAAGGAAGCATCGTGGTCTTCGCCGCCCGCTTCGACGACAACGCCACCGACTATTACGCCATGAGCAACACCTCGTCGGGCAAGCCCACTGGCGTGCTGTTCACCTCCACCACATCGGGCGAGGACGAAATCCTGCCCGCCTCCATCGTCGACGAGGAAAGCAGCTACTATTGGACCGTCGGCATCACTGCCAACGGCTACACCTTCACCAACGCCAACGGCGAGCTGATCGGCTACACCAGCAGCACCAACTTCGCCACGGGCGGCGACAACACCGAATGGAACATTGAAGCTGCAACGGCTGGCGATGGTGCAATGGTGCCATTGTATGAAGGTTTCACCATCACCAATGTGAATGTCACCAATAGGGCCTTCGCTTTGAACAGCAGCCACAACTATGGTCCTTATTCCACACAAAATCTCAACAACAGCGGCTACAACTTCTACTTAGACCTCTTCGTGAAGACCGAAGGCGGCGAACCGCCCATGCCCACCGTGGCCACCCCGACCTTCACGCCTGCCGAAGGCACCTATTATGAAGAACAGACCGTGAGCATCGCCTGCGCGACCGACGGCGCCACCATCCACTACACCTTGGACGGCACCGACCCGACCGAAAGCAGTCCCGTCTACACCTCGCCGCTCACCATCAGCGAGACCGTCACTATCAAGGCCATCGCTGTGAAAGACGAATACAACGACAGCAACATCGCCACGGCCACCTACACCATCCAACTCGGCTTCGTCACCATCTTCAACCAAGACTGGGAAGGCGAGATGAACGGCTGGACCTTCGTCGACGTGGAAGGCAATGCCTCGTGGAGCGTCGCCCAATACAGCGGCAACCACTACGCCTACGCCAACGGCTACAACCAAGGCGCCAACGAAGACTGGTGCATCTCGCCCGCCTTCAACCTCAACGCCTACGCCAACCCGACCCTGAGTTTCCGCACGGCGAAAAACTACACGGGCAACGACCTCGAAGTGTACTTCAGCAACGACTACGACGGCAGCGACCCGACCAACGCCACATGGACCGCCCTGACCTGCAACCTCTCGACAGGCGGCTATGCCTGGACCGAATCGGGCGACATCGACTTGGGCTCCTTCAGCGGCACGAACTGCTTCATCGGCTTCAAGTACACCTGCGAAGAAGGCGGCGCAGCCGCTTGGGAAGTGGACGACATCCTGCTCATCGGGCAGACCTCCGACCCCGTCGTGACCGTCAGCCCGCTCACGCTCAGCGGCTTCAGCTACATCGAAGGCAACGGCCCGTCGGACGAGCAGAGCTTCACCGTCAGCGGAATGAACCTGAGCGGCAACGTCACCGTCAGCGAAGCCACCGACTACGAAATCTCGTTGGCCTCGGGCAACGACTTCACGGCACAGACCACCCTCACCCTCTCGCCATCGGGAGGCACCATCGAGGAAGTCACCATTTACGTCCGCCTGAAAGCCGGTCTGGAAGTCGGCGACTACAACGACGAAGACATCACCGTTGCCTGCGCCGACGTCGACGACATCGAAGTGACCTGCAGCGGCAGCGTCACTGCCATTCCCGAACCGGGTGGCGATTACGTCCGCATCAGCGCCGTGAGCCAACTTGTGGCCGGCAACAAAGTCATCTTGGCCGCACGTTACAACGACACCGAGAATGCCTATCTGGCCGCTTCCAACACCACGACGAGCGGCAAGCTCACCACTACCGAGTTCACCAGCCAGATGAACGGCACCGATGAAATCATCCCCGCCAGCATCCTTGCCGATGAGGAGAGTTACTACTGGACCGTGGGTGTTACTGAAAACGGTTATACCTTCACCAACGCCAACGGCGACGTGATTGGCTACGGCAACAATGGCACCAACTTCGTGATGAACGGCGAAAAGACCGAATGGACCATCACGACCGGCGTTTCGGCTCCCGAGAGCATGGTGCCTGGATACTTCGGCTTCAACATCGTCAACTTCGTTTCCGA
The DNA here is from genome assembly GCA_937877465.1 of uncultured Bacteroidales bacterium. Taxonomy (GTDB): domain Bacteria; phylum Bacteroidota; class Bacteroidia; order Bacteroidales; family F082; genus Limimorpha. Next base: position 3,752 of record CALFIT010000176.1, on the reverse strand, counting down.
CGGTCGCGCCTTTGCCTTGCGCGTGACCGAATCGGAGAGCGTTGTGAAAGCCTACGCCACCAGCAACATGACCAACAGTGAGTACAACTTCTTCTTAGACATCTTCATGCAAGGCGAAGGCGGCGAACCGCCCATGCCTACCGTGGCCGCCCCGACTTTCACTCCCGCCGCCGGCACGTACTATGAGACTATCGACGTCACCCTGAGCTGCGCCACCAACGGCGCCACCATCTACTACAGCTTCGACTCTGAAAACGGTCCTTGGGAGGAATACGAAGAAGCCATCACCATCGATGAAGACATGACCATTTGGGCCTACGCCGAAAAGGATGACTACAACGACAGCCCTGTAGTCAGCGCGGAATACATCATCCAAGCCGGACTCACCATCATCTTCAACCAAGACTGGGAAGAAGACTGGCACGGCTGGACCGAAGTCAACGTGGCAGGCGACTCACTTTGGCGCATTGCCTCCTACCAAGGCAACCATTACGCCTACGCCAACGGCTACAACCACGACGCTACCGAAGACTGGCTCATCTCGCCTGCCTTCGACTTGGACAGCTACAACGACGTGGTGCTGACCTTCGTCACCGCCAAGAACTACAACGGTCCCGACATCGAGGTCTACTTCTCCAACGACTACGACGGCCAAGACCCGACCACCGCCACTTGGGAGGAGCTTGAATGCGAACTCTCGGTAGGCAGTTGGACATGGACCGAATCCGGCGAAATCAGCCTCGACGGTTACAACGGCACGAACTGCTACATCGGCTTCAAGTACACCAGCACCGACGATGAGGCCGCCGGTTGGGAAGTCGACGACATCATGCTCGTTTCGGGCAGCAACACCAACCCCACCTTGACGGCCACACCTAATTCCATTAATGGATTCAGCTACGTCGAAGGCGAAGGCCCGTCGGCTTCCGCCACCTACACCCTGACGGCAGCCAACCTTGAAGGCGAAGGCGACATCACGGTGACGGTGACCGAAGGCTTCGAGATTTCGTTAGACGACGAATACTATGGCGATGAGCTTGAAATCGCCTACGCCGACGGTCAGATTGTCGACCAACCTGTGACCATCTACGTCCGCATGGCCGAAGGCCTTGAAATCGGCAGCTATGAAGGCACTATCACCCACGAAGGCGGCGAGGCCTACACCGAGGTCAGCTTGGCCGGCACCGTCCACAGCGAGGACGAACCCGCCATCGAAGCCTTCATGCCGCTCTACATCCAAGGCAACAACGGCTCCAACAACAACCGCGTGCCCGTGGCCACGGCGGTCTACCTCGCCAACCTTGAGCCGAACACAACCTACCGCTACACCAACCAGTTCGTTGACGACAACGACGGACCCGAAACGGCAGGTGCGGGCAACGTGATCTATGCCAACCTCGACGGCTTCTATCGCAGCACCAGCCCGAGCCTCTCGACCGAAGGCGGCTACGGCGAGTTCACCACCGACGACGACGGCGAGGCCTTTGCTTGGTTCATCAACGAGCCTACGGCCAACGCCCGCTTCACGCCTGGCAACCATGTCTACCTCCGCATCCGCATCAACGACGGCCACGACGGCACCACGGTCGACCAAATCTTCACCACCGACGACTACGCCACCGTGCTCAACTTCGGCAACGAATACGGCGAGAACCAAGGCACGGCCTTCTATGCCAAGAGCGATGAGGCTTCGATGACCTTCGCCATGATGTTTGCCACCGACGACGACTGGCGTCCCACCTACTCCACGCCTATCGAAACCACGGGCGTCGACTATGGCGGCATCAACCAATACGCCGACTTCTACAAGGAGGAAGTGGCTGGCAACAACGGTTGGTTTGGCGGCATCCTGCCCAACGACAACGAGAACGGCATCAACGTCATCTGGATCTTAGACATGGAAAGCTACGTCATCAATGACTACTATACCGAGAATGGCGAATGGCATCCCGAGGCCCAGACCATCAACCCCGCCAACGGACTCGACGAACCCATCTTCATCGACCTGACCTACGACGGCGTGGAGGAGCAAGAGGTTGAAGCCAACGTGAAGGTTTGGAGTGCCGACCACGAGTTCATCGTGGAGAACAGCGACAACGCCCACTACACGATGACCGTCTACAACCTCCTCGGCCAGCCGATGATGCAACGCCAAATCAACGCAGGCAGCACCGAGCGAATAGGCCACAGCCTCGCCACCGGACTCTATGTCGTCAACTTGCAGAACAACCAGAACAAGGTTGCAGTAAAAGTTATAGTTAAGTAATATGTTAGGTAAGTAATTCCTTCCCTTCGGGGAAAACAAAAGTCCGGGAGCATAGCTCTCGGACTTTTTTGCTTTCAAAATAAAATGATGGAAGCATGTCATTCCTGCATGGGCATGTGCGCGAGCATGGGATCTATGCTTTTATCATTTTCTTGATTAATGCAATTTTGTTCTTTTAATCAAATAACTCGTCAAGACTTGGTTATAGTCCTTATTAATGTCGGCCTCCACATAGTCGATTTGGTACTGATAGCAGTGGCGCAAAAGGGCTTCCTTGCGCTCCGTCATAATTTTCTTGTAGGCTTCCTGAACCTCTACGGGATTGAGTTTCAGCGTGTCGCCCGTCTCCAAGTCGACAAAACGGTAGGGACGGTTCTCGAAGTCGAGGTTTTGCTCCAAGTTGCCGTCGAAGACATGGAACAGGATGACCTCGTGCTTGTTGTATTTCAAGTGTTCCAAGGCCTCAAACATCGGCTGGTAGTCGTCGAGTCCGTCGAGCATGTCGGTGAAAATCACCACCAACGAGCGGCGATGCGTCATTTCCGCAATCTGGTGCAGACATTGCGGCGTTGAGGTGGTCTTTTTGTCGTTCTTGTCGTAATCGTCAATCAGTTTCTCCAACTCACTATAAATCAATTTATTGTGAATATTTGACGACTTGGCTGGCTCGTGGAAGGTTATGGTCTCGTCGAACAAGTCGAGGCCCACGGCATCGCGCTGGCGGCGCATCAGTTCCATGAGCGAGGCGGCGGCATAGATGGAGAAAAAGAGTTTGTTAGGATGCTCGAAGTCAATCTTTTGCCTCACTGGGAAGCACATGCTTGAGCTTTGGTCGATGACCAGCTGGCAACGCAGGTTAGTCTCCTCCTCGTAGCGTTTCACGAAGAGCTTCTCGGTGCGGCCATACAGTTTCCAGTCGATATGGCGGATGGGCTCGCCCGTGTTGTAGAGGCGATGTTCGGCAAACTCAACAGAAAAACCGTGGAAGGGACTCTTGTGTAAACCCGTGATGAATCCCTCCACGATTTGACGTGCCAAGAACTCGAGGCTGCCGAATTGGGTCAGTCGGTTCCTATCGATGGAAAAGTCCAAAAGAAATGCGGAATTAGGAATGCGGAATTAGGAATGCCAATCATTCCACATTCCGCATTCAGCATTACTCTCATTACAACAGTTTCTCTAATTTCTCCACAAACACCTTCTTGGGCGCGGCTCCGACGTTCTTGTCGACGGGCTGTCCACCCTTGAAATAAAGCACGGTGGGGATGTTCATGATGCCGTATTTTCCGGCGGTGCCGGGACATTCCTCGACGTCGCACTTCACGGCGATCATCTTGCCGGCATAGTCCTCGGAAAGTTCTTCAACGATGGGTTCGACTTTCTTGCAAGGGCCGCACCAAGTGGCGCCAAAGTCCACCATCACAGGGAGTTCTGATTTCAGGACGACTTCTTCAAAACGGTCGTCAGTCATTTGAATTACTGCCAT
>CALFIT010000175.1 GCA_937877465.1 uncultured Bacteroidales bacterium | reverse complement strand
GGAGAATGAGAACGAAGCCGTGAGGCTCGTCATGTCGCTTTTCACGCATTCGGCCCTGTCGGCGGAACGCAGTTGTATTCTCTGTTGTGCCATGGCACTCAGGCCGATGGCGAGAACCAGTAAGGATAGAAATACTTTTTTCATATTGTTAATTATTTAGCTGATTTTCTGTTATTTGATTCTAATACTGCGACCTTGCGAGGCATTGGAGTAGTAGATGTAGCCCTTGCCAGGTTGGAGGTGGGTCAGCTCGCCTTTCCATGTGCCGTTTTCGTATACGGCGAAACTCTCGTCTTGGGAGATGAGCTTGTCGCCTTCGGCGGGGGTGATGCCGTTAATGGCTGCCTTGATCAACACGGCTTGTGTTCCCGCATAACCGAACCAGTTGATGCCAGGCTCGATGGCAAGGCTGACGCCGGTCGAACGTGTGCCTTCGAGGGTGAACTCAACGAGGGCGTTGGTCAGTATCTTGTACATCTGGCCTGGGACGACTTCGTCGCCTTCAGGGCCTTCGATTTCCACCAAATCATCACCGATGGCGTCTGTCAAGGTCGTCCGGCTCACCGCGACGGTGGGTGCCCACCAGCTCCAGCCTTCTTCCAACTCCACCTGCTGTTGGGCCGTGGCAGCGGGACAGTCGCATTCGGTATAGAAAGCGATGTTGTTTTGGCTGGTGGTGCTCGTCATGAATGTGCCATTGCTATAGGTCAGGTAATACTTCGTGTTGCCCGATTGTTGATATACGCCGTTGGCATTGATGTACCACCTGTAATTAGTAAGTGAAACGCCATAACCATTAGAATTATTAGGCTTAAACCACACTAATGATGAGTTGCTCCTATAAAGGAGCCTTCCTTGATACGTGATGTAATACTGACCATTTGTCCCTGTCGGCTCCACGCAGATTTTCTGTCGGTCGATGTCGTGTCCGATCATAAAACCTGCATCCGTGGGGTCGACCGATAGCGAAGTGGCGCTCACGCTTACAGAATTAGTCGTAGTATTGTTGCTATGTGTAGGCATGACCAAAGTGGAGCCGTTAAGGTAACCCATCAGGCAAGGACCAGTAGTGATGGAGGCTGAACTCATCTGTGTGTAGCACTCCATCGAAGTTGTGTTACTGGGTGTAAGATAGACCGTTAGATCCACTCGCTCGTCGTCAGCGACCGTGACATCCACGAATTCACGGGCATAACCTTCCTTATCAAAGACAAAAGTATAGGATCCTCCTTTGATGGGGCGATGGAAGTCGCCCATATCATGGGTGGTAACATACGAATTGTTGACATCATGGTTCAACACACTGACTGTGGCACCTATAACAGGCTCGCCCGTGGTGGCATCGTAAACGAAGCCATGTACCCCATTGCGGCATTGTTCCATGAAGGCCAGCATGGCATTGTGGTTATAGTTCCAAAAGTTGGGTAACTGTGAAGCAGCAGGGGTCTTGGTAGTGGAACACTCCACGGTCACCTCGCGGCATTGGCCGTAGGCATTCATGTAGTCCTGACGGCTACCAGTAATCGAATACCAGGTGGCTCCATTGGTGACACCATCGGAATAAGTTCCGGTCATATAGCTGGAAGAGACCTGCCGAGCAAGCTGCACATATTCGGAACAGATATATTCATACCAATCCACATCGGCATGGTCTTGGAACACCCAGTCCCAACAATAGTTCATCACCTCTGCCCCACCATGGTAGTTGGCCGCCATGGTGAACAGGTTTTCGTCAGCCAGAGCCATAGTCCAAGTGGTTTCATCTTGATAGCTGCTGTAGCCATCGGGATGGTCGCCACTAAAGAAATCCTTGTAGTTACGATTCAGGTCAATGTTGTTGCCGTTGTAGCGTTGGGCACTGTTCACCGTGCTGTTGCCGCCCTTGTAGGTGCCGTCGGGGTTGGTCAAGGGCATGATGTAGATATCGAGGTCATTCAGCAGGTTAACGATCCGGCTGTCGGTGCTGGTGCAGAGCTCGTCGATAAGACGCAGCATGAGGATCATGCCGGTGATTTCATCGCCATGCATCGTTGAAGTGTAGAGGAACTTCGGCTTGCCTTCAGGACTCCCGTTGTTGATGCGGACACCAAGGAGCTGGCGGTGATTGCTCGTGGCAAGTGTGCCGAGGCTGAACAAGGTACAACTACGACCTTCCACGGCCTTGTCGGGGAAGCCTTCCATCATGGCCACGTACTGGGAATAGGTCAGATAGGCATCCCAATTATAGGTGCCTTGTCCGTCCCACATCGTGACGTTGGCACGCAGCGACGGCGGCGTCTGCAACTCGGGTTGGAAGCCGAGACTGAGCAAACGGTCGTATTCCTTTTGGTTGGCGTAGGCCACTATGGTTTTGCCATCGGTGGCATCGACGGAGCAAATCTCGCCGACGGACTGGATGGCCGACGGGTCGTCGACGCTGAGGGTGAAGTAATACTCGCCGCGCTCGCGCATGAGCAGGCCGAGCTCTCTCTGGCTCTGGGCAAAGACACTGCCACCAAGCGTAGCGACAAGAATCAGGCAAATAAAACGAGGCAATCTCATTTTTTTCGGAATTAAAACTTGCAAAAATACAAAAAAGTTAACTTGTAGGACATTATTCATAAAAAAAAGCGGTGACATAGCACCGCTTTTTTTCATGTATTATCGCCCGACTTCTTATCTGACGATCAACTTGCCATAGAAGACATCGTTACCTTGGCTGACCCTGACGATGTAGAGTCCGGGTGTCATCCTGTCGTTGCAAGGCAGTTCGACGTTGCCTTCGCCGTGTCCGCTATAGACGCAGGCGCCTTGGGCGTTGAACACCTCGACCTTGGCGTTGTCGATGCCCTCGGGCAACACGATGCTGACTTGGCTGCCGCGTTCCACCGGGTTGGGGAACACAACCAGCGTCTTGCTCTCGGTGTTGATGGCCTCGTCGTTGGTCACAATCTTGTTTCCGCCCATGGTGAGCATGATTTGGTTGTTGGAGGTGACGTAGGTGCCGCTGTAGCTTGAGGGCGAGGCGGGGTTGTAGTTGGTGTTGTCGCTGTAGATGCGCAGGGCGCGGTTGGCGCCGGTGCTGTAGACGTAGAACTTGGGCGAGTTGGAGCTGCTGCTCACGTATGAGCCGGTGTTGTCGTCGACGGCGAGCAGCAGGTTGTTGGTGCCGTTGTATTCGAACGGGGTGTCGAGTGTGATGGTGGTCCAGCCGCTGGCGCTGAAGGTGACGGAGCCGCTGTAGACGAGGTTGGACGACGAGACGGCCTCCCAGCCCTTCTTGCTGGTGAAGGCGGTCTTGGTGGTGTGCTTGAGGTAGACGGCGAGGGTGCGCGTGGTCGACTTGGCGTTCGACACCTTGAAGCTGACGGCGGTGATGGTGCCGGACTGTCCGATTTCGGCGGCGGTGTAGATTTGCTCGGTCAGCGAGTACTTGTAGTAGGCGTAGGTGGGGATGTAGGCGTTGGTGCTGGTGCCGCTGCCGATGGTGATGTCGGTGGCGGTGCCGCCGCCGCTCGACACTTCGGTGAAGACGGCCACATAGGCGGCGTTGGCCGAGGCGGTGAAGCTGTAGGTGGCGTTGGTGGAGACCTGCGTTCCGTTCTTGGTCCACATGCTGAACTCGTAGCCCGTGTTGGCGGTGGCGGTGAGGGTGACGGTGGAGCCTTCCTCGTAGGAGCCAGCACCGCTGACGGTGCCGCCGGCGGTCGGGTTGGCCGTGGCGGTGATGGTGTAGTAGGTGGGCTCGGGCGTCGTGCCGCCTCCCGTCGTGGTCATGGCGAACATGACTTGGTTGTTGGAGGTGACGTAGGTGCCGCTGTAGCTTGAGGGCGAGGCGGGGTTG
>CALFIT010000174.1 GCA_937877465.1 uncultured Bacteroidales bacterium | reverse complement strand
GCACTACATGGTGGACACTTCAAAACGGTTTGAGGCCGTTGAGAATCTGATTGATAAGGGGAGTTATTTCACCATCAACCGCGCTCGGCAGTATGGCAAGACCACGATGCTGCAAATGATACGGCGTCGGCTATCCGACAAGTATCTTGTCGTCAAGACGAGTTTTGAAGGGCTTGGCGACGAATCGTTCAAGGACATTCCCGAATTTGTGAATACTTTCTGTGGCTTGGTGTCACGCTTTCTGCAAGAGATTGGGGCGGAAAAAGATGTTCGGAAAGTGTTTGAACGAAAGGATTTGACTTCTTTCGAGGATTTGTCGGAAGTGATTACAAGGTTTTGTGAATCAACCGAAAAGCCAACAGTCCTACTGATTGACGAAGTGGACAAAAGCTCAGATAACCAACTGTTTCTGAATTTCATAGGGATGTTGAGGAACAAATACCTTGAGCGGAATGATGGCATTGGCAAGACCTTCCACAGCGTCGTCCTGGCTGGCGTTTACGACATCAAGAACCTCAAGCTGAAACTGCGTCCCGATGCGGAAAAGAAATACAATTCGCCTTGGAACATCGCCGCCGACTTCAACGTGGACATGACTTTCCATCCCGACGAAATCGCCCAAATGCTTGGCGATTACGAGAACGATGTGCATACGGGTATGGACATCAAGGCGATTAGCGAGGAGGTTTACAAATACACGACGGGCTATCCTTATTTGGTGAGCGCGATTTGCAAGATTGTCGATGAACGTTTGGAAGCGGAATGGACATTGGACAACGTGCAGAAAGCGGTGAAAATCATCACGAAAGGGGAGAATGTCACGCTGATTGACGACCTCTCGAAAAACATCGAGAACAACGCCGAGTTGCGCGATTTCCTGTACTCCATCGTCGTCAACGGCCAGGAATACAGCTATTCGATGGTTGACCCGATGGTGCGGATTGCCAACATGTTTTCCTATATCCGTGAGAACCAACGAGGCAAGACGATGATTCACAACCTCATTTTTGAGGAAGCCTTGTTCGTCTATTTTGGCAACAAGACCATGCGCGAGCAGGGCACCAAAATGTCGCCCTACTTGTTGAACTATGTGCGCAACGGCAAACTCATCATGGAGCACGTCGTTACCCGCTTCCGCGACCTGATGCACGAGGAGTACCGCCAAAGCACCGAGCCTTTCCTTGAAAAGGAAGGCCGCCTGCTTTTCCTCACTTTCCTTAAGCCCATCATCAACGGAATTGGTTTCTATTATGCCGAGCCGCAGACCCGCGACAACCGCCGTATGGACCTTGTGGTGAACTACGACAAGCAGGAATTTGTCGTCGAGCTGAAGATTTGGCACGGCGACAAATATGAGGAGCTTGGGCGCGACCAGCTTTCCGACTATTTGGCCATTCGCGGCATGGACGAAGGCTATCTCGTCACTTTCGACTTCTCGAAAAACAAGCAAGACGTTGAGCCGCAATGGATTGAATGGAACGGGAAGCGGATTTTCGAGGTGGTGGTTTGATGAAACGCTGAACGCCAAAAAGATTGCACCGTGAGAAGGAAAACTGCCTTTGGAGGGTGAGTTTAGTTGAATTTAGGAAACAAATGACAAACCGATTGGCCAAATTAAATATCGCGACTTTAATTCCTCCAATGGGCAACCCGAGAAATTCAGCCAAAACCAGAAAAATTTGCTCATTTTGGCTGAATTTCTATGCAGGGTAAAAGATATTTATCTATCTTTGCAGCAAATAATTAGCATCGAAATGAACCCATCATCAGTTGTCGGAAGAGAAGCCGAAATCGACACCATCTCAAGGCTTTATGCGTCGGAGCGTTCCGAGTTCCTCGCCATCTACGGCAGGCGGCGTGTCGGCAAGTCTTTCCTCATTGAGGAAGCCCTCGAAAACAAGTTCTCCTTTGTGGCCGTCGGGATGTACCAGAAAATAGAGCAGGACAACCCGGAAAAGGTGGAATCGTACCGACAGAAACAGTTGGCGCACTTCTACAACAGCCTTTTGGAATACGGCTTGCCCAAAGCGGCAAACCCCATGCCGACCAATTGGATGGAGGCCTTGGGCCTCTTGAAGAAGCTGCTGCAAAGCAAACGGGCACGGCGCAAGGTCGTCTTTATCGACGAGCTGCCTTGGTTGGCCGGGCCGCAGTCGGCGGAACTGCTCGAAGAACTGGGGCATTTTTGGAACTCTTGGGCACGGAAACGCAAGGACATATTCCTCATCGTGTGCGGCTCGGCCACCAGCTGGATGGTGGACAACGTCATGCGCGACTACGGCGGCCTCTACGGGAGAATCACCGCGTCCATCTTCCTCAAGCCCTTCACGCTCGAAGAATGTGAAAGATACTGGGTCAAGCGGGGATTCCATTTGTCGCGGTACGAAATCGCGCTCACCTATATGGTGCTTGGCGGCGTACCTTATTATATGGACAGCATACGCCCCGACAGGACAATGGCCGACAACATCAACGCCATCTATTTCGACAAAGACAAGGCGCGACAAGAGTTCAAGGATGTTTACACCGGACTTTATTCAAATTCAGAGGCTTACATCAATGTCATCCGCCAGTTGGGGAAGCGGTTCTACGGGATGACCCGCGAAGAGTTGCTCAAGGCGGTCGGGAAGAAAGGCGGCGGCACCTTTTCCGACGTGCTCGAAAACCTGATGGACTCCGGCATCATCAGGAGTTACTCCCGCTACGGCGGCCCAAGGAAGCAGACCGTCTATCAGTTGGTCGATTTCTTCACCTTGTTCTACTTCCGTTTTGTCGAGAACTCCGACTTCACCTCTTGGCGTTCCGTGCAAAGGAGCAAGCCGTTCTATGCTTGGGCGGGCAACACCTTCGAACTCCTCGTCATGGAGCATACGCCACAACTCGCCAACGCGCTCAGAATCAAGGAATACGGCATCCCTTTCAGTTGGAGGGGAACAACGCCCGACGGCGAGGGGGTTCAGGTGGACCTCATCATTCCAGCGACCGCCGAGCGGGCCGACTATATCTGTGAGATGAAGTTTTCGGAAGGCAAATACACGCTGACAAACGATGACGTGGACGAGATCACCCGACAGATATCCGCCGTAAAAGACTCCAAGATCCACAAGCCGAGCAACTCGATTTATGTGGCTCTTGTGACCTCATTCGGCGTGACTGATTCAAAGCATAAAGTTCATGTAAATGACATAGTTACGCTCGATTCGCTGTTTTAGAAAATCAGCCAAAACCACAAAAAATTGCTCATTTTGGCTGAATTTCTGGAGTTTTTTTCAAGAAAAATTCGGCGAAAAGGATGTATGATTGAAAAAAGATGGCTATATTTGCGGCCAATTAACGAAAGTGTAACCAAATAAGACATAGGACAAAAATAACTGAAGACACACCTTATAAATAATAGGCAAGCATAGAGACGAAAATACTTCTATCCTAAAATTTGGCGATTTAAAGAAGAAGTTCTCATCGAGATTTAGTCAAAGTGCTCACGCTTAGCGTGAGCTGGACTATTTCATCGGATGAGAAAGGTTACGCCAAATACCTTGGATAGCGGGAAGCAGTCG
>CALFIT010000173.1 GCA_937877465.1 uncultured Bacteroidales bacterium | reverse complement strand
CCCCGAAAAAACAACCAGCATCCAATCACCGATAAGCCTCCGACAGAATCTCTCCGCAGTTCTCCCTCACAAAACCCATGACTTCAAGGCAGCGTTTCTTTGGGATTCTGATGCTTTCGCCAACCGCGACCATGTCATCAACGGAGGGCTTGCCCTTGCCGTTCACCGAGGTGGCATGTTCGCCGTGATAGCCTTCGGGGAAAGGCGTCAGGTCGTAGGCCGGAGCCAAACGCCATTGCCCATTGCGGCAGATGAAACTGAAATTCTTCGCGTGGTCGTCCTTGTTGTCGACAAATACATTGAACGCCATCAGCCTGAACATAGCTTCCACCTGCTTGGGGTCTTGGGTCAGGTAACCCGTCAAATGAAGCAAGGTCTTGTAATCCAATTTGGGCAGATGGATGGACTCGTTCAGCAAGGCGCCCGCCGTGGCCACATGCAGCCGCTCGCCATCCTCGACATCGAAACGGCGCGTGGCGAAGAAATGTCCGTCAAAAAGCTTGTAGTCGGGCACTTCAATGCCACACCGACGCGCTATTTCGTTATACTTGTATTCCACTTCACCCAGATTCTTCGGGTCGTACACATGCCTGAACTTGACCAACCAATCGCCTTCCTCGTCATGATACAGACACTTTGGGCGACAGCCTCCCGAATTGCCGCTGTTGTAGTACAACAACGCCGCGTCTTTCTCGTTTTTCTCCGAGAGTACCTCCAAAGCCAATGCCTGTAAATCGGAAAGCGACCGCGTTTCGGTTGGGTTTTCGAATTGCGTCACGGGTTCGTAGCACAAGGCTCCCATGCCAGCATCCCCGACAATGCTAAGCCGCTGCAATGGCGTAAGTTGCATCTCATCGACACCTTCACGTCGCAACATCCTATTGAGCAGATAACGGCCATAGCCATCGGGCAGACTGTCCTCGAAAATACCGAAATTGCCCCAAAACGGTTGCTCGGGTGCGATGAACAGGTCCGATTTCAAGGGCAAGTCCAAAGGCGAAATGGAAAAGCCCGAAGCCAACCATTCCTTGTCATAACGGAAGACGCAACGGGTTGCGTCGGGCGTCATGCCCAACTCGCCCACCACTTTATCGTGGTATTTGACAAACAATTTATCAATCGAACTCATTTCTCCCCCTTTTCCTGTTTTTGTTCTTGTTGATGGTGTCCAGTTCCTCCATCGTGGTGAATTTCGGCTCGCCGAGCATGCCCTTCATCTCCTTGGCATAGCCCAAGGCTTTGGCTATCGCGACGAAACCCGAAAGCGAAATGCAATGTTTCTGCTCAAACTTGGCAATCGTCGGCACCGGCACGCCGCTCATCATCGACAAGGATTTCCGCGACAGCCCTTTCTCCAATCGCCGGCGTTTGGCATTGGCCGCCAATACATCCAGCAAATCCTGGACGCTCTCTACCTCAAAGTCATACAACAAAGGCATATTATCATATCTTTTAAATCAAATAACCACAATTAAGGAATACTATTGTGTTCGAATGCAAAGATAACAATAATTCCCGAATCTCACTCCAACCCTTTCAGAAATTCGATCAGCTTCTGCGTGGCGCGGCCACGGTGGCTGATGGCGTTCTTCACCTCGTGGCCTAATTCGGCAAAGGTCTGCGTGTAGCCGTCGGGCTGGAAGATGGGGTCGTAGCCGAAGCCGTCGGTGCCGCGTTGCGCCTCGGTGATTTGTCCGTCGCAGCGGCCCTCGAAGAGATACGATTTTCCGCCAAGGTTCAGCGCAATGCAGGTGCGGAAGGCGGCCTTGCGGTTGGTTTGGCCCATCATCGCAGCCAGCATCTTGTCGACGTTGTCCTGATAGCTGCAATGCTCGCCGGCATAACGTGCCGAGTACACGCCCGGGGCACCGCCCAGGGCTTCCACTTCGAGGCCCGTGTCATCGGCGAAACAGTCCACATGGAACTTGTTCGTCACGAAGTCCGCCTTGATTTTGGCGTTGCCTTCGATAGTGTCGGCGTCTTCGATGATTTCCTCGTGGCAGCCGATTTCTTCGAGGCTCAAGACCTCATAGAGGCCTTCCATAATCTCGCGCATCTCGCGCAGTTTGTTCTTGTTGTTGGTAGCAAAGACGATTTGTTTCATTGTTTGTATTCTTTGTCGTTTCACGTCATTGCGAGGAGGAACGACGAAGCAATCTAGAGCATAAGCTTCCCACTAGACTGCTTCGTGCCTCGCAGTGACGCAAAGCGTGTCCTTATGTCAAACTCCAGTCAATAGGTTCTATTCCGTTTTGTATCAAGTAATTGTTCGTTTGCGAAAAGTGATGGCAGCCGAAGAAGCCACGGCTTGCCGACAGCGGTGACGGGTGCACCGACTTCAGTATCATGTGTTTGTACGGGTCAATCAGGGCCTGTTTCGCTATGGCGTAGTTGCCCCAGAGGATGAAGACGAGATGCTCGCGTTGCTCCGACAGGGCGCGGATGGCGGCGTCGGTGAACTGTTCCCAGCCGTGTCGCGAGTGGGAGGCGGCCTGCCCTGCCCTGACGGTCAGCGAGGCATTAAGGAGCAGCACCCCTTCCCTCGCCCACTTCTCGAGGTTGCCCGACCGCGCCATGGGCACGCCGAGGTCGTCGTGCAGCTCCTTGAAGATGTTTTGCAAGCTGGGCGGGAACGGCACGCCGTCGGGCACCGAGAACGAGAGTCCATGCGCCTGTCCGAGACCGTGATAAGGGTCTTGGCCGAGAATCACGACCTTCACCTTGTCGAAAGGCGTGAGGTTGAAGGCGTTGAAAATCAGCGGTCCGGGAGGATAGACGGCGTATTGTCGCTTCTCGCTGACGAGGAACGACTTGAGGTCTGCGAAATACGCGGCCTCGAACTGCGGCTTCAGCACGCGGTACCAGCTTTCGTCGATATTGGGTTTTTTGACTTCCATCTTTATCAGTTATCAGTTATCAGTTGTCAGTTGTTCAGTTGTCAGTTGTCGGTTGTCAGTTGTTCAGTTGTTCAGTTGGCAGTTTTCAGTTGAGGGAAATCTTCTTCCAACAAAAAGTTGTGCAAAGATGGTAATAATTCGGGAAAAAATGCGTTAATTTGCAAACCAAATTTCATCCCTATGAAGAAAAAAGTTGCCATTGCATTGCTAATCGCCTTTGTTTCAGGCATTGTCATGACTTCTTGCAGCTCGAGCAAGGGTTGCCCTGCTTACGGCGAATCGCAAAAGTACGTCAAGGAGACGCGCTATTAATAAAAGGTGTTGGGAGGCACGGCCATGACTGCCCTCAAACGACCTTTGCTGCGCACGCTTATGCTCACGCTTTTCGGAGCGTGTGCTTTTTTGTTGCCCGCGCAGAACATCGACATACAGAGCGAAGACGGGCAGCCGCTGGAGGAGCGGTTGGTCTACAGCCGCCAGAACACCTACCATGCGGCCATCCATTCGCAAGGCTTCGGAGCGGGGTTCAAGATTGGGAGGATCAAGAGCATCAACCGCACGACGAACTGGGAGGCAGAGTTGGTGTCGCTCCACTCGCTCAAGGAAATCAAGACGGTGAACATCTCGCAATACAACACGCGGCCATTCGTCTACGGCAAGCTGAACAGCGCCTTCGTGCTGCGCTTCGGCTACGGCGAGGAGCGGCGCATCTTCGGCAAGCCCTATTGGGGCGGCATCGAGACCCGCTGGACCTACGCTTTCGGGGCATCGTTGGCCTTGCTCAAGCCGTATTATTACTATGTGGTAAGCTACCAACCGTCGACCAACGGCGGCTACATCGAGAAAATCGACGAGCAGACCTTTGAGCAAGGCATCGACATCTTAGGCAAGGCATCGTTTGTCAAGGGCATCGGCGAGACGCATTTCTCGCCGGGCATCAACGCCTCCTTGGGCCTTGGCTTCGACATCGCAAAGACGCGCACACGGGTGCAGTCCATCAACGTCGACGTGAAGGCCGAATGCTTCCCGTTGGGTGTCTCCATCATGGACTCGGAACAACACCGGCGTTTCTTCCTCACCTTCATGCTGTCGTACCACTGGGGCTCGCGGTTCAATAAATATTGAAAACGAGTCATTTACTTTGTTTCTTCCCTATCCGGCAAAAAAAATCGAAAAAAAATCCCCGAATTTTCTTGTGGCATTCAAAAAAAGCGTATTTTTGCAGCCGTAATCGATGCCCAATGGTGTAATTGGCAACACGACTGACTCTGGATCAGTAAAGTCCAGGTTCGAACCCTGGTTGGGCAACCCATCAAAATCCCTAACTCATTGATTTTTCAGAGTTAGGGATTTTCTTTTCTCCTACTCTACCGCTTCCAGCTCCTTCGACATGAGAATGTCGTTATTAATCAGATAAACCTCAGCGGCCCCTGAGCCTGTCGAAGGGCCGTGTTTCTTCAGGTTCTTGTAAACCGTCTTGATTTCCGACTTGGAGATCTTGTGCACCATGTTCGTCCAGAAGACGAGCACGGTGTAGTCGGCCTCGCCCGTGATTCCGGGGAAAACGGCCTGCATCTGGCTGCGCGTGAGCGTGTAGCCGTCCAAAGGCACCGTGGTGGCGGGCGGGAACACGTCGAATTGGTGGGCGTAGTTCCATTTCAGGTTGAAGGTAAGCGTGGGCGGACAGTAGCAGTTGATGTGGAACGAAACCAACGTGTCGCCGTGGAAGTACATGATTTTCAGCGGCTGGTAGAGGTTTTTCATCTGCATGGAGTCGGCACCGAGGTTGCTGACTTGCCTGAATTGTTCTTCGTTGCACACCAAGGGCGTGAAGGCAAAATCCTTAGGCAGCTTGCGATAGAATTTCTCGCACTGCTCCGCGTCGTAGCCGTCGATTTCCTGGAGGCCGAAGAGCATAGGCATCAAGGTGTTGCAGCCGGAAAGGGCAAGCAAAACTGCAACAACAATTATGGACGCATATTTTCTCATTATTGATTATTTATCCTCATAATGTCCATAGGCGGAAATGACGATTACAATCACTTCCATATCACGAATTTCGTAAACCAAGCGGTGCTTTTTGGTAATGCGCCGTGACCATTGGCCTGCCTTGTCGCCAGACAAAGGTTCTGGTTTCCCAGTGCCCGTTCTTGGATGCTCATACAATTCATCAATCAATTTGATGGCTTTCTTGAAAGCGGTTGGCTCCTGACGCTTCAATTTGGCCATGTCTTCCATAGCTTCTTTTTGATATCGAACCTCGTACATGGCTACAACGCTTCAAGATAACGATGCATTTCCTCTGGAGAAGAAAACGAGAGATATTCACCTTTTTCGTAGTCTTCCATACGGTGGTCAATCATAGAAAAAAACTCCTCCTTTGTCATCAAGGCGTCATCTTTTCCTTGTTGCTTTTGACGAGCAAGTTTTCTCAAATAGAGCATCGCTTTCTTCATCAAATCCGAATCTTCGGCGATAATGCTCAAGCTATGGTAAACATCCGCATTCATTTGAACAGAAGTCATCTTTCCCTCCTTTTTCCTGCAAAAATAGACATTTTTTCTGAATTATATAGGGAAAAGTTTTCATTATTACTCCTCATCGGGTCTATATTCCAGTATATCCCCCGGAGTGCATTGCAACTCGCGGCAGATGGCATCGAGGGTGCTGAGGCGGATGGCCTTGGCCTTGCCTGTCTTGAGGATGGAGAGGTTGGCTTGGGTGAGGCCGATGCGCTCGGCCAGCTCGTATGAGTGCATCTTGCGCTTGGCGAGCATTACGTCTA
>CALFIT010000172.1 GCA_937877465.1 uncultured Bacteroidales bacterium | reverse complement strand
GCCAGAGAGCGCCGTTTCCAACTTGGCGATGCTGTCGGTCAATATCCTGATTTGCTTATCGTTATGCTCGTAGATACCTCTGATGATTTCCGTTTCCGAGAGTTCTTGCCTCATGCTGGTGGCATCTTCGTGGAAGATGATTTGGCTGCGCGTGATGCCATATTCCTCGGCCTCCCGATAGAAATTCTCCTTGGCCTCGGCGGTCAGGGTTTCGCCGGCGAGGAACAGTTCAAGCGTGGGCGACTTGCGCGAATAGGTGGCCTTGTGGTCGTAGATGAAGCATTTGCCGAGGTTCTTGTTTTCGGCCACCAATCTCTCGGCATGTGTGATGAAATTGTTTTCCTTGACGACCGAGATGGCCGAGATGATGCTGGGCACAATGACGATAATCATGATGGCAACCACCCATTTCTTGGGCAAGCGCTTGTGGTTCTCGTCGTTGGCCGTGATGGGGAAGCGGAAGTATTTCACCGCAGCGAAAGTGGCCAAGGCGATGAAGATGCTGTTGATGATGAACAGGTAGAGCGCCCCGATGGCATAGCTCCAGTTCCAGATGGAGATGCCGTAGCCCACGGTGCAAAGGGGCGGCATGAGGGCCGTGGCGATGGCGACGCCCGAAATCACGGTGCCCTTGTCCTTGCGCGAGGTCTCGATGATGCCCGCCAAGCCGCCGAAGAGGGCGATGAGCACGTCGTAGATGGTGGGGTTGGTGCGGGCCAACAATTCTGATGGGTTGGCCAAACTCAGCGGGCTGAGCAGGAAATAGAGCGTGGAGGCCAAAATGCTGATGACCACCATCACGGCAAAGTTTTTCAGCGAGTCCTTCACCAACTTGTTGTCCTCGGTGCCAAGACCCAAGCCGAAGCCCAAGATGGGTCCCATCACGGGCGAAATCAACATGGCGCCGATGATGACGGGGATGGAGTTGACGTTGAGGCCGACTGAGGCGATGATGATGGCGCAGGCCAAGATGAACACGTTGGTGCCCTTGAAGGCGATGTTTTTGCGGATGGACGCGCTGGCGTTCTCGTAGTCGATTTCGTCGGAAAAATGGATGAGCGACTTCAGATATTGTAGCACTCGTTGGAAGAAGTTTTTCATGGTTGCTTGTGTTTGTTCGTGTGAAAATAAATGCAAAGGAAAGCAAAAAATCGGAATTGCGCAAGTGTGCTTCAATGAAACCGTGGGAATCACCGCCTGAAAAGGCTTCTGGCCGCAATCAGCATGGGGAAGATTTCGACACGGCCCAAGAGCATGATGAGCATGGCAACCACCTTTTGGAAGCCCAAGAAACCGGCGTAGTTGCCCATCGACCCGACGTCGCCGAAGCCTGGCCCTACGCTGCCCATGCAGGCGATGGCCGCCGAAAGCGAGGTCTGGAAGTCCATGCTGACGGCAAAGACGACGGTGCCCATGGCGATGATGACGAGGTAGGTGCCCATGAAGGCCAAGATGGAGCTGAGGCTCTCTTCCGTTTTCAGTTGTCCGTCAAGCTTGGTCTGGTTGACGTTGTTGGCCCCGATGAGCGACCTGACCATGCTCTTGATGCTTTTGACGACGATGACGAAACGGTCCATCTTCATGCCGCCCGAGGTGGACCCTGAACAGCCGCAGACCAAGGAGCAAAGCATCAGTATGCCGATGCTGCCCGAAGGCCAGAGGTTGGTGTCGGCGGTGGCGAAACCCGTCGTCGTCGATAACGAGCATACTTGGAATGCCGCCATGCGCAACGACTTCGCGAAAGTGGGATAATAGCCGTTGAAGTAAAGGTTGGCCGCGACGATGAGCGTGGCTGCCGCAACCAAGGCCAGAAACCACCTGACGACTTGCGTGTTGAAGAGGTTCTTGCGGGTGCGCTTGTCGGGCCACACCGTCGAGAACATGAGGCTGAAGTTGGTGGCGCCCATCAGCATGGCGGCGATGAGGATGACTTCCACGGCCACGTTGTTGTAGAAGCCCACGCTGAGGTTCTTGGCACAAAAGCCGCAGGTGCTGCAAGCAGACATGGCCAAGGTGACGGCATCGAACCAAGGCATTTTGGTGAGGCGTAAGGCAAGACAAGTGGCCGTAGTAATGATGAGGTAGACGGCCATCATGCGATAGACGAAGGGCTTTCTGCGGCCTCCATAATAGGATTTGGCCAAGTCCGAAAGCTCGACGCTGGCCAACACGGAGTGCCTGTCCTGTTGGGCCGGGATGACCAAGGAGATGAGGGTGACGATGCCAATGCCCCCAATCCAGGCCGTCGCGATGCGCCAAAACTGCAAGCCTTTCGGCAACGCCTCGATGTCGTTGAGGATGGAGGCTCCAGTCGTGGTAAACCCCGATACGCTTTCGAAAAAGGCATTGACGGGCGTAAACTCGCCGCCAAACATCAGGAACGGGATGGCACCGAAGGCACAAGCGGCTATCCAACACCCCGTGACGATGCAAAAGCCCTCCTCGACACCCATTCTGCCCCGAGGCTTCGTGGCGATGATGGCGAAAAAGCCACTGAGGAAGGTGACCATGGCGGCAAACAGCAGCGGCGTGAGGCTGTCGTCTTGATGGTTGCGGTAGGCGATGAACGCCGAGACGAACATGAGCAAGGCGATTCCCGTCAGGGAAAAGCCCGCATAGCGTAAAGTGGTATTCCATTTCTTCATAGGCCGAATGTTTTTAGTCGTGGCGGCAAAAATATTCCGGCGTTTTGCATCGGTCAATACAATAATGTCTATCTTTGCATTGATAATATCAATAAAGATGACCTTACAACAATTGGAATACATCATTGCCGTTGAGAAATACGGCTATTTCGTGGATGCTGCCGAAGCCTGCGGCGTGACGCAGTCCACGTTGAGCCTGATGGTGAAGAAGTTGGAAGAGGAGTTGGACGTGAAGATCTTCAACCGCGACACGCATCCCGTGACCACCACCGAAGTGGGGAAGAGCGTGATTTCGGAGGCCAAGCTGATGGTCTTCCATGCCCGCCAGATCAAGGAACTGACTACCATCGAGCGCGAACTCAGCACCGGCGACTTGAGCATTGCCCTCACCGCCACCGTGGCCCCCATCCTGATGGCGGGAATGTTCAAGTACCTGACGCTTTACCACCCTGACATCAGGCTGCGCATGGAGGAAATGATTTCGACCACCATTGCTGCCAAGTTGAAGAAAGCCGAAATCGACATGGGCATCCTGAACTATCCCGTCAACGACCCTGATTTGTTGGAGATTCCGTTGTACCACGAGCGTTTTTTGGCCTATGTGTCGCCCAAGGAAAAGACGATGTTGCAGGCCGAGTGCTTCGAGATGGAGGAACTGATGGACAAGCCTTTGTGGATGATGAAGGACGGCATACGCCTGTTCGACCGCTCGATGCTGCGGTCGAGCGAGCCTTT
Source organism: uncultured Bacteroidales bacterium (assembly GCA_937877465.1). GTDB lineage: Bacteria > Bacteroidota > Bacteroidia > Bacteroidales > F082 > Limimorpha. The sequence continues at coordinate 8,862 of CALFIT010000172.1, read as the reverse complement.
GTCGTACGAGAAGATGTATGAGGGCGGGCGCGTCATCATCCTGATCCAGATCGTGAACGAGAACGGCGGCATCACCATCGTGCCCGAGACCCACGCCAAGCTGATGAGCGAGGCGGTGAGGGCCAACCTGCGCCCCATCGTCAACCCCGAACCGCAACGCACCATTGGCCTCGCCTTCAGGAAGGACTTCATCCACGAGAGGATGATGAACATCGTCGTCAAGGCCATCAAGACGCTTATCCCGAAGGAGATGCTCGATGGCATGATCCGCACCGACTATTTGCGGCTATAGCACGGCAGCCACGGCCTCGGCAATCTGTTCCAGCCAATGCCGGTCGGTGGCGTCGAAAGTGGCCAAACGCTCGCTGTCGATGTCGAGCACGCCGACCACTTCACCTTTATTAATAAGCGGCACCACGATTTCGCTCTTCGATTCCGAGCTGCACGCGATGTGGCCGGGAAACTGCTCCACGTTAGCAACGACGATGGTCTTCCGTTCTTTCCACGCCGTGCCGCAAACGCCCTTGCCGAAGCCGATGCGGGTGCAGGCCACCGGCCCTTGGAACGGACCGAGCACCAATTGCTCGCCGCTGACGCGGTAGAAGCCCGTCCACCAGAAGTGGAACGTCTCTTGGATGAGTGCGGCCACGTTGGCCATGTTCGCCACGGCGTCGCTTTCGTCTCTCACCATCGCCTTCACTTGGGCGAGGAGGAGTTTGTAGGTTTCGTTTTTGTCCATAACAGGCACAAAAGTACATAAATTTCGCATTTCCATCTGCGAATTTTAAATCTTCAAATCTTTGAATTATAAATTTTGAATTTTGAATCTTAAATCTTTAGTATCTTTGCACCCCATTCCAAAACCCTACGACAATGAAGAAAGATATTCCCGTACTGCTGCTCACCGGCTATCTCGGAAGCGGCAAGACCACCTTGGTCAACAAGATATTGAACAACCGCAAGGGCATCAAGTTCGCCGTGATTGTCAACGACATAGGCGAGGTGAACATCGATGCCGACCTCATCGAAAAAGGCGGTGTGGTTGGACAAAAAGATGATAGTTTGGTTGCCTTGCAGAATGGCTGCATCTGCTGCACCTTGAAGATGGACCTCATCCAGCAACTGCACGAAATCATCGTCATGCAGAAGTTCGACTACATCGTCATCGAGGCCAGCGGCATCTGCGAGCCGGAGCCGATTGCGCAGACGATTTGCTCCATGCCCGAGATGGCTTGGCAGCTCACCAAGGACGGCCTGCCCGTCTTGGACTGCATCGTGACCGTGGTCGATGCGCTGCGGATGCAGAGCGAGTTTGGCTGCGGCGACGACCTGATGAAGAAAAACTTGGCTGAGGACGACTTGGAAAGCCTTGTCATACAGCAGATTGAGTTCTGTAACATCATCCTGCTCAACAAAGCATCCGAGGTCACGACAGAGGAGTTGGGCCGCGTGAAGAGCATCGTCCGCGCCTTGCAGCCCACCGCCGAAATCATCGAATGCGACTACGGCGAGGTGGATTTCGACAAGATTTTGAACACCCACATGTTCGACTTCGACAAGGTGGCCACCTCCGCCACTTGGATCAAGGAAGTGGAAGGTTCCGTCGAGGAGGAGCACCATCATGATGACGACGATGACGACGAGGACGAACACGAGCATCATCACCATCATGACGATGACGATGATGACGATGAGCACGAACATGGCCATCACCATCACCACGACCACGAGGGCGGCGAGGTGGAGGAATACGGCATCGGCACCTTCGTGTATTACCGTCGCCAGCCGTTCAACATGGCGCGTTTCGACGAGTTTGTGGCACGCAAGATGCCGAAGAACGTCATCCGCGTGAAGGGCATTTGCTACTTCAAGAACGAGATGGACAACTGCTACATCTTCGAGCAGGCGGGCAAACAGGTCTCGCTCCGCGATGCCGGCCTGTGGTTCGCCACCATGCCCGCCAACGAGTTGGCCATGATGATGGACCGCGAGCCCACCCTCCGCCGCGACTGGGACGACACCTACGGCGACCGCATGCAGAAGCTCGTCTTCATTGGGCAGCACTTGGATAAGGATGCCTTGGCGAAGGAGTTGGATGCCTGCTTGACGAGGTAGTCAAATCTGCCAAACAAGACAAAAAATCGGAGAATCGGCGGAATATGCTATACTATATTCTGCCGATTCTTGGTAAAAATATTCATAATCGGCAGAAAATGATATACTATATCTTGCCGATTTCAATACTTTTTGTATCTTTGCGGCAAAATATAAATGCTATGGGTAATGTAATCGGCAGAAAATCAGAGGTTGAGGAAATAGAGCGGCTTTATCATAGTGATAGGCCTGAGTTTGTCGCAGTTTATGGAAGGCGGCGTGTGGGCAAGACTTTCCTCATCAATCAGGCTTTGAAAGACCGTATCACTTTCCAGCACACAGGCGTTTCGCCCGTTGATCAGGAAAAAGGGAAAAGCCGCATGAAGGTGCAGCTGGAGAGTTTCTACTACTCGCTGCTTAGCCACGGATTGGAAGGCTTCGCGATGCCCAAATCGTGGATGGAGGCGTTCTATCAGTTGGAGCAGTTGCTCATCAAGCTTGATGATGGAAGCCGGCAGGTGGTCTTCATTGATGAGTTACCTTGGATGGACACGCCTCGGTCGGGGTTCTTGCCTGCTTTCGAGAGTTTCTGGAACGGATGGTGCAGCCGTCGCGACAATATGATGCTTGTCGTTTGCGGCAGTGCCATATCGTGGATTTTGGGCAACCTTTCGCGTAGCCGTGGCGGATTGTATGGTCGCCTCACCGATGAAATCAAGTTGTCGCCGTTCACGCTGAAGGAATGCGAGGAATACTTCGCTCATGCGCAGATAGAAATGTCGCGCTACGACATTGTGCAGGCCCACATGGTGTTTGGCGGCATCCCTTATTACCTTAGTTATTTTGAGAAAGGATTGAGCTTTGACCGCAATGCCGACAAATTGCTGTTTGGCAAGAAACCACGGCTGAAAGATGAGTTCAACAGGCTTTTCAATGCCGTGTTCGGCAATCCGGAGGACTGCAAGAAAATCGTTCGTCTGTTGGCGACACGACACTATGGTTTTACCCGGGAGGAAATCGCTACGGCAACGGGTTTGCCACTTGGTGGAGGGCTTACCGACACCCTCGCCGCACTTGCCGAGAGTGATTTCATTTTCAGATATGTGCCATACGGCGAACATGGCAAAAAGGAACACTATAAGCTTGCCGACAACTTTTGCTTGTTTTGGGTGAAATATGTCGAGCCGCATCTTTCGGATACCCGTTTTATGACGGACAATATTACGGCCAGCATTATGGACTCGTGGCGTGGTGTGGCGTTTGAGGAAGTCTGTTGGCAACACATTGGCCAGATAAAGCGGGCGTTGGAGATTGGTGGCGTGAGGTCAAGCATTTCGGCGTGGAATGTCAAGGGCAATGGCCAACAAGAAGGGGCGCAAATCGACCTGCTCATCATTCGTGACGACCATGTGGTCAACCTTTGTGAGATGAAGTTTGCCGGAAGCGCATACACCATTGAAAAAGACGAGGAAGCCCGACTCCGCAACCGCATTGAAGTGCTGAAAAAGACCTTGTCAAAAAAGCAAACCGTCCATCTGACTTTGGTTACCACATACGGGGTGGCCTACGGCAAGCACAGCGGCATCGTCCAGCGGGAGGTTACGATGGATGAGTTGTTTTTAGATTGAAGTTACTGGAAAATTTGTATTTTTGCGCTTGAAAAAGGCAAAATTATGGGCGTTACTTTCGACAACGAGAAGCAGATGTTTGTGTTCGATTTTGAACACGACGGCGTGGAGGACATCGTAACCTTGACGGGCGAGGGCTATCAAGTGGAGGCTTTCGATAGATGCTTCTATTATGGCTACGAGTTCTCCGACCAAGTGGATGGTAATGTGCGTAGCGCATTCATCAAATATGTGAAGTTTGAAGATGATTTACAGAACAATACCGACCTAACCCAATTCATAAAAAAGGCTATCGACAACTTGAATAGAAAAATCAATTTGTATGATTACAACCTCGTCGTGATGCCCGAGTCGTCGAGCAGGGTCAACCAATATATGTTACGGTATATTTATCGGTTTGCACAGCCCACATTGCGCAAGATGGAATTGGTGAAGGCGTTGCCCTCCAACATTTCGTTTGATATGGATGCATACACCGAGCAATACCTTGACGATGTTTTGGAAGACGGTCGCCCGCGCTACACCGAAGCCCAAAAGGAAGAGGCCAAGAAATCCATCGAGAAGATGCTCGACCTGATTCATCAGAAGGATTATTTCACCATTGCAAAGGACGTGAAAAAGAGCCGCTTCCGTCCGTATATGATGGACTTTCTGAGATTTGCTTCCGAGGCGGACGAAAAACTTTGCGCTTCAATCCGCCAGCAAAATGTCCTAATCATTGACGATGTAACGACCAGCGGCTCAACGCTGAACGAGATTCTCCGCACACTTCGCATCCTGAATGAGGACAACGAAATCACCATCTTCAGCTTGATTGGCAGGAAGGATTTAATGGCGGAAGGGATGTAGAATATATCAATTAAGAAACAATGACTAAAACAAAAATTCCATTCGAAGAAATAGTTGAAAGTCAAAATGCTGACGAATGCTTGGAACATTTTGGGAAAGCAAGAACTTTATATGAACAAAAAGAAAATCGTGCAGCAATTATTGAAATAAACAAAGCGATTGATTCATTTAACAAGTTGGATGAAAGCATAACGTTGTGCTTTTATCATCCCGATTCAACTAATGAATCTTTATTGTACCCAAACAATACAAAACATCTTGCATATAGTCTTCATTTTTTAGCAGCAGAATTATATGCAGTAAATGATGAACCGGAAATGTCATTAATGCATTATCAAGCATATCATTATTACAGCTCCCAAACAAGTGTGCCTGATGAAATGAAAGAGAAAGATAGTGTAGTTTTATACTCCTATCGAAAATTTGGAGAGTATGTTTTAGGCGATATTATCAACAACCAAATTACGCTTTGCCATCCTTCAATGATGAACGATCCTTTTGATAGTATTGCGAATTTATGGACAAAAGAAGAAAACTTGAGGCTGAGATGTAAGGAGAAAAAACACATAGAGCCATACAGCAAGTCTTTCAATTACTTTCGGATTCGTTCTTTTGTTGCTGATAGAAAAAGTTATGAATCGAATGATACGCTTTTAAAGAACATCCTAATGTGGTCACATTATGCAAATCAGCATGAAGGGATTTGCATTAAATATCGTCTATCAAAGTACTTTATCAAAAGTATGGAAAAGATTGAAGATAGCTCGTTTTTTAAGCTTTTGAGTATCAAACCTATTGAATATGTCCCAGATTTTCCAATTGATGAAAACCAGAAGTCGATAGACACTAATCTTGCATATTTTAAAAAATACGAATGTTGGGGTTATGAAAGCGAAGTTCGCTTGTTATGTTATGATACTTCGACAGATAGCAAGGTTATTACTATTCCATTGGATGAAGATTCCCATATTGAAGAAATTGTGTTTGGATATAGATGTAGTGATATGACTAAGAGAACAATACGTAATCTTTTTATGGGAATTCCTGATTATAAAGATGTAGAATTGTCGCAAATGGTTCAGGACATTCGCAATGGAGTATATAATCTGACAAAAATTAAGGCTTTTAATCAATAAATTGCTACTTTTGCCTCGAAAAATAATTTAAAATAATGTCAATAATGAAAACACGAATTCTTGTTCCTTTATTACTTGTAGTATCAATAAAAATTTATGGTCAAATAACAACTTTGGGCGAGCCTGTAAAACAAGAGAAAACAATTGAAATACCGACGTATGATAGTTTGGCTAATATGAATCCTTGTTTCCCTTTTCCTGATTCACCACATAAAAAGAGTTATAAACATCTTATTGGTCAAAGTGTATATATTGTTGAGAATTCCAATTATTCGGTACAGCTTGAAAAAGAATACTATTGTAGGTATAAAGAAAAGAAAAACTCAATCAATGATAAATGGGGATTAGAAGGTCATTATATGACAATTATTGATTTGGAACAATATCGTAAAAGTGTTGAAGAATCTGGACGGCATCCTTCTTGGCGCAATAGTATTTTGGATATCGCGTTCCAAGATCAAAATGACAGTATTGTGTATTTTTACGAAAAAGTCAAATATGATGACAAGATCGATAATCTAAACAAAAAAATGGTTTTGGTAGGTCACTTCGAGAAAATGAAACAACTCTATGAAGGCAAAGATTTGGTTTTTGTACATGATGATAAAACGGATGAAGATTGGATTATTCCTAGCAATTATCAAAATGGGATTTTTAATTTAAATACTAGGGAGAGAGTGCTTTCAATAAAAAAAGGAACTCGATTCCAATGTACTGGTATATCCATTGACGACCGATCTGTTGATGGAACAAAAAGAGGTGCTGCGTATGTCAATATTCTAGACAGAGTTGTAATACTATTACATAACAATGAATTAGGAGACTTTTATTGCTATGCCACTTCACAAGACATGACCGATCATTTCGACAAAAAGATTCAAGCAAGATGCAAAAATTACATTTTTGGGAAGTTCTTATCACCCGAAGACTTTGAAAAAAAGCAAAAAAACGATGCCATAGCAGCAAAGAAGAAAAAAGAGGCAGACCAAGCAAAGGCAGAAGAAGAACAAGCCAAAGCCAAAGAAAGAAAAGAAAGAGAGCAGCAGCGTATTCAAATATTGGTTGATAAATACGGGCAAAGTAATGTGAATCTTGCAAGACAAGGCAAGGTTAAAGTTGGTTGGAACAAGGAGTTATGTAAAGAAGCGTGGGGTGAACCTCGGGAGGTGAATAAGACAACAACTGCTTATGGCGTGCATGAGCAATGGGTGTATTATGGAAATAGGTATCTGTATTTTGATAATGGGGTGTTGACTACTATACAAGAATAGAGTTAAATCTATCAAAACAATACGACTTTATGGAGCAAACCATCCAATCCATATTTGACGATTTGCGCTACCATTGCGAGAACGAGGTGGTGGAGTTCAAGAAAGCGGAGAATGGCTTCGATTTCGACGACTTGGGCATGTATTTCTCCGCGCTGAGTAACGAAGCCAATTTGCGGGGCATGGATTTCGCTTGGTTGGTGTTTGGTGTCCATGATAAGAGCCGCGAAGTCGTGGGGACTTCATACAAAAATGGAGCAAAAAGCCTTCAAAGGTTGAAGCATGATTTGGCCCAACATACCACTGGCGGCAATACTTTCCGCGAGATATATGATTTGATGGTGGAGGACATGCGTGTCTTGATGTTCCAAATCCCGGCGGCACCTCGTGGGATTCCCGTGGCTTGGCAAGGACATTTCTACGGTCGGCGAGGCGAAAGTCTTGTGGCGTTGGACATGAACAAATACGATGAAATCCGCAGACAAACAGTCTGTGAGGATTGGTCGAGGCAAGTCGTTGAGGCAACCATTGACGATTTGGAACCTAAAGCCTTGAAGAAGGCGCGTGAAGAGTTTAAGTCGGTGCATCCTCGCCTTGCCAATGAGGTTGACGATTGGGATGACATGGAATTTCTTGGAAGGGCGGGCGTTGCCATCAATGGACGCCTGACCAAATCGGCCATCCTATTGCTGGGGAAGCCCACTTCTGTCCATTTCATTTCGCCTGCAATCGCAAGCATCACTTGGGTGCTTGTGGATGAACATGGTGAAAAGCAAGATTACGAGCATTTCTCCATCCCATTCTTGTTGACCGTGGACGAGGTACTCGCAAAAATCCGCAACCTCAACCAACGCATCATGCCAGGTGGAACATTGTTCCCGGATGTGGTCAAACAATACGATGAATATAGCATACGCGAAATTCTTCATAACTGCATCGCCCATCAGGATTACACGATGCACGAGCGGATTACGATGGTCGAGACACCCGATTCGGTGACTTTCTCAAATGGAGGGTCGTTCTTGCCGGGTACGGTTCAAAATGCCATCGACCAAGTGGGGCCGCAAAAATTCTATCGCAATTATGCACTATGCCAGGGTATGGTCAGCTTTAATATGATTGACACCATCGGGCGAGGGATTAGGAAAGTCTTTACCGAGCAGCGAAAAAGGTTTTTTCCAATGCCCGACTTTCATATTGATGCGGGAAAAAGGGATGTTACCGTGAAAATCTATGGCAGAATCATCGATGAAAGATATTACAGATTGTTGAAAGCCAACCCTGATTTGTCGCTTGGCGATTGTATTGCCCTTGATGCTGTGCAAAAACGTGAAGTGATTGATAAAGAGACGGTTTTGCGTTTGCGCAAGATGCACCTTATAGAAGGACGCTATCCCAACTTGTTTTTGTCGGAATACGCAGCAAAGACTTCTGAAAACAATGAGTTGAAGATGGAATACATCAAGAACAAAAGTTTCAACGATCGGCATTTCAAGGAAATGATAGTATCATACTTGCGTTCCTTTGGAGGCGCGACAAGAGCCGAACTGAACACGTTGCTCCAATCCAAATTGTCGGATGTTTTGACGGACGAGCAAAAGATTAGGAAAATAGGGAATTTATTGTCAAGTTTGAAAAAAGACGGGGTCATTAGGTTATTGGAGAAAAAAAGATGGGTTTTAGTCGATATTTAGTCGAAGTTTAATCGGGATTTAGTCGAACTTGTACATAAATTTTGATTTTAATATATTGTTAATCAATTGTTTGTTCTAAGTGTTGAATTGAAAATTTAGTCGAAGTTTAGTCGAAGTGTATTTGTAAAACAAATAGTATATGGAACAACTCATTCAAACGATAAGCGGCTATGTGTGGAGTCCTGCGTTGGTC
>CALFIT010000171.1 GCA_937877465.1 uncultured Bacteroidales bacterium | reverse complement strand
GCCACCGACGGCGAAATCACCATCATCAACTTCAGCATGGGCAGCGCCAACGCCGCCACCATCATGGACCTGCTGAGTGCCGTCCAACCCAAGGCGGTGCTTTTCCTCGGCAAATGCGGCGGCGTGAAGAAAATCAACAAGGTGGGCGACCTCATCCTGCCCATCGCGGCCATCCGCGGCGAAGGTACGTCGAACGACTACTTCCCGCCCGAAGTGCCCGCGCTGCCGGCGTTCAGCCTCGAAAAAGCCATCTCCACCACCATCCGCGACTATGGCCGCGACTATTGGACCGGCACGGTTTATACCACCAACCGCCGTGTGTGGGAACACGACGAGGACTTCAAAGACTACCTGCGCAAAATCCGCTGCATGGCCGTCGACATGGAAACGGCAACCATCTTCTCGGTCGGCTTCCACAACGAAATCCCGACGGGTGCGCTGCTTTTGGTGTCCGACAACCCGATGGTGCCCGAAGGCGTCAAGACGGAGGAAAGCGACAAGATGGTCAGCAAGAACTTCGTCGGCGAGCACCTGCGCATCGGCATCGACTCGCTCAGGCAACTTATTAATAATGGTATCACCGTCAAGCACTTGAAATTTTGAAAACCTACGACCAAATCCTTGCCGAAATCCACAAAAGGCAGCTTGCGCCGGTCTATTTCCTGACGGGCGACGAGCCGTATTACATCGACATGATTTCGGACACCATCGAGAACGAAGCCTTAGACGAGGCCGACCGCGCCTTTAACCAAATCGTGCTTTATGGCCGCGACGTGGATGTGGAGACCATCGCCAACCACGCCCGCAGCTTCCCGATGATGGGCGACCGCATGGTGGTCATCGTCAAAGAGGCGCAGGACGTGAAGAACTTGGAGAATTTCGAGCCTTACTTGGACACGATTCCCGAAACCACCGTCCTCGTTTTCGCCTACAAATACAAGAAGTTCGACAAGCGCAAGACCTTGGCCAAGAAGATCGACAAGAAAGGCGTTTGGTTCGAGTCGAAGAAGCTCTACGACAGCAACATCCCCGGCTGGATACAGAACTACCTGAAAGGCGAAGGCTACAGCATCACGCCCAAGGCCACGCAGATGTTGGCCGACTTCCTCGGCACCGACCTCCACAAAATCGCCAACGAGCTGAAGAAACTCACCATCGCCCTGCCCAAAAACAAGAGCATCGACGACGCCGACGTGGAGCGCAACATCGGCATCTCGAAGGACTACAACGTTTTTGAACTGCAAAACGCCATCGGCAGCCGCGACGTGCTGAAAGCCAACCGCATCGTGAACTATTTCGGCGACAACGGCAAGGACAATCCGCTGTTGGTCACGGCGATAACGCTTTACGGCTATTTCACGAAGCTGATCAAGCTGCACTGTACGCAGGACAAGTCGCAGGGTAACTTGGCCACCGTGTTGGGCGTCAACCCTTATTTCGTCAGGGATTATCAGGCCGCCGCCCGCAACTATCCGCCTCAGGCCTGCATCCGCTGCATCTCGGTTTTGCGCGAGTTCGACATGAAGTCGAAAGGCTACGAAAGCGGCGACGTGAGCGAGAAGGATTTGTATCGGGAGATGATATTTAAGCTAATGCATTAATCCAAGGGTCCCTGAGCCTGTCGAAGGGCCCGTAACTATTATCTTATGCGTATTGTAGCACAAAGGGTAACACACGCTTCCGTCACGATTGATGGAAAACTGAAGTCGCAAATCGGCCTCGGTATGCTCATATTGCTCGGCATCGAAGAGACTGACACACAAGAGGATGTCGATTGGCTATGCACCAAGCTCAGCAAGCTCCGCATTTTCGACGACGGCCACGACTCGATGAACTTCGACATCAACCAAGTGGGAGGCTCGTTCCTTGTGGTGAGCCAGTTCACGCTCCACGCCTTGACCAAGAAAGGCAACCGCCCGAGCTTTATCCGCGCCGCCCGTCCCGAGCAGGCCGTTCCGCTCTATGAGCTGTTCCTGAAACGCCTCGCCGAGGTCTCAGGCCGCTCGGTTCAAAGCGGCGAGTTCGGCGCGATGATGGCCGTGGAGCTGCTCAACGACGGCCCGGTGACAATTTTGATGGACTCGAAACGGAGGGAATAGGCCACTTTCCCTCACAAAAATGTCGTTTTCGCTTGAATGTTCCCTCACAAAAATGTCGTTTTCGCTTGATTATTCCCTCGTAAAAGTGTAATTTTGCAGCGTAGTTTAAATTATATCAATATGGAAAGGGCTGTATATAAACAACTTGTGGAATGGAAAAATGCCGTTGGACGCAAGCCGTTGATGCTTCTTGGAGCGCGTCAGGTTGGAAAGACGTATGTTTTGAAGCAATTCGGAACGCGCGAGTTCAAGAATCTCGTTTATGTCAATTGCCACAACAATGAGTTTGCTACGAACCTATTCTCTGATTTCGACATAGAAAGGATTGTCTATCAGATTGGTATTCAAACAGAACAACAAATTGTTCCGGGCGAGACGTTGCTCGTTATGGATGAAATACAAGAGGTACACAACGGCATCGCAAGCCTGAAGTATTTCTGCGAAAACAAGCCAGACCTTCATGTGGCGGTGGCAGGTTCGTTGTTGGGAATTTCATTGAAGGAGGACGAATCGTTTCCCGTTGGAAAAGTGAACACACTAAGGATGTATCCGATGACTTTCTCCGAGTTTCTTGCGGCATCCAATAGGGAAAAGCTCGGTGAGGCCATCGACAGCCTTGATTACGATACCATGCGCCTGTTCGATTCCGAATGTATTGAAAGGCTTCGCCAATACTTCTTCACTGGAGGAATGCCCGAAGCCGTTGCGAAATGGCTTGAGACGCAAAACCCGTTGGCTGTGAGGAAAATACATCATGAGATTCTTGATGCTTATTACATGGATTTTTCGAAGCACACAAAAACCGAGGTGCAACGCATCCGCATGGTTTGGGGTAGCATTCCTGCGCAATTGGCCAAGGAGAACAAGAAGTTCATTTTTGGGATGGTTAAGAAAGGTGCGC
>CALFIT010000170.1 GCA_937877465.1 uncultured Bacteroidales bacterium | reverse complement strand
AACAACCGCGCCGTCATCCGCAACAACGTGATTACCGGCAACTTGTGGGGTATCACCGCCATCAACGGCTTCGAGATTGACCTCGGCACCGAAGACGACTGGGGGCGCAACGAAATCCACGACAACGGCAACGGCGGCGTGGTTTACGACCTCTACAACAACTCCGCCTGCGACATTATGGCCGTTGGCAACGACTGGGGAACGACCGTCGAGCAAGAGATTGAAGACCACATCGTCCACCAATTCGACGACCCCAACTTGGGCTTGGTCATCTATGTTCCTTTTGTCGGTAGCGAGAGCTTAGACGAGACTTCAACAATCTCTTTCGACTTGATGCCCAATCCCGTAGCTAACGGCTACTTCACCATCACGCTCGAAAAAGACTTGCTATCGGAAATGGTGGTTTACAATCTCAACGGACAAGTTGTTGTTTCACAAATAATTGATAATCAAGTTAATACTATTGATATTAAGTCTTTGAAAAGCGGAATCTATTTCGTTAAAGTAAGAAACGCTGAGGGAAATTTCACGAGAAAAATCCTTGTTCAATAGACAAATTCAAAAAAGGTTGTATTTTTGCAACCGAAAAACAGTTGCATTATAACTGTTACCTCATCTAAAAATGGACACGCTGAAATACAAAGGATTCATCGGAAGCATTGAAGCCGAACTCGACAACAACACCCTTTATGGCAAAGTCCTCGGCCTCGACAAGGGGACTTTGGTCACCTACGAAGGAAACACCCTTGCCGAATTGAAAGAGGATTTCGTCAATGCCGTGGAAGACTATATCGCTTTCTGCAAAGAGAAAGGGCTGCCGTTGCATAAGTCCTATACGGGCAGCTTCAACATACGTATTCCTATCGAACTTCACGCAAAAGCGGCTGCCATGGCCCAAGAAGAAGGCATTTCTCTCAACGCCTTCGTGAAGGAAAGTCTAACCCGTGCCGTAATGTAAAAACCTGAAAATCATGTCAAAAACCATCGTCAACATCATAGACCCAAGCAATCCGTTGCCGGCCTATCTTTTCACTAAGGAATACTACGAAGAAGGCGACGAGCTGCTCTTCATCTCCACCCAAGAGGATGCGCATTGCATCCAACTCCTAACCAACCAATTGGCCGTTGACGAATCGCTTGTGAAAAGCATCATCGTCAAACGCTATCAGGACAACCTATTGTATGAGCGCATCTGCCGCACCATCAAGGGCGAACTGGTTCCCAACAAGCAGTATTACCTCAACTTAGCGGGCGGCAACCGTTACATGACGCTCTCGGTGCAACACGTCTTCGAGGAGTACGACACCTTGTTTTTCTACACGCAAACCCGTGAGAACCAAGTCGTAAAGACCATCTTCGACCACAGCATCTATGACGACGACGACGAGGTGTTTCCCGTCAACCACCGCATGAGCCTGAAAGAGTATTTCGGCCTCTACGGACTGCAAAGCGACGTGGAAACGCCCCGCAAACAAGTGAAGGAAACCGCTTTCTCGCAACACTTGTTCACCATGTTCTCGCAAAACATGCTGGCTCGCGGCGACTACCAAGTGATGGAATTGCTTCGCGAGAAGTACCGCAACTGGAAGTTCCTCATCATCTCACAGGTGGAAAACCCCGACAAGGACTACATGACCGCCATTCCCAACCTGAGCAAGTTCTTGGACTACATCGGTTTCGTTCCCGAAAGGCCGGGTTCGTTGCAAAGCCATGAAATCGAGTACCTTACGGGCGGATGGTTCGAGGAATACGTCTATGCGCTCATCAAGGAGGTGCTGCAACCCGACGACATCGCCATGGGCGTACACATCTCCAACGGCGTCATCAAGCACAACAACGAGCTTGACGTTTGTTTCATCAAGGCCAACAAGCTGTTCGTCATCGAGTGCAAGACCGGCGTGACAAGCGAAAGCCTCTTCAACGAAATCGTGTATAAGGTCTGCGCCTTGAAGGAAGTGCTTCTCGGCAGCGGCAATTCCTACATCTTCTCGCTGAAGAAAGACCACAAGGGCACTTGGAAAAAGACGGCCAAATACATGGGCATCACCTTCTGCGACTGGCTCAACCTGACCAAGCCCGAG
>CALFIT010000169.1 GCA_937877465.1 uncultured Bacteroidales bacterium | reverse complement strand
GGACGCTCTCGGTCTTCTCGATGTATTCGAGGGCCTTCTCTATGCGGTCGGGACCGCATTCGTTGTCGGTCTGGCCGGCGAAACGACGGCGTGTGCAGTGACGGCAGTACATGGAGCACATGTCGGTGATGAGGAACAGCACACGGTCGGGATAACGGTGCGTCAAGCCAGGTGTGGGCGAGTCTTCGTCCTCATGCAGCGGGTCGAGCAGGTCGGCGGCCACTTGATGGGTCTCGGCTTCCGTGGGGATGCACTGACGGCGGACGGGGTCATGCGGGTCGTTGGGGTCGATGAGGCTCAGATAATAAGGAGTGATGGCCATGCGGAGGGTCGAGAGGGTCTTCTTCACGCCTTCTTCCTCGGCAGGGGTCAGCTTCACGTATTTCTTCAAGTCCTCAAGGGTCTCGATGCGGTTCTTGACCTGCCATTTCCAGTCGTTCCACTGATCGTCGGTGGCTTCGGGAAACATTTGTTTTCTTCTTGATTCTGCCATGTTTTTGAGCTTTTAGCCGTTAGCCGTTAGCTATTAGCTGTTAGCTTATTGCCCGTTGGCATTGCTAACAGCTAATGGCTAATAGCTAACATCTCAATTACGCATACAATTCCTCAAAAATCTTCCTCAGCTCGGGGCTTTCGCGGAGTTCCTGCAAAGTGAATTCGGCGTGGCCTTTGGTGTAGCCGTTGCCCATGATCATGTTCACGTCGGCACCAATGCCTTCAGCACCCAAGCTGGCCTTGGTGAAGCTGGTGGCCATCGAGAAGAAATAGACGATACCGTCGTCCTTCGTGCAGAGCACGGCGGTCATTTCTTGGTCGGGCACGTTGACGCAGTTGATGGTCACGTCGGCCATCTTGCCGTCGGTCAGCTTTTCGACGAGTTCATAGACCTGCACGGGCGTCATGCCGGCAGCGCTTTCCACGATGTCGCAGAAGCCGAGGTCCTTGATGCGTTGGGTCGATCTGGGGCTGTTGGCGATGCCGATCACCTTGCCGGTCACGCCGACGCGCTTCTTGGCTTCGTAGGCGCAGAGCATACCGCTCTTGCCACCGGCACCGAGGATGACGACGGTCTGTCCGTATTGGCACAACTTGGCGGTCTGGGCAGGAGCACCAGCCACGTCCAAGGCACTCAAAGCGAGTTTCTCAGGCATGTCGTCCGGAATCTTGGCATAGATGCCACTCTCGAAGAGGATGGCCTTGCCCTTGATGTCAACTTGGTCGACGTCGGGACGGATGGCGAGGATCTCGTCGATGCGAAGCGGGGTCAGCGAGAGGGAGACCAAAGTGGCGATGCGGTCGCCTTCCTTCAGGTCGATCTTGCCCTTTAGGGCATCGCCGATCTTCTCGACTTTGCCGAGGAGCATACCGCCAGAGCCGGTACGACGGTTGCGGTGCTTGCCTTGCAGTTCCACGTTGAGGAACATCTCCTTCTTGATTTCCTCCATAATCTTCTCTTGGCTTGCGCCTTCGCCAGCCTGTTGCTTGGCGTAGTTGTGGATGTCGGTGAACGAAGCGGAGTCGATGTTGAGGGTTTGCACGTCGATGAGGATTTCGTTGTCCCAAATCTCGTCCATGTTGTTGTTCAGTTTGTTAGCGGGTTGCGGCAGCACGCCGACGGGTTCGATTACACGGTGAGTACCGTATTTGTTACCATGTTTTTGCATTGTCTATTGATTTAAAGATTTGATATTTAAAGATTTTTTAAAGTTTTTTTAAAGATTTAAAGATTATTTACGAGGTTTCAGCCCAAGGATTTCGCGGGCCTCGTCAGAGGTGGCAATCGGGCGACCAAGTTCGTTGGCGAGGCGGACGACCTTGGCAACCAATTCACCATTCGATTGAGCCAGCACGCCCTTCGAGAGGTAGAGGTTGTCCTCGAAGCCCACGCGGACGTTACCGCCCATGGCGATGGCAGCGGCGGCCATCGGGAAGGCATGACGACCTACGCCAGTGACGGTCCAAGTGGAGCCAGCGGGGATGCCGTTCACGAGCCAGCAGAGGTTGGCGACGGTGGCAGGAGTGCAGCCCGGCACGCCCAACACGAAGTTGAACTGCATGGGAGCGCCAGGGGCCTGCCCCTTCTTGGCCATGTTGAGGATGGTGTCCAAATGACCCATCTCGAAGCATTCGTATTCCGGCTTGATGCCACGTTCCATCATGCGTTTGCCGAAGGCACGCATGGTGGGCATGGTGTTGTCGAAGATCTCGTCGCCGAAGTTGCAGGTACCGCAGTCGAGGGTAGCCATTTCGGGCAGCGGGTCGGTGTCGGTGGATTGCAGACGCTCGTCGGGAGTCATGCCGACGGCACCGCCAGTGGAGGGAATCAAGATGACGTTGGGGCACACCTTCAGGATGGCCTCTTCGCACTCTTGGAAACGGCCACGGTCTTGGGTGGGCGTGCCGTCGTCCCAGCGGACGTGCAGGTGTACGATGGCGGCGCCGGCATCGACGGCACTCTTGGCCTCGCGCACGATTTCTTCAACGGTATAAGGCACGTTGGGGTTCTGCTCCTTGGTGACTTCTGCGCCGCAGATGGCGGCAGTGATGATCAGTTTATCCATTTCGTTGATTTCAGATTTAAAATTTAAGATTTAAAATTTAAAATTCAAAATTGCTTTCAGCCGCTCGTCGTCATTGCGGGCTTGACCCGCAATCTCCCGAGCAAGGCTGACAGTCTATTACTTCCTCTGGCAATCTTTAGGCGTCACACAGGTGCCCGAAGCGCGGCAAACCACGATGGGCTCGTCCAGCTCGTCGGCGGCAGAGGCCGAGATGTCGGGACGCGCGATGGCGACCTTGCGGGCCTCGAACTGCATGTGGCGCGAGGTGTTGCCTTCCTTGTCGATCCAGCCTTCAGCCTCGATGAAGTCGCCGGCATAGACGGGCGCGAGGAAGTCGATGTTGTCGTAGGCGCGGAACAGGCCTTCGTCGCCGTCGCGCATAATCAAGAGTTCGGTCGCCACGTCACCGAAGAGGTGAACCATGTGGGCGCCGTCAACCAAATTGCCACCGTAGTGGGCGTCCTTTGCGCTCATGCGCAGTCTGATCTTTGTTCTGTATTCCATCTTTGTTCAGTTTGCAGTTTGCAGTTGTCAGTTGTCAGTTATTTCTCTACATAGATTCCATCGACGTAGATGCCGGAGGCGTGGACGCATTCGGGCTTGATTTCGCCGACAGGAACCAGCTTCTCAGCCTCGACCACCACATAGTCGGCGGCGGTGGCCATCAGCGGGTTGAAGTTGTTGGTCGTGCCAAGGAACACCATGTTGCCGAACTCGTCGACGATGTTGGCGCGCAGGAAGGCGATGTCGGCCTTGAGGGGCTTCTCAAGGAGGTAGTCCTTGCCATCCACGTTGACGACTTGCTTGCCGTCAGCCATGATGGTGCCAAGACCCGTGGGGGTCAAAACGCCGCCCAAGCCTGCACCGTAGGCACGGATGCGCTCGGCGAGGGTGCCTTGCGGGACGTATTCCACGATGAGGGTGCCTTCGTTCTTCTGGATGGCCGTCTGCTTGTTGGTGCCCGTGTGCGACACGATGGCCTTCTTCACTTGGTGGTTGCTGACCAATTTGCCGTGGGCCACTTCGTCGTAGGCCGTGTCGTTGGCAATGATAGTGAGGTCTTTCACGCCTTTCGCAACGATGGCGTCGATGATTTGTACCGGGCTGCCGACTCCGAGGAATCCGCCGATCATGATGGTCATGCCGTCGTGAACCTTCTCGACGGCTTGCTCTAATGTAATCTGCTTGTTCATAATGTGTTATGTTTTAGATTTTGAATTTGTGACTCATATATAAAAGTCTGCAAATTTAGTGATTTTCCCGCACTTCCCAAACAAATAAATAATTATTTTATAAAGAGGTGTGTAATAGCAATACATCCAAGAGATTGCATAAAGGCATCAGAATAAAATAAATAGAACCCCAAAAGCATTGGTGCTTTCGGGGTCATGTTTCATGTGTAGAATAACTACCTCAACCGGACAATCATTGGCATCAATCGAGGCATTAGTTGTGCAAGAAATGGTGCTATACAAATCGCACAAAAAGAGCTTTGCTTTTTCAAATGAAGAACCTACCTGCAAAGACCGACTTACATATCGTTTATTTCTACTATTGTTGACATTGTAGTAATCATATTTACAGGAATTTGTATTCCTTGTTGGATAATTGTCATCGACACATTGCCTTTAATGCTACTATTTACGACAATGCCTATTTGTGGATTGATTTCGATAGTTCCATGATAATTTCCGCTAATATCAATTGAACCAACAACTTTTCCAGAAACATTGACATCAATACTGTCATCCGACAGAGATACAACTACATACGACCAATCTACATAAACAAGCGCCCCATTTATGTCTTTACTATTCCTTATAGTCCAACTACTCCCTTTTTTCAACTCTTCTTTGGGAATCTCAATTATTACGTTTTCTAACAAATTCATTTCAACATTGTCTGAACCATTTTCAAGGGCACCATATTCATCGTAAACAACTCGGTAGGGAACATGTAAAACTTTTTGAATACCTTCAACCTGTTCAACCAACATTGGACTCGTGTTTTCTGGATAATCGGAATCATAATGAACTGTCATACCACCCTGTTGTGAAATAGACATTTTTACAGATTCAATCCATGTCTCTAATGTAACCGTTTTATCTACAATACCAGTAGCAATAAAATCTTGTTTCACATCTAAATTGGTTGACTGGTTTATCGTTTGACCTTGAATTTTCAGCGCCTGGTTCATGGACGAGTTTGAAGAGATTGTGAAAGTCCTACCTTGAGGAAGTTTTAATTTAAGAGAACCTTCACCATTTCCACCAATATCACCTGTTCTTACAAGCCTTACAGTTTTCATTCCACCAGAATTAGCATTTTCTCTGCTCATATAGCTACTTATACTTCCAATTCCCAATTTATCCTTTGATGTAGCCATCAGTGACAATTCTTCATTTGTTGGCAAACGCCAATCATTGTAACCATTGAGTTTTTGCATATTAATAGCAGAGATAACGGAAGTAGGAGCGCCATTAAAATTGCCAAGATCTTCGGGATACACTTGAAGGTATCCAAGGATGGTTTCGACTTTTCCACTTGGCGATTTTCCAGACGGTTGAGAATAACCAGCTTGGCTACTTCCTCCATAAACAACCCCAATTTGACCAGCAACTTTTTGAGCTAATTGTTGCATGGTAGCGCGATAGTTAGTCCATGCAAAAGTCGCACCATCACGTCCAGTTACTTCTCCACTTTGGACATCAATCACCCTAACATCAAGATTGGGAGAACCTGCGACAATGTTCACATCGCCGACGACAATCTTTGACAAGTTCAAGATTTGCCCCAGTCTTACCATCTGTGACTCCGTAAGACTTGTTTGCTGAAATCCTTGTTCTTCAATGACTTGATTGATTTGAGATCTTTCAACAAGTTGATACCCTCTAGGATTGAAGTAAGTCACAAATGTTGAGGAAAGTCCATCAACATCTGTTTGACTAATACCAACTCCCGCTTTGAAATCCAAAACAGCGATTTTCTGTGCAAAAGACACTGACATTGAAATCAGTATTGCTGCAATTAATAATCCCATTTTCTTCATTTTCATACAGTTTAGTTTGTTATTTGATTGATTTACTTGTTCCATTTTTTTCAAACAAGCACAAAAAAAGCGTGAAACTTCCTTGTTTCCCGCTCCATTAAGGTATTTGGCGTAACCCGTGTCTACAAGAAATAAGTCCATCTCACGCCAAAACGTGAGCATTTAGACTAAAACTATAGACACTTCCATAATAAATCGCCAAATTTCTAATGGAGAAGAAATCAGTTTTAATGCTGTTATTTATGTCATTTCATTTCACGCAAATCTGCGCTTTTATTGCATACTTGTTTCTAT
Organism: uncultured Bacteroidales bacterium; assembly: GCA_937877465.1. Classification (GTDB taxonomy): domain Bacteria; phylum Bacteroidota; class Bacteroidia; order Bacteroidales; family F082; genus Limimorpha. The sequence goes on along the minus strand of CALFIT010000169.1, from coordinate 1,280 downwards.
TTTTGGGTTACTATTCGTGTTTATTTGGCGCAAAAATACATATTTTTTCAAATCTAAGTTATTCTTGGCGATTTTATTTCTTCTCTTCACAGCCACAGCGGTTCCTGCCGCCAACCTTTCGGGAAGCCCATGGCGGCTGTGTCAACGGAAGGATATAGAAGAATAAGTTGTTTCAGATTGGTTTTAAATCCAACGCCATAACCCATGGCGTCAAGCCAATAGGCAATACAACAAAGGATAGCGTAAACCTTGTTTGCATCAATTTGGCTAGTATTTATCCATGCCCCACGCAAATTGACATTCATCTGGGGTGTCGCATTGAGGAACCGATTCCACAAACGGGCATGGTGTGCACAGTAATTGCGTAGAGCGGAAAGGCTTCGCATCCAACTCTCCAAAATCTCGTGTTGGGGAAGGTTAAACTCTCTGGCGACACGCTTTTTCACTTTGTTGTCGGCAAAATTGTAGTAAAGTTTGGACAATGTGCCCAACGAAGCCAATTCAAGTGTTTTCCATGCCGGCGGAAACTCGGGTTTGTCATAGTTGGTGAAATGCTCTTTGATAAAGTCTTCCTTTGAGCGTTGCACCTCGCGGTCAAGAGCATTGAGGTTTTCAAGAAAGCGGTGTTCGTTCTCATGGAGGTTCATCTGCATAAACCAGAAAGCCCCATGCACCATCGAGAAATGGTGGATGATTTTGGCCCTCAAAGCCACCTCAATCCGTTGGATGGCAGCAAAAAGAATTTGGCGCAATTCACCATCAAATTCGCACAAGGCCACAGCGTTTTCAAAAGTGGAATTAGGCTTGAACTGATGCGTTTGCTTGTCGACTTCCATCGGACGAAGATAAGCGGCAAAACGGAAATAGCTGACCTCGCCCAATGTCTTTTCCGCTTTGGCTTCATCTGCAATGATTAGGCCTAAAGACTTGAGTCTGGCAATTTGGTCGGCAATGCTTATCGGTTGTTTGGTATAAAGCGTTCCCATAGGCTAAAAAGAAAAGACCCGCCCTGGTTCGCTGGTCTTCGGGAAGCGTGGCGGATTCTGTCGCTGCAAAAATACGAACTTTTTCCTTGCCCGCAAGCATTTTGAAGAAAAAAAACGTAAAAGGCCGCCAATCACTCAGCGGCTTCAGCGTTGTGTCGTCCGAAAGCTCAGTTGTTCATGTAGGCGACCTGCCCCATCAGGCTGGTGCTCACCGACTCGTAGGCGGCGGCGTAGCCGAAGAGGAAACTCAGCACGTTGCGGCTGGGCCTTTGCCTTTCGCTCTCCTCGCGGAAA
>CALFIT010000168.1 GCA_937877465.1 uncultured Bacteroidales bacterium | reverse complement strand
GCACGCTCTCGATGAGCAGGGCTTCATCGGGCGAATGCGGGTGTACCAAGGTGGGACCGAAGCTCACCATGTCCCAGTTCGGGTACTTCGAGCCGAGGATGCCGCATTCCAAGCCGGCGTGGATGACCATCACCTTGGGCTCCTTGCCGAACTTGTCTTGGTAGACCTTCTTCATCAGGTTGAGGATGGTCGAGTTGATGTTGGGTTTCCAACCGGGATAGTCGCCGGTCGAGTAGGCCTCGGCACCGTTGTCGGTGAGGTTCTTGCGGATCTGCTCGGCGAGCTTGTCCTTGGCGGCGTCGACGAGGCTGCGGGTGAGGGCGGCGCACACGATCTTGCCGTCTTCCATCTTCACCGTGGCCAAGTTGCTCGAGGTCTCGGTGGTGCCTTCAAAGTCTTCCGACATGGCAATCACGCCGTTGGGATAGCGGGCGATGGCGGTGAACATGTGGTCTTGCGTCTTCACGTCGATGACCTGCTGGGGCATCTCGGTGGCTTCGCAGAGGATGGCGAGGTCGGGTTCGGTCTGGGCGAACTCGTCCTTGCAGATGGCCTCGTATTCGGCGGCGTATTTTTCAAACTCGGCTTTCTTGCCTTCGGGGACGACCACGATGGCTTCCGACTCTCTCGGGATGGCGTTGCGCAGGCTGCCGCCGTCGATGCAGGCGAGGCGCAGGCCGTACTTCTCGGCTGCCATCAGCAGCATGGCGTTCATCACCTTGTTGGCATTGGCACGGCCAAGGTTGATGTCCATGCCTGAGTGACCGCCTTTCAAGCCTTTCACGAACAGGCGATAGGCCGACATCCCAGCGGGGACGGCCTCAAACGTGGGTGTCCAGGTGCCGATGGTGTCGACGCCGCCGGCGCAGCCCACATAAAGCTCGCCTTCGGTCTCCGAGTCCATGTTCATCAGGATGTCGCCGTTGAGGAGGCCGGGCTTCAGCAGGTTGGCGCCCGTCATGCCGGTCTCTTCGTCGATGGTGAAGAGGGCCTCGATGGGGCCGTGTTGCAGGTCGGTGGCCTCGAGTACGGCCATGGCAGCGGCGGCACCCAAGCCGTCGTCGGCGCCGAGGGTGGTGCCGTTGGCCTTCACCCACCCGTTTTCGATGTGGGTCTCAATCGGGTCGGTCTCGAAGTCGTGTACCTTGTCGGTGTTCTTTTGCGGTACCATGTCCAAGTGGGCTTGCAGGACGACGCCCTTGCGGTTTTCCATGCCGGGCGTGGCGGGCTTGCGGATGATGACGTTGCCGCATTCGTCGACCATTGTCTCAAGGCCGTGGTCTTCGCCCCATTGCTTCATGAAGGCGATCACCTTGGCTTCTTTCTTCGAAGGGCGCGGAATCTGCGTCAAGCTGTAGAAATTGCTGAACACGCCTTTCGGTTCCAAATCTTTGATAGTACTCATAGATGTTGTTTGTTTATTGTTGAATTGTTTAATTGTTGATCCTTTTGTCGTTGCGAATGTTTTCGGTTGCCTGTCAAATGATTAAGCAGTTCAACCGATGGCAATTCAACAACGAATTAGTCGGCTAAAATACGACTTTTTTTTTGATGGCGACGCAAAAAGTCGTATTTTTGCCGCAAAATTACCAACGAAATGAAAAAGTACCTACCTTTATTATTGGTGTTCCTGCTGGCTTTTGCCGGTTGCCAAAGCGGTCCGGCCACCTACGAGAAGGCGAAGACCCCCGAAGAAGTCGTTTCCCATTCCGAGAAGTTTACCAATCAAGTGGCGAAGAAGTCAAAGCACTATACCGCAGAGGATTGGGAAGCAGCCGTCGAGCAGTTCGTCATGATGGGCAAGAACTATATGGAGGTCCACAATTACCTGACCACCGAGCAGCAGATGCGTTACGACAACGCCCGCATGAAGTTCATGGGTGCCGTTGATGCCACAGGCGACGAAGAGCTGGCCCTCCGCGTGAAAGAGGAATACTCCAAGGTGCTGTATTGAGTGCGTCTGATAGGGCCGTTAAGTCGTGATTAATGGAATTTTTCGGCGTTTGGGTGAAAAAATCGTTGAGCGATAATTATTTTCCCTATTTTTGAAGTTTATTTCTCAACGGATATGTCTTTACATGCTTTCAACATTTTCCTAATCGTCATGGCTGCCGTGGCCTTGGTGGTGTTTGTGGCACTCTTTTTCGTGGATGCCGGCTATGGCAAGTTCTACGACAAGAAATGGGGTCCGACGGTCAACAACAAGTTGGGTTGGGTGCTGATGGAATCGCCTGTGTTTGTCGCCATGTTGGTGCTTTGGCTCTGTTCCGACCGCCGCGATGATTTGGTGCGCTTGGCCTTCCTGTTCCTCTTCGAGTTGCATTATTTCCAACGCTCGTTCGTGTTCCCGTTCCGTTTGCGCGGCAAGAGCAGGATGCCGCTCTCCATCATCGTGATGGGTGTGACGTTCAACGTGTTGAATGCCTTTATGCAGGGCGGCTGGATTTTCTACATCTCGCCTGCCGACTATTATCCCGCCGACTGGCTGACGACGCCCAAGTTCATTGTGGGCTTTCTCGTGTTTATCCTCGGGATGTTCATCAACATCCACTCTGACGACATCATCCGCAACCTCCGCAAGGACGGCGACACGCGGCATTATCTGCCCACCGAAGGCATGTTCCGCTATGTGACCTCGGCCAATTATTTCGGCGAGATCGTGGAATGGGTCGGCTTCGCCATCCTCACATGGTCGTGGGCCGGTGCCGTGTTTGCATGGTGGACTTTCGCCAACCTTTGCCCACGGGCGGCACGCATCTACGATAGATACAAGGCTGAGTTTGGCAGCCAACTCGATACGAAAAAAGTGAAGAGAATCATACCTTTTATATATTGAACTATGGAATATTCGAAGATATTCACGCCTTGCGAGATTGGCCCTATCACCTTGCGTAACAGGGTGATACGCTCGGCGGCGTTTGAAAACATGGCCTACGGCAACCGTCCTTCCGACGATTTGTTCAACTATCACACGGCGGTGGCGCGTGGCGGCGTCGGCATGACGACGGTGGCCTACGCTGCCGTCAGCCGCTCAGGGCTTTCCTTCGACGGACAGCTCTGGATGCGCGAGGAAATCGTCCCCGACCTGAAACGCCTCACCGACGCGGTACACAGCTTTGGCGCGAAGGCGAGTATCCAACTCGGACATTGCGGCAACATGACGCACCGCTCCACCTGCGGCTGCAAGCCCGTGGGCGCCTCGGGCGGCTTCAACCTTTATTCGCCCACTTTCGTCAGGAAACTCAAGAAGTCGGAGATATACGAATTGGTGCTTGATTTCGGCAGGGCCGTCGACTTGGCCCGGAAAGCGGGCTTCGACTGTGTGGAGATCCATGCGGGGCACGGCTACCTCATCAGCCAGTTCTTGTCGCCCTACACCAACCACCGCCGCGATGAGTTTGGCGGCACGCTTGACAATAGGATGCGCTTCATGCGTTTGGTCATGGAGGAGGTGATGCGGGCGGCGGGCAACGACATGGCCGTGGTCGTCAAGGTGAACATGCACGACGGTTTCAAGAAAGGCTTGGACAAGAACGACTGCATCATCGTGGCCAAGGAGTTGGAGAAGCTTGGCGCCCATGCTCTCGTGCTGACGGCGGGCTTCGTCAGCAAGGCCCCGATGGAGGTGATGCGTGGCGCCATGCCGATCAAGACCATGAGCCATTACATGGACCCGAAGAAGTTCTGGTGGCTCAAGGCGGGTTTGGCCGTGTTTGGCCGTGCGGTGATACCCACAGTGCCTTATAGCGAGGCCTATTTCTTGGAGGAAGCGAAGGAGTTTCGCGCCGCGCTGAAGATGCCATTGATCTACGTCGGTGGCATGGTGTCGAAGGAAAAGATGGAGGAGGTGCTCGACTCGGGCTTTGTCGCCTTGCAGATGGCCCGTGCCTTGATTCGTGACACCGATTTCGTCAACAAGCTGCACAGCGGCGAGGTGACGCGCAGCGAGTGCAAGCATTCCAACTATTGCATCGGACGCATGTACACGCTCGACATGCAATGCAACCATTGCCTCGACGAGGAACTGCCGAAGAAAATCCAGAAAGAGATCAAGAAGGCGGAAAAGAAGATACAGAAGGACGAAAAGAAGATGGCGAAGGGAAAGGAATGAACGGCGCGAAGTGGATGGAACGGTTTCGGGAGGCGCACGGGCATCAGCCTTGGGCCTTGGTGACGGGCGGCAGCTCGGGCATGGGCCTGGAGTATGCCCGCCAGTTGGCTGCAATCGGCTGTAACCTGCTGTTGGTCAGCAACCAAGAAGAGGAACTTGCAAAAGTGGCTACAGAACTTGGGAACGATGCCGTCCGCGTGGTGCCGCATTACCAAGATTTGGCTACGGAAACGGCCGCTGACGAGTTGTTGGCGTTTTGTCGGGCCGAACAACTGCAAATCGACATCCTCATCAACAATGCCGGCATGTTCTTCTTTGAGGAACTGACCACCGAAATCGAACCCAAGGCCTTGACGATGATGCGGCTGCACATCTTCACCCCGACGCGGCTCAGCACCCTCTTCGGCGAGGAAATGAAACGGCGCGGCTACGGATACATTATTAATATGTCGTCGATGGCGGCCAAGTTGCCCATGCCGGGCATCACCATCTATTCGGCCACGAAAGCCTACCTGAAGAGCTTCGGCAAGTCGCTCTATTTCGAGATGCGGCCTTACAACGTCGGCGTGACCACGGTTTGCCCAGGAGCCATCGCCACACCGCTTTACAAACTGAAACCCGAATTGTTGAAATTTGGCGTGAAAATTGGAGTGATTGGTACGCCGCAATGGTTGGTACGGAAGGCTCTGCGGGGCATGATGCGCAAGAAACGGGTGGTGAAACCCGGTTTCATGAATGTCTATCTGCCGCCTTTGATAGCCGTCCTGCCCAAAAGATTGGTTGATAAGTTATGGCGAAAGTTCAAGTGACCCTATTGGCTTTGCTGTTGACGCTGACGGCATTCGGGCAACGCTACGAGCGCGTGCCTTTCGGCGACTTCGAGCAGTGGACGGTGCGCTATGTCACCGAGTCGCAAATCATTGGCGGACAGCAGAAAACCTTGTATGTGGTCGGCCCGACGGACACCATTCGGGGCAACGAGGCTTACGATTACAAGAACACGATTTGGTCCACTTCCAACGCCTTCGCCAAGGTTGCAGGCGTGGTGAAGACCAGCAACAACGTCACGCCCGACCGTGGTCCTACTGGGCGTTGTGCCCGACTTGCCACGCAGTTTGCCTCATGTAAGGTGGCGGGTTTGGTGAACATCAAGGTGTTGGCTGCCGGTTCCATCTATTGGGGCAAGATGTTGGAACCCATCACGGGCGTCAGCGACCCCTACGCCTTCATGGACTGGGGCATTCCCTTTACAAAGCGACCTAAGGCATTGGTACTCAACTATAAAGCTACGATTCCCAACACGGGAAAGTTGGTGAAAGGCACCACGTTTCGCACCACCGAGTTCGACGGCTACGACCCTGCCGAAATCCTGTTCATCCTGCAATACCGTTGGGAGGACGAGAAAGGCAACATCCACGCGAAACGGGTGGGGACGGCGGTGTATCACATCGGGCAGTCGTCCGACGGCTGGGTGAAGGATTTTCGTATCCCTGTTGTTTATGGAGATGCCAGAGAATCAAAGGATTACAAGTCTTATATGGACTTGGTTTCAGGCGACAGGACGATGTATGCCCTCAACAGCAAGGGCAAGAAGAAAGCCATCCAGGAGGAGGCTTGGGCCGATGCGAATTGCCCTGTCACCCATGCCATTATGATGATCACCTCAGGCAGCCAAGGAGCCTTTGTCGGGGCCGTTGGCAATGTGCTGTGGGTGGACAATATTAGGTTGGAATATTGACGGATTTTTTGCGTTTTGGCACTTCCAATCAATCTTTTTCCTATTTTTGCAGCCGCTTTTTGAAAACCTAAAATTAGAATTGACTATGGATTTAAGCAAGATTGTTTCGATATCCGGCAAATCGGGACTCTATCAAGTGAAGTCCCAAGCCGTTGGAAGAATCATCGTTGAATCGGTCGTCGACGGCAAGTGCATCCCCGCCTTCGCCCGCGACCGCATGAGTTCCCTTGAGGAAATCTCCATCTTCTCGACCGACGAAGACCGTCCGCTGAAGGAAGTCTTCAAGATGATCCACGAAAAGATGGGCGACAAGGTGGACTTCGATTTCAAGAAAGCCACCAACGACGAGTTGCGCGAGAAGTTCGCCTTCGTCATGCCCGACTACGACGAGGACGCCGTTTATCCCTCCGACATGAAGAAGGTATTCGCATGGTATCAGATGCTGATGGACAAGAACCTGCTTGACTTCACCGAAGAGGCCGAGGCTACGGAAGAAACCCCTGAAGAACCCGCCGAGAAAGCGGAGTGATTCCAAAGAATGACGAAAAAAGAGCTGCTTCGGCAGCTTTTTTTGTAATTTTGTGGCACTAATCTTGGGTTATGAAACAGATTACAGACTTCACTTTGGCCGAGAAACAGGACTTCGGGCGTTCCGTGTTGCTGCGGTTGCGTTGCGAACAGCCCTTGCCCGACATCGCGCCCGGACAGTTCGTCCAAGTGCGCGTTGACGGCTCGCCGAGCACCTATCTGCGCCGTCCTATTTCCCTCCATGATGTTGATTTTCAGCGGAACGGAATCACGCTGTTAGTGCAACAGGTGGGCGAGGGCACACGACATCTTGCCGCTGCCGCCGTGGGCGACCTTATTAATATAGTATTGCCGCTCGGCAACGGCTTCACGCTTCCCGAAAGCGGGGAGAAGGTGGCGCTTGTTGGCGGTGGCATCGGCATCGCGCCCTTGTTTTATTTCGCCAAAGTGCTGAACGACAGAGGTGTCCGCCCCGTTCTGCTGTTGGGCGGAAAATCAAAGTCCGATTTGCTTCGCTTGGCGGATTACCAGCAGCTTGGCGAAACTTTCGTCACCACCGAGGACGGCTCGTTGGGCGAAAAAGGCTTCGTGACCATGCACTCGGTGTGGGCCGAAAGGCAATTCGACAAGATTTATGTCTGCGGTCCCAAGCCGATGATGAAGGCTGTGGCGAAGTTGGCGGCTGAAAATGACACTTGGTGCGAGGTCTCGTTGGAGAACCTGATGGCTTGCGGCCTCGGCGCGTGCCTCTGCTGCGTGGAGGACACCGTGGATGGCCACGTCTGCGTCTGCAAGGAAGGCCCCGTCTTTAATACAAGGAGGTTGAAATGGTGAACACAACGATTGACTTGGGGCGCGGCTTGGTGCTGCGCAACCCCGTAATGACGGCTTCGGGCACCTTTGGCTACGGCGAGGAATACGCCGATTTCGTCGATTTGTCGCAACTCGGCGGCATCATCGTGAAAGGCACGACGCTGCATCCGCGCGAGGGCAACCCCTATCCGCGCATGGCCGAAACGCCTTCGGGAATGCTCAACTGCGTCGGACTGCAAAACAAAGGCGTACAGTACTTTATCGACACGATTTATCCGCGCATCAAGGATTTTGACACCAATGTGTTGCTCAACCTTTCCGGCTCCACGCTTGAAGATTATGTGAAAGGCGCGGCGATGGTGGACGGCTTGGAGAAGATTCCCGCCATCGAGCTGAACGTCTCGTGCCCCAATGTGAAGCAAGGCGGCATGGCTTTCGGCGTGACTACAGCGGGCATCTCGCAAGTGGTCTCGGAGGTGCGCAAGGTGTATCATAAACACTTGATGGTGAAGCTGTCGCCGAATGTGACCAACATCGCCGAGATTGCCTTGGCTGCCGAAGCCGCCGGTGCCGACTCGGTGTCGCTCATCAACACCTTGATGGGCATGGCCATCGACGCGGAGAAGCGAAAGCCGAAACTTTCAGTGATAACAGGTGGATTGTCAGGGGCTTGCGTAAAACCCGTGGCTTTGCGGATGGTGTGGCAAGTGGCCCAGGCGGTGAAGATTCCCGTCGTCGGCTTGGGCGGCATCAGCAACGCCACCGACGCCGTGGAGTTCATGCTCGCCGGTGCCTCAGCCATCGAAATCGGGACGGCCAATTTCATCGACCCCGCTGTTTCCGTCAAGGTGGCCGCTGGAATAACCGATTATTGCCAACGGCATGGTTTCCAAAATGTTACGGAATTGATTGGGGCGTTGGAGTGCCTATAGACTGTCTACGGGATTGATTCCAAAAACGTCGTGAATCACCCTCTATTTCCAGATGATATACGCTGGCATTGCACATCCAATCCGGGTGGTACGTTTCTTTGTTTTTTTTATGGATCTAATGGACATTTGTAAGGCTATTATTGAATTGCCTCCTTTATAACTGGAAATTTGTAAGGCTGTGTATTATCGTGACATGATGTTATTGGGAACGTTTTTTTGTCAAAAATAGCTTTTTAGGGCTTCCCATTGATAATTCTTTGTATATTTGCCGCTGATTGTTCGGAGAGAAATCCGAGCAGTTGAAGGCAATTTGTGCTTGTGTCTTTATGTACAAAGTCTGGAAAATTTTGGAAGAAGATACAAGATACGGGTTGACCTGTCTATTTTGCATTCAATCTATTTTGGTGCATATAGGCTAGGTGAACAGTATCTGTTTTTACTTCCAAGGGTGTTTTCCAGAGCCTGTACATATGAAAATAGGTGCAATTCAAGTTTCCTAGCCTTCTTATGTGTAGATTTGCCGAATCGGGGGAACTATAGGCATAAAAATGCGTTGAAATAAATGCAATTCACGAATTGCCGTTCAATCAAAAGTATAGCAGTCTTAATGCTCTCGTTATTTCTTACATGCTGTACCAATAAGAACCCTTTTTGGTATCAAGAATGTGACAAATGTAAGGGTGAAGGTAAGATTGCTGTTGAATGTATTGCTTGTGATGGAATGGGTGAAATTGAAGAAGAATGTTATATCTGCAACGGTATTGGCAAAGTAGTATGCTGGTCGTGCTCTGGTCAAGGACGAGAACAATGCCTTAATTGTTTTGGGGAAGGTCGAATCGAATGCTCTTTTTGCTATGGGAAAGGAAAAGACCAGTGTATTTGGTGTTGGGGAGATGGAAGAAGTGATTGTATGTTTTGTAATAGGACTGGGATGGATTCATGGGGTAATACTTGCACTTCATGTTGGGGACGAGGCTACGAGTCATGTTCCCATTGTTCAGGGAGAGGTTATGTTGATTGCTCACAATGTGGTGGTCGAGGTTATGAGAATTGCTATTATTGTGATAACACTGGATATACCGAATGTGGTTTATGCTTTGGAGAAGGTCGCTTGGCCTGCTCGTTATGTAATGGAGATGGTGTTATTACCAAGAGCTGTGATGAATGCGAGGGTGAGGGCAAAGTATATAAGATTTGCGTCGAGTGTAACGGCAAGGGGTGTTTTAGAAAACCATTTTGACATTTTATGAATTCAATAATTCAATGAATAAAACTATTGTTATGACAAAGAAAGGATTAGTCATTCTGTTATTGATGGTCGTTTGGCTTCTCGTAACAAAAAACAAACTATATGCTCAAACAACTCCAACAGGATGGGAAACTTATTCCATACCAAGTGTGTGCTCTTTTGCGATACCAAGCACGATGGAGGTACGTCTTGAAGACTCGTTTCAAGGTAGATTCACCAAGTCCTTTCACCAGTCGTCTTTCTATGAGATGCTTTGCAACGAGTGTGACTTGTTTTTCGAGGAAGCTCAAATAGTACTTCAGCCTAAAGGATTGAATAAAGATCCGTTTAGCGATGAGTACAAAGAGGCCAACAACAGTTATGGACGAATAATCTTTAAGTTTTCATATGATGATTTTCTCACGCAAGAAGACATAGCCGCTGTGGCACCATCAGAATTGACCATATTAGATACTTTGTGGAGAAATGAAACGAAAAAAGGTTTGGATTGTATGGGGCAATTCTGGGAATTTGAAGGTTCATTTTCTTGGTTTCCACTAAGAAAAGAAAACTACAGCGGTCTATCGGCTTTGGTAACGGAATATAATCGGCCAGGAACAGGAGCCGAAACACATGTACGGGAATATAAGTTTTTCTACGGGGGTAGATTTTTGAGGATAACCACAAGCTATAACTTAAGTCAGGAAGATAAATATCGAGACGATTTTATGACCTTTATGCAATTCTTGAAAATAGAGAATGATGAAGTTCCTGATATAGTTGGCCAAAGCCCAAAAGGATTGTTCAAGTCAGACGAATATCATATTAGTTTCGCCTATGATCCAAAGAGGTTTTCAGAGGTTAAAAAGCGAAACAATTCATCGCATTGTTTCTTTAAATTGGAATCAAGCGATGGGGCGACCATTTTGCTTTCAGTATGGGAATTAGAGGATTCAACGGAGGACTTTTCGATTCATGAAGATGAAATTGTAGAGGACATGAAACAACGGGAAAAGAACACTCTGAGTGATATAATAAAGAGTTGCGAGAAAGTGAAAATCGGCAATACGGAGGCTTTAATGAGCATGGCGAAAAACAATGTGTATGGCACTGTCTTCATTTATACGACTTATCGAGTGTTCCACAAAGACAGGTTTTACACCATTGACTTCCATGTTCCTGAAGTCGAATATAATAAGAATAAAAACATTGTGAACGAACTAATTAAAGGTTTGCAGTTTAACTAAACAGAATAATATGACAGAGGATAAAAACAAGAAGACCATTACCATCAGGCAGGGTGTTGGAAATGATGCAATTGAGATATCAGTACAAGTCACCCAAGAGGAACTTGACAAGATGGAGCAAATCCGTCGATTCAGCCCCGAAAATTGGGAAGGCAAAGACATGGAATTACTTCAAGAGGCAAGAAAAGTCATACGGGAAAAACAATCTCAGGAACCCGAAAAGCAGTCGCATGAGCAAGAGACCATGCAAGTGCCTGCAAAAAATGATGATCCTGCTAAAAGCAACAATAAAGGGCTGTGGTGGGCACTCGGTGTTTTTGGGTTGTTGTTTGTTGCTTTCCTGATATTCAACAGTGTTGTAAAACAGAAAACAGATGAGATGATGGCTCCTTACATTTTGAACAACCGTGTCGAAACACTCCAATACAAAGGACTGACCTTGAATCATCCCGGAAATTGGAATTTTACGACATACGAATTATCGGATGGAGTGTATATGGTAGGCGGTCGCGACCAATCGGATTCTGAATTTGGTGTGTTTTGGATGGAGAATACAGACGCATCTGTAGAATCTGCCATTGACGATATTGTAATCGGGTATGCCAATTCCAACAAATTCAGCAACGTCGAATACAGCGCCATCTACACAACAACGTTCAATGACATTCCCGCCAAAGCAGTAGACTATTCCTATACCCACGAAGGCAGGGCTTATCATGCCGAAATAATAGGATTCGTTACAGTAGGTAAAACCGTAATCATCAATCCGATAGCACATTCAACATCAACCTTGTCAAGTGACGATTTCAATATGATGAAAAGTTCTTTGAAATTTCACCACCACAAATAAAAAATAGATAAAGCTATGATTATAATAACCATACCCATCGCCATAATTGTTGGCGTTATTATTGCGAGGTATTATGCGCCCAAAACAAAATCAGAGAAGATATGGACATCAATCCTTATTCCTTTAATTGGAGGAATCCTCATCAATTTGTTGGTCGCAGCCTGCAAGAATTCAGGATATGGCTTTGCGTTTGATCTTGGCTCAACGCTTGTTTTTGTTGCTATTCCAGCAGTTGCCTTGATGATAACCTTGTTCATCTCATTAAAAGTAGGCGGGAAAAAGGATTGGAACGATACCTCAACAATGAAGCTCCATTATGGAACTGGTGAAGACAGAGTTGATTTCGAGGTCTGTCTCACTCAAAAGGAAATCTTGCAAATGGCCAAATTGCGCGAACAAGACCCGGAAAAATGGAAAGATAATGAGTTGGAGTTAGTCAAAGCGGTAAGAAATGGAATCAATGTTGGCAAGCCAAATGAAAATGATAACAAAGACCAGAACCCAGAATTATTGACAGATAATCCTATTGAAACGGATACTACCGCAGAAGACCCAACTGCACCAAAAGGTTTAATAACAAACAAGAAACTTGCTGATGAAATACGGACTGAAAAAAGAACAGAAGGGAATTTAAATCAAGAAAAGGATTCAGAGAAACCTCACATATTTAAGATGAAAAGAAGTGTTAGGATTATATTGGCCATCGTTGCGTGCATCGTGTTGTTTATCCTATTCTCAGCATTAACTACTATCTTGGGACTAAAACATGGTGGAGGAGCAATTGTGATGATTGTTTTCATGGGTTTGATGGCTTTTGTTTGGCGAAGCATAGTTGGAAAAAAGACAGATGAAGGCCCACAGAATGACAACAATGACAATCTTATCATTGAAGAAAACACTGACAATGGAAGTAAGATAAATGCTGATAATAACGAAAACGATATTGCACAAGAAGAGATAATTGGAAAAGAATTGTTGACAACCGATTCAGAACCTACTGCGCACAAAGGTGTTGAAGAAAACGACATTTCTGTAAGGAACTTGTTAGAGGAAGAATCAAGCCCTCAGGAAACTATTGTTGTGGAAGAAAGTGTGGAAAACAAGAAAAATACTATTCAGACTGATGTAAAAACGACAAAGAAAGAACACGATAATAAGCTATCAAAGTATCTGAAATTATTATTGATTGTAATTCTTTCGCTTGGAATTATGTTTGGCCTTGGTGTGTTGACGAGTTTTGTGTATATAAGATATGTTTATCCGTCAAAAGCAAAGGCTGATGATGAAAAGCTGATTCAAGAAGCAAGTAATAATCCATCCAAAGCATACGAAATCGCTCAAGAGATGTTCAAAAGAGATGAAAGCGATCATTTGAGTGGGTATCAAGATTTCCTAACAGGCAAGCATGGTGTTTGCAACTTCGACCATTTGAAAACAGGAAAGGATGCCGCACAATGGTACTGTCAATATTGTGTTGCTTCAGCAGAAAACGACATCTCACAATCTGCAAGCATAGCAAAAGACATGTTTTTAAAACATGATGGCTTTTGTGATGAATTATACGACAAGACCGGAATAGAAATATTAAAGTATGCATCAGAAAAAGGAGAAGTTAATGCTCAATTTACATTAGGTTGTTATTATGGCGGTGCTGAATATAATAAAAATAAAGATGCTGGTTGGAATAATTACCGCACTTTTGATGGCAATAGTATTGATCATGCAAAACAAGCGTATTGGTATCTTCAGGCTGCAAGTCAAGGACACACTTCTGCGATGGGAAATTTGGGTTTATCATATATGTATGGGAAAGGTGTTGCTAAAGATGAGAAAAAAGGGTTGGAATGGATTCAAAATGCAGCAAAACTTGACAATGCTTATTATCAACGAGTATTAGGTGATTTTTATCGTGACGGCATTAAAGTTGAAGTTGGAACTCATAAAGTGATTACTGGATATTACTGGGATTGGGACGATGACGAGTATGGCAATTATGGGAAACATAAACATGCTAAAACAAAAACGGTTACTGATTATAAGACTATTCTCGCACCAGATATTGAACAAGCTCAATATTGGTGGAAAAAAGCAGCAGACAATGGGGATGAGACTGCTAAAGAAAGATTGCAACAGATTTATGAGTAAACAATAAAGGAAGAATGGATCTAATTATAAATATGAACAGTTACTTATGATTTTACTACAATTTAATTGGAATTTTGATTTGGGAGTTGTTGTTGGACTAATAGGAATCGGACTTTCGCTCGTTGCCCTAATTATTTCTTGGAGATTGTTTAACCAACAGCGTGTTATAAACAATTATATCATTGAAAATGAGAAGAAAAAACGAGAAGAAGAAAAACACGCAAAGATCCGAATAACATCTCTTGAAAAAGCTGTTCCGAACAATTACATGATTGTTAAAATTGAGAACTATGGGGAATGTGAAGCAACAGAAATAGAAGTAACAATCCTAAGTGAATCATCATATTATCATGGCTTTGCACAAGATTTACCTAAAGCACTCAAACCAACCGAGAACAGGGAAATAGGTTTTCATTGGTCAGACAATCAATATTCAATAAAATATGAGGTTAAATGGGAGGACAAAGCTGGAAAGCATTCTGAAGAATCGGAGTTTAGAAATACGAGCAAACGCTGAGAACTACGGCTAAAGAGAGCTTGTGGCAAACTAGAATGATGAGTCCACTTTAAAAAGCCTAAATTCAACTAATTAATGCAATTTTATCGGGAGGTTTGGAAGGGTCAATAATTACCCTCAAAACATGAGAAAGAGAAAATAATCTCTCCCTTGCCGTCCGAGGTTGGTTGGAATGCTTGTCTTTGCCTCCCGTCCAAAAGCTGCAAAATACAAAAAACAAATCAATTCCATAAGATTTTCAATAAAAACTTCCCAAGATTTTCAATAATAGATTCCCAAATTTTTTAATCGTAGTTCAAATAGTAATGGCCATTACCGTAATGGCGATTACTTTTTTTTTTTGAAAAAACGCTTGCAGTTCCAGAAAATATGTGTACTTTTGCAAAATGGTAATGGAGATTACCGTAATGACGATTACTATTTTGCCATGAAATTCTACAACAGGGAAAAGGAGCGTGAAGAGCTCCGTAAAGTGCTCGAAAAGAGTAGGGAAGAAGCGCAGATGACCGTGCTGATGGGTCGCAGGCGCATTGGGAAAACCGAGCTTTCGTTGCAATGCGGCGACGAAAAAGTGCTGTATTTCTTCGTCGGGAAGAAAGCCGAGGCCTTGCTGTGCCGCGATTATCTCGACGAAATCAGCAACAAATTGGAGATTCCGATCTACGGACAACTGCTGTCGTTTTCGGAGGTGTTCAAGTTGGTGCTTCATTGCGCTGAGAAACAGCCGTTTACGTTGGTCATCGACGAGTTCCAGAATTTCCTGAAGGTGAACCCGACGGTCTTTGGCGACATGCAGCGCGATTGGGACTTGCACAAGCGGACCAGCCATTTGAACCTGATTATCAGCGGATCCGTCTTCACGCTGATGAAACGCATCTTCGAGGACTACGAGGAACCGTTGTTCGGTCGCGCCAACCAAAAGCTGCTGCTCCAGCCTTTTTCCACGAGCGTCCTGAAGGAGATTTTGGCCGACTTCAACCCCAACTACACGCACGAGGACTTGCTGGCGTTGTACAGCATCACCGGCGGCGTGCCGTGGTATGTCTCGTTATTGCTCGACAAGGGCTATGTCACTAAAGATCAGATGCTTTCTGCCTTGACGGAGGAAAACTCGCCGTTCATCAACGAAGGGCGCAACATCCTCATCGAGGAGTTTGGCACGGACTACATCACCTATTTCTCCATCCTGACCTGCATCGCGAGCGGCAAGAAGACCCGTTCGGAAATCGAGGGTGAGTTGGGCATCGGCAACATAGGCAGCTATTTGGCGCGTTTGGAGAACTATTACAGCCTCGTTTCCAAGTCGTTGCCCATTTTCGCCAAGGAGACCAGCAAAAAGGTGCGCTACCAACTGAACGACTGCTTCCTGATTTTCTGGTTTCGCTTTTTCTACAAGTACCAGTCCTTGGTCGAGAACAAAGCCCTAAGTGCCTTGAACGACATTATCCAGCGCGACTACAGCTCCGTTTCGGGCTTCATGATGGAGCGTTATTTTGCCAAGAAATTCGAGGAGGAAGGCAAATACGTCATCGGCCAATGGTGGGATCGGAAAGGCGAGAATGAGATTGACCTGATTGTCGTTGACCCCATCGCGAAAGAGGCGTGGTTCTACGAACTGAAGAAGCAAGGCAAGCGGTATAGCGCCAAGACGCTGAAGGAAAAAATGGGCGTGGCATTGGCCCAAACGCCTGAGTTTCGGAAAATGAAAACACATTACGGTTCGCTGTCAATGGAGGATATGTAATGTGTTGATATGTAATGTTTTATTCTGCTAAATTCAAAATAGTAATGGCCATTACCGTAATAGCCATTACCATTTTAGCTGAAAAATTGCGCATGAATCATACGAAATTCACCTCGGGGCTGATGCGGATGCTGAATTTCGCCTCCACGGAGTCTTGGATTTTTCGGGCCAACGCCACGATGTCGCGACCTTTGCCACCGCCGTAATGCACCAACACGAGGGCTTGCTTCTCATACACGCCCACATGCTCGTCGCGCCAGCCTTTCCAACTTGCGGTCCCTGAGCTTGTCGAAGGGCCGCAATGTTCAATCAGCCACCCCGCAGGGATTTTCACCTTTCCGTTAGGCTCGTCGTAATGCGGCATGGTCGGATATTCCTTTTGCAAAGCCTCAAACTGCCCCTTTTCGACGACGGGATTCTTGAAGAAGCTGCCGCAACTGCCGATTTGCTTCACATCAGGCAGCTTGGCATCGCGGATGGCGCAAATGGTGTCGTGAAGTTGCTGCAAATCAGGGTTTTCGATGCCGTTTTGCTCCAAATAGGCTTTGATGTTGCCGTATTCCAAATGCAGCGGCGCGTCTTTCTGGAGATGGAAATCCACCGAAGTGATGATGTATTGTCCCTTCAGTTCGTTCTTGAAGACGCTCTCGCGGTAGCCGAAACGACATTCCTCTTTCGTAAAGACCCGTTTTCTGCCCGTCGCCGTTTCGATGGCCTCGCATCGCAAGAAGCTGTCTTTCAGTTCCATGCCGTAGGCCCCGATGTTCTGCACAGGTGCCGCCCCAACTTTTCCGGGGATGTGCGCCAAATTCTCCAACCCATGAAGTCCTTTCCCGACGGTAAAACGCACGAAATCAGGCCAGTCCTCGCCCGCTTGGGCACGCACAACGACCTCGTTTTCATCGTCTTGCAAGATTTCGATGCCTTTCGTGTTGATGAACACGACGAGGCCGTCGAAAAAGTCGTCTTGGAAAAGGATGTTGTTGCCCCCGCTGAGGATGAGGCGTTTCTCGTTCCTGAAGATGTCGCTTTGAATCAACGCTTCAAGTTGTTGAATGTCATTGATTTCAATGAAGAATTTTGCCACGGCATCAAAGCCGAAGCTGTTGTAGGATTTGAGGTTGACATTGGTTTTCATGGGGGCAAAAATACACAATACCTGCGAATTTTCTGCGTTTCATGGAAAACATTCGTACCTTTGCCCCCATGAAACGCGCCATCGTATCGGTTATCAACGACTTGGTCACGGACCAGCGGGTCAGCAAGTCGTGCTTGGCTTTGCAAAAGGCTGGGTATGAGGTGCTTTTGGTGGGACGCCAGCAACGCAAAAGTCCGCCGATGGACGAAAGGCCCTACGCCTCGCATCGGATGAGACTGCTGTTCGAGAAAGGCCCGCATTTTTATGCCGAATACAACATCCGACTGTTTCTCTTCCTGCTGTTTCATCGTGCCAATCTTTTGCTTTCCAACGATTTGGATACGATTTTGCCATGCTATTTCGTCTCTCGGCTGAAACGTCAAAAGTTGGTTTTCGACAGCCACGAGTATTTCACCGAGACGCCCGAGTTGGTCAACAGGCCACGGGTGCAGCGCGTCTGGAAAAGGATCGAGGGCTTCGTAGTCCCGAAGTTGGACGAGATGATCACCGTTTGCGATTCCATCGCCGACTTGTTCCACGAGAAATACGGTGTTAAGTGCTACGTTATCAGGAATATCCCGCCTCGAAAGGCGTTGCCGCCCAAGGGTGACAGGTTGGCGTTGGGCTTGCCAACCGACAAGCACCTATTAATATTGCAAGGCTCCGGCATCAACATCCAGCGCGGGGCGGAGGAATTGGTGCAGGCGATGGCGTTGCTTGACGATTGCTTCCTGATGATTATCGGAGGGGGAGATGTGTTGTCGATTTTGAAGCAAATGGTTGAGGAACTGAAGATTACAGAACGTGTGCGTTTTTTTCCGAGGATGCCTTACCAGCAGATGATGACCTACACGCAGTTGGCCGAATTGGGCTTCTGCTTAGACAAGGACACCAACCTCAACTATCGTTTCAGCCTGCCCAACAAATTGTTCGATTTCATTCAGGCTGGCGTTCCGATTGTGGCATCGCATCTGACTGAAATAGAGAAGATTATCAATAATTACGACCTTGGCCTGTTCATCGAGAACCATGAGCCTGAGACCATTGCTAACACGATTCGAGAGGCCTTGTCGGATGAGGAGAGAAGGGGGCAATGGAAACGCAACTTGGCTCTTGCGGCACTGGATTTGTGTTGGGAAAACGAGGAACAGAAACTGCTCGAAATCTATAGCCATTATGACTGAAAATCATCTACATATCATCGCTTTCGATGTGCCGTATCCTGCCAATTACGGCGGCGTGATTGACGTTTTCTATCGCGTGAAGGCACTAATAGAGGCGGGCGTCAAGGTGCATCTGCATTGCTTTGAATACGGCAGGGGCGAGCAGGAGATTCTGAAGCGTTGCTACGATGTAAAGTATTATAAACGTGATACTTTCTTTGCCAAACAACTAAGCCTAACGCCTTATATCGTCAATTCGAGGCAGTCGGAGGCTTTGGTGCAGGATTTGCTGAAAGACGATTATCCCATTCTCTGTGAAGGGTTGCATACAACGGCTGTGTTGAACGACAAGCGACTGAAAAGCAGAAAGATATATGTCCGCGCCCACAATATTGAACACGACTATTATCAAGCCTTGGCCGACTCCGAGAAATGGGGCAAAAAGAAATGGTTCTATTTGGCAGAGGCTTGGAAACTAAGGCGTTATGAGCCGGTTTTGTGCAAGGCGGCGGGCATTTTCGCCATTTCGCAGAAGGATGCGGATTATTTTGCTCGGCGATACGAAAATGTCATCCTCGTTCCGGGCTTCAATGCCACCGATTCGGTGTGTTCGGAAACGGGTAGGGGCGACTATGTGCTTTATCACGGCAACCTTTCGGTCAGGGAGAACGAAGAAGCAGCCAAGTGGTTGATTGACAATGTGTTTTCGGAGCTTGACGGGCATTGCATCGTGGCCGGGTTGAATCCTTCGGAAAAGTTGCTGAAACTTGCCGAAAGGCATTCCAACGTGACCTTGGTGGCCAATCCCGATGACGCGGAGATGATTGACCTTTTGCGGCAGGCGCAGGTGAATATTTTGGTGACGAACCAGCCTACGGGATTGAAACTGAAGCTGTTGAACGCGCTTTACAACGGGCGTTTTTGTTTGGTCAACGGGGACATGGTGCGCGGCACTTCCTTGGATGACCTTTGCGTGGTTGCCGACGAACCCGAACAGATGATTGCCGAAATCAAGCGGCTGATGGACGAGGACTTCACTGAGGACGACATCGAGGAGCGCGACCTTGCCATGCGGCAGCTTTATGATAATGAGTCGAATGCGTGGAAAATCATAAAGGCTATTAGCTTTTAGCTGTTAGCCATTAGCATGTTATTTGGCTGAAATGAGCTAACAGCTAATGGCTAATAGCTAATAGCTTAAAATCATTCCATTTCCGAGCAAACCACCGTCCCATTCTTGCAGTTGGCGATGCGGGAGGGGTATTTCTGCATGAGCGTGTAGTTGTGCGTGGCCATCAGTACGGCGGTGCCGCTTTCGCTGATGTTGCGTAGGAGTTTCATCACTTCCAAAGTCGTGTCGGGGTCGAGGTTGCCGGTAGGCTCGTCGGCGAGGATGACATCGGGATGGTTGAGCAGGGCGCGGGCGACGGCCACGCCTTGCTGTTCGCCGCCCGACATCTGGTGCGGCATGCTCTTGCGCTTGTCGGAAAGCCCTACCATGGCCAGCACCTCGTCGATGCGCTTGGAGATCTCGGCGGAATTGGTCCAGCCCGTGGCGCCGAGGACAAACGACAGGTTTTTCTCCACCGTGCGGTCGGAGAGGAGCTGGAAGTCCTGAAACACGATGCCGATTTTGCGGCGCAGGTAGGGGATGTCCTTCTTGCGCAGCTTGGTCAGGTCGTAGCCGGCCACACGCACGATGCCGTCGCGGGCGGGCAGTTCGCCGTACAAAGTCTTTAACAATGAGGATTTTCCGCTGCCTGTGCGCCCGATGAGGTAGATGAACTCGCCCTTGTGGAGCGTCAGGTTGACGTTCGACAAGACGAGGTTCTCCCGTTGGAAAATCGAGGCGTTCTTTATTTCAATGATTGGTTCCGACATGTTCGTTTGTGTATTGATTCGTTTTTATTGTCACAAAACCTGCAAAACCCTCAAAACCTTTTCTTGGCAGGGGAAAGCGGCCAACCGGCCCGCTTCCCTGGCGGCAACGTGGTTGCGTGCCGCCACACGTTTTTCTTTGAGATAGTTTTGCATTGTTTTGTGGGTTTTGTGAATTAATTACCAGCTTCCACTTGCGCCTCCTCCGCCGAAGCCGCCACCTCCGAAGCCTCCAAAGCCTCCACCGAAGCTACCACCGCCGCCCGAGCTTCCGCCAAAACCGCCTCCGCCGAAGCCGCCCATCGGAATCCAGATGGTGCGCATTCCGCCGCCGGAATAGGACTGGCCTCCGCTGTTGGAAAACTTGATAAAGATAATGATGATGGCGATGATGAAAAGCAGGACGAGCCAACCTGGGATGCCGTCGTCGTTGGCGTATTCGTCTTGGGTGAACTTGCCTGAGCAGAGGCCCATCATCACGTTGATGGCGTTGTCGATGCCCGTGTAGTAGTCGTTTTCCTTGAAGGCCGGAATCATCTCCCTTTCGATGATGAGCTTGGCCGTGGCGTCGGTGACGTATTCCTCGATGCCGTAGCCCGTGCTGATGTTCACCTTGCCGCTCTCGCTGCCTTTCTTGGGCTTGACGAGGATGACCGCGCCATTGTTCTTGCCCTGTTGTCCTACACCCCAACTGTGTCCGATTTGGGTGGCGTATTGCTCGATGCTGTAGCCTTGCAGGTCATCGACGAGGAGGACGAGAAACTGGGTGGAAGTCGAGTCGTTGTAGGCCACGAGCTTGTGTTCCAACACATCGACTTGATGGGCCGTGAGTGTGTTCGTGTAGTCGTTCACCAAGCGTGGCGGATCGGGTGGTGAGGGTAGTTGCGCCTTCAGTGCCGAACCAAATGCCAACAGGACGAAAAGCAAACCTAATAATGATATAAGTCGCTGTTTGTTAGTTGTTTTCGTAGGATATGTCGTCGGGGATTTCATTGATGTCGTCGGATTGGTAGGGGAAATAGGTTTTCAGTTTCTCGCCGCAGCGCATGATGCCTTGTTCCAAACCGTCGGCGAAGCGGCCTTCCTTGAAGTGGCTGAGCATCAGGTCTTTCATGTCGTTCCAAAAGTCGGCTTCCACGACCTTGTTGATGCCTTCGTCGCCAACGATGGCGAACTTGTGGTCTTTCACGGCAAGGTAGATGAGCACGCCGTTGCGCAGTTTCGTCTTGTTGAGCCTGAGCATGTTGAAGACGAACAGGCAGCGTTCCTCCACGTCGCCTTTGCAGTGGTTCTCGATGCGCACCTTGATTTCGCCCGAGGTGTTCAGCTCGGCCTGCTTGATGGCCTCCACGATGCGGCGGTCTTCCTCGCGGTTCAGTATGGTGATGGCGTTGGGCATAGCGTTTCTTTTGAGTGCAAAGATAGTCATTTTCTGTAATTTCCAATCCAAAAGGATGATGTAATGATGTATTTGAGATAATAATCTTTGTATCTTTGTGGTCAAGAAAAATAATTTCAATATTCTTAATATTATGAAAATCAAACCTTTAATTCTTTCGATTCTGCTGATGGGCGCGTTCAGCCTGACCGCCCAAGAGGAGGCGCGGATGCTGCGCTTCCCGACCATCCACGGCGACGATGTGGTGTTCAGCTATGGCGGCGACCTTTACTCCGTCAATATCAACGGCGGCGTCGCCCACAAAATCACCAACGACCCGATGGGCTACGAAATGTTCGCGCGTTTTTCGCCCGACGGCAAACACTTGGCGTTCACGGCGCAATATGACGGCAACACAGAGGTTTACGTCATGCCTTATCCCGAATGCGGCACGCCCATGCGCCTCACCTACACGCCCACCCTAGGCCGTGACGACATCAGCGACCGCATGGGACCGAACAACATCGTCATGGCGTGGAAAGACAACGAGAACATCGTCTTCCGCTCGCGCAAGGAGAGCTGGGACGACTTCGTCGGTCAGCTTTTCGTCGCCAACATCAACGGCGGCTTGGCCGAGCAACTGCCTCTGCCCGAAGGCGGCTGGATCTCGTATTCGCCTGACGGAAAGCAGATTGCCTACAACCGCGTGATGCGCGAGTTCCGCACATGGAAATACTATCGCGGCGGCATGGCCGACGACGTGTGGGTTTACGACTTCAAGTCGAAGAAAATCGAAAACGTCACCAACAACAACGCACAGGACATCTTCCCGATGTGGGTCGGCAACAAGATCTATTTCTGCTCCGACCGCGATCGCACGATGAACCTGTTTTGCTACGACCGCGCCACGAAACAGACCACCAAGGTGACCGACTACACCTATTATGACATCAAGTGGCCTTCGCTCGGCGACAACGACATCGTTTATGAAAACGGCGGCCAGCTGTTCCGCTACAACCTGAAGGACGGCAAGGTCTATCCCATCCCCGTGCAGATGGCCAACGACAACCGCTCGACCCGCGACAAGTATGTGGATGCCAGCAAGTTCATCAACACGAGCAGCATTTCGCCCGACGGTAAAAGGGTGGCCTTCGGCGCTCGCGGCGACGTGTGGACGGTGCCGGTCAAGTCGGGCATCACGCGCAACCTGACCCAAAGCGACAACGCCCACGACCGCAACGTGGCTTGGTCGCCCGACGGCAAATACATCGCCTACATCAGCGACCGCACGGGCGAGGACGAGGTCTATATCCAAGCCCAAGACGGCAAGGAAGATGCCATCCAACTGACCTCTGATTCAGACACTTACAAATACGGACCCACTTGGTCGCCCGACAGCAAGAAGATCCTGTGGTACGACAAGATGAATCGCATCAACATGGTGGATGTCGCCTCGAAGAAAGTCACAATGGTGGCACAGAGCAAGGCCGGCGAGATGGGCGATTTCGCTTGGTCGCCCGACAGCCGCTGGATCGCCTACGCGATGCCGAGTACGTTCTCTGTCAGTCAAATCCATGTTTATAACATTGATTCCCAGAAAGATGAAACGGTGACCGATGCTTGGTACAACGCTTCGTCGCCCGCCTTCGACAAGAACGGCAAGTACCTCTATTTCACTTCCGAGCGCGATTTTCGTCCGACCTATGGCTGGTTGGAGTGGAACCACGTCTATACCGACATGACACGCATCTATCTCGTTACCTTGCAGAAAGATACGCCATCGCCTTTCCTCACGGAGAACGACGAGGTGAAGGCAGAAGGCGAGGCCAAGGAAGGCCCTTCGACAGGCTCAGGGACCATGGATGGAAAAGGTGGCAAAGGCAAGCCCGAAGGCCCGAAAGGCGACAAGCCCGAAGGCAAGAAGGAAGCCAAAACGGTGAAAATCGATTTCGAAGGCATCGCGAACAGGGTGGTGGCCTTGCCCGTCAACGCGGGACGTTACTGGAACCTGACTGGCGTTGAGGATGGCCTGTATTATGTGGCGGCAGGTCGCAACGGCGGCGGTCTCGGCTACTTCGACGCCAAGGGCAAGAAATGCACCTCCATCGGTGGCGGCATGGGCTACGAACTCTCCGCCGACGGCACCAAGATGCTCATGCGCGAAGGCCGTAGCTTCAAAGTCGTCAACGCGCCCAAAGGCCCGATGCCGACTGGCGGAGGCGGCAAGCCCGGTGAAGCAGGCAAGGGTGATGAGACCATCGACCTCTCGAACATGAAGAAATGGGTGGACTTGCGCACCGAGTGGACACAAATCTACAACGAGGCCTGGCGGCAGATGCGCGACTTCTTCTATGCGCCCAACATGCACGGCGTGGACTGGCCCGCGATGAAGGAGAAGTACGGCAAGCTGTTGCCCTATTGCGCCGACCGCAACGACGTGAACTACCTCATCGGCGAACTGATTGGCGAAATCAACATCGGTCATGCCTATGTTGGCAACGGTGACCGCGTGATGCCCGAGCGCATTCCGATGGGTATGTTGGGCTGCCGCATCCATCGCGACAAGTCGGGTTACTATCAGATTGACAAGATCTTGAAGGGCGAGAACTGGAACGAGAAAACCCGCTCGCCGCTGACCGAAGTCGGTGTGAACGCCAAGGAAGGCGACTACATCATCGCCATCGACGGACAAAGCACCAAGGACATGAAGGACATGTATGCCGCCCTCATCGGCAAGGCCGACAAGGCGGTGCTGCTCACCCTCAACGGCAAGGCCTCCGAAAGCGGTGCCCGCGACGTGGTGGTGAAGCCCATCGCCGACGAGACGGGATTGTATTACTACAACTGGGTGCAAGGCAACGTGGAGAAGGTGAGCAAGGCCACAAACGGGCAGGTGGGCTATATCCACATCCCCGACATGGGCGTGGAAGGCCTGAACGAGTTCGCCAAATATTTCTATCCGCAATTGGACAAGAAAGCCCTCATCATCGACGACCGTGGCAACGGCGGCGGCAACGTCAGCCCGATGATTGTGGAACGCCTGCGTCGCGAGCTTTCGATGTACGACATGATGCGCAACAACGAACCTGAGACCAAGCCCACGAAGATGATGCTTGGGCCTAAAGTGCTGTTGTTCAACAAGTATTCAGCTTCCGACGGCGACTTGTTCCCCTATCAGTTCAAGAAGCACAAGATCGGCACCACGGTCGGTATGCGCTCGTGGGGCGGTGTGGTCGGCATCCGTGGCAGCCTGCCTTTCATCGACGGCGGCTCGCTGACCCGTCCCGAGTTCGCTCCTTTCGACGAAAACGGCAACTGGGTCATCGAGGGTTATGGCGTTGACCCTGATGTGGTTATCGACAACGACCCCGCCCGCGAGTTTGAAGGCATCGACGACCAGCTCAACAAGGCCATCGAAATCATCCTTGAGCAGATGAAGGACTATCCCGACATCCCCGCCATTCCCGCTTGGCCTGACAAGACGAAGTGAGGATAACGAAAAAGCCCATCGGATTTCCGATGGGCTTTTTTCAATTCGTTTAATTCGCAAAATTCGCCGTTATTTCTTGGCGGCTTTCTTTGCAGGTGCCTTCTTTGCAGGTGCTTTCTTCACCTCTCCTTTCGGCGCGTTCTTCAGGATGTCGCACATGAAGTCCCAGAACATCTGGACGGTGGCGATTTCGCAACGCTCGTCCGGCGAGTGAACGCCGCGCAGGGTGGGGCCGAAGCTGATCATATCCATGCCCGGGATCTTGTCGCCGATGAGTCCACATTCCAAGCCGGCGTGGATGGCACGCACCTTCGGGTCTTTGTTGAAGCGTTTCTTGTAGCACTTCACTGCGATGTCGAGGATGGCGCTGTTGGGGTTGGGCGCCCAGCCCGGATAGCCGTCGGTGTGTTCCACGTCGGCGTCGGCGAGGCTCCACACGGCTTCCACCATGTCGGCGATGTCTTGCTTCGACGACTCGATGCTGCTGCGCTGCGAGGTCTGGATGAAGAAATAGCCTTCCTTCTTCTTGCACGAGGCAAGGTTGGTCGAGGTCTCCACGAAGTTCGGGATGGTCTGCGACATGGCAATCACGCCGTGAGGACAGGCATAGAGTCCGTTCAGCAGGTTGAATTGCGACATCTCGTCGATGACCACATCGGGCTGGATTTCAGCCACTTCAGCCGCGACTTTCAGTGTAGGCTCGGTCACTTGGTACTCTTGCTTGAAGTGCTTCTCCATGTCAGCGATGTAGTGCATGAAGTCGCCGACGCTCTCGTTGGGGAGGTAGGCCACTGCCGTGGCTTCGCGGGCGATGGCGTTGCGCAGGTTGCCGCCTTGGAAGTCGTAGAGCTGAAGGTCGAACCAGTTGGTGGCTTGCCACAGGATGCGGGTCAGCAGCTTGTTGGCGTTGGCAAGGTTCTTGTTGATGTCGTCGCCGCTGTGACCGCCTTTCAGTCCGCTGACGGTGATGCGGTAGGCCGTGCTTTCTTCGGGGGCAGGCTCCAATTCGTACCACAGTTTTACGATGGTGTCCATGCCGCCGGCACAGCCGATGAAGATTTCGCCTTCGTCCTCGCTGTCAAGGTTGAGCAGGATGCGGCCGGTGAAGTCCTTCGGGTCGAGCTTCATAGCACCGGTGAGTCCGGTCTCTTCGTCAACGGTGAAAATGCACTCTAACGGACCGTGTTCCACGGTCGGGTCGGCGATGACGGCCAAGGCCGCAGCCACGCCGATGCCGTCGTCGGCACCAAGGGTGGTGCCGTTGGCATGAAGCCACTCGCCCTTGATGACGGCCTCGATGGGGTCGTTCTCGAAGTCGTGGACCTTGTCGCTGTTCTTCTCGCACACCATGTCCATGTGGGCTTGCAGGATGACGGTCTGGCGGTCTTCCATGCCCTTAGTGGCCGGCACGCTCATGATGATGTTGCCGCACTCTTCCTTGATGTAGCTGATTTTGTGGTCTTTGGCCCATTTCTCAAGGTAAGCCACCATTTTGGCTTCCTTCTTCGACGGGCGAGGCACATTGAGAATGCCTTGAAATTCCTTCCAAATGCCTTGCGGCTTGAGTTTCAGGATGTTTTCGTTCATGATTGCTCTTGTTTTAGTTGATGTATCGTTTCTATTGGATTTTCTGACTTGAACACCGCGTTGCCCGCCACAAGAACGTCGGCACCGGCATCGAACAACGCCTTAGCGTTCTGCGTGTTGACGCCGCCATCCACCTCAATGAGGGCCGTGGCGTTTTGTTCTTCAATCATCAAACGCAGCTTCTTCACTTTTTCGTATGTGCGTCCGATGAATTGTTGCCCGCCGAAGCCCGGGTTGACCGACATGAGCAGCACCAAGTCCAAGTCGCTGAGGATGTCCTCTAAGACGGCGACGGGCGTGTGCGGGTTGAGCGCCACGCCGGCCTTTACGCCCAAGGCCTTGATTTGCTGCACGGCACGGTGGATGTGGGTGCAGGCCTCGTAGTGGAAGGTGATGTCGTCGGCGCCGGCCTTGGCGAAGGCCTCGAAGTATTTCTCCGGCTCCACGATCATCAGGTGGACGTCCAAGGGCTTCCGCGCTTTTTTCTTGATGGCTTGCACGACGGGGATGCCGAAGGAGATGTTGGGCACGAAGCGGCCGTCCATCACGTCGCAATGGAACCAGTCGGCTTCGCTTTGGTTGACCATTTCGATGTCGTCTTCCAAGCGGAGGAAGTCGGCGGAGAGTAGGGAAGGGGCTATTAAGTTCATAGTTGGCAGTTGATAGTTGATAGTTGATAGTTGATAGTTGGCAGTTGTTCAGTTTTCAGTTTTCAGTTGTTCAGTGGTTCAGTTGTCAGTTGTAGGGCTGTCACATGGTCGTTGAGCCGGTTCCTGAGTTTGTCGAAGGAGTCGAAACGCGGTGGCAGCTCAATATTTCTGCAAATATATTCATTATCTTTTTATGTAGGACGAATGACGGCAAAAAAAATCGATAGTAGTCGGAATCGCTGTTTTTTTTCGGGATTCCGACTACTATCGTTTTTCAACCGAACAAATCATCAAGCGTGACTTCTTGTTGTATGTTGCCGCTGTACATGTTGCGTTTGATTCCGAAGGTGGTGATCATTGTGGGAACAAGGGATTTTCGGGTCTTGGTTGCAGCTTTGAAGGCGGCTGCTTTGTTCCGAAAAGCGAGGGAATAGGCTTTGTCTATGGTGAATTCGCCGCTGTAGAACTTGGCCTCGCAAAGGTTGACGGCCTTGTCGCGGCGGTCGATGACAAGGTCGATTTGTGCCCCGTTCAGCGTGTCGTCGTCGAGGTCACGCTGTTCGATGAACCAGCATGACTGTTGGGTCAGCACCGAAGCGATGCCGAGTGCTTTTTTCACTTGTTCGATGTGGTCTTTGATGAGTTGCTCGAAGCTGTAGCCAAGCCATGTGTTTTTCTTGGGGTTGTCGAGCATGTGGGTCCAAAAATGTTCGTCCTGGCCGT
The DNA here is from genome assembly GCA_937877465.1 of uncultured Bacteroidales bacterium. GTDB lineage: Bacteria > Bacteroidota > Bacteroidia > Bacteroidales > F082 > Limimorpha. The sequence continues at coordinate 13,610 of CALFIT010000168.1, read as the reverse complement.
AATTGTCTTTGATGAATCGGAAATAGAATAAGGTGTAGAAATCCGCCAGTTGGTAGGTTTGGGTCTTGGTTTTTCGCCCGTAATAGGTGTAGGCTCTCACGAAGCCGCATTTCACCAAGTCTTTCAAGGCGCGTGAAAGCGCTCCGTTGTCGGGCAACTTCGACACGGTGATGATTTCTTCTCGGGTCAGCCCCATCCTTTTTGAGGCTAAAGCTTCGGCAATTCGGATGTAGATGTCGGACTGGGCAAAAAGCGTTTCGTACAGGTTCTCGAATTCGTCCCAAAGCTTGCCGTTGGTCTTGAAGAAACAGTTGTCGATGTTGTCGGCCAAAGGTCGTCCGGCTTCGAGTTGCTTGAGGTAGTAGGGGATGCCGCCCATGATCATATAGGCTTGCGCGATGTCGTACCGTTCCATCTCAATCCCTTGTTTTTGCAGGTATTGCTCTGTCTCGGCCAAGGTGAACGGCTTGAGGAACATCTTGCTGTTGGCGCGGTTGTAAAGCCCTCCTTTTTGCTTGAAGAACTTGTTGACGATCCAGTTGGTGGCGCTTCCGCAAACGACGAGCATCAAGTCGTCTTGTGCGTTGCCCCAGCCGTTCCAAAACCATTCAAACGCACCCAGAAATTGGCTTCCCTTGGTGTCCATCCAAGGCAGTTCATCGAAGAAAAGCACTCGTTTCTTCCCTGTCTTGGTCCTCTTGAGGTGGCTCTTTAGCCGGTCGAAAGCCTCCATCCAAGTTTTCGGAGTAGGCGACACTTCGCTGTTGGAATACTCGTTCAATGCCGATGCGAAGTTCTCCAATTGGACATTCATGCGTTTCTTGTACAAGCCCGTGACCTTGAACGCAAACTCCTCTTGCGTGAACACTTGGTTGACCAAGAAGGTCTTGCCTACGCGACGGCGACCGTAAACCACCACCATTTCGGCTTCGTCTGACGCGAACAAGCGGCGAAGCTCTTTTTGCTCTTGTTTCCTTCCGATAATTGTTGCCATGGCAAAATCGTTTTTTTTGCTGCAAAAATAGTGTTTTTTCTGAAATTCCAGTCGATAGTAGTCGGAATCGCGATTTTTTTTCGGGATTCCGACTACTATCGATGTTTTAAAGGAAGAACACCATCAACTATTTCATACATTTTTCGGCCCATTTTGTACATTTCGACGAAATGCCTATCTTTGCATTTCGATGGAGTTGCTACCTTTGCCGCGTCATGTTCAAGAAGTATCTGATCATATCCACTGCCACTGACATGGTGCGCATTGCACCCGACAAGATCGTGTTTATCTCGTCGGACGGCAACTATTGCAACCTCGTGCAGGCCGACAACGAAACGCGCATGCTCACCCCGGCATCATTTTCGCTGCACAGGCTGCCGACATCCGGGCCGACAATGGCGGCATAGTGGGTGCCTTCGTGCTGGAAGGCGAGCCTAAAGCCTGGGGACTTTCCAAGAAAGGCTATTGCGCCATCATCAACGACACGGTGACGGTGGGAGTGGCTGACAACTCTCCCCTTTTTGAAGAAGCCACCGAGAAAGGCGGCTACTTCTTCCGGCAGTTCCCTTTGGTGGACAACGGCACGCTGGTCGAAAACGAATTGGTTAAAGGCAAGTCCATACGTCGAGCCTTGTGCGACCGAGGCGGAGAAGTCTTCACCGTGGAAACGCTCAGCATCGAGTCGTTCCACGACTTCAGCCAGGCCTTGGTGGACTTGGGCGTTGACAACGCCATCTACCTCGTTGGTGCCAACGCATACGGCTGGGCCACCGACGCCGAAGGCCAGCGCCATGAGTTTGGCGACCCGAATCCAAAGGCCGACAAAAAGAAATGGAGAAATATCAATTATTTGGTGATGAGAAGTGAACTCTAGTTTTACGAAATCGCTTCCATAGCGGCATTTCATACACCCTAAAGTCATTTCATACAGAACCCCGAAAAACGCTTGGCCAGTTGTTCGGGGTTTTGCATTTTTGCATCGTTAAACAAACGCAAACGATGTAATGATTATGAAAACGCAACAACTTTTACTTACGTTGCTGACGCTTGCCGGGGTCGGGTGCTCGCCGACCCCGCAGGCGGAAAAACAGCAAGACGAAACGACAACGAATGAAGAAACCAAGACCTTGAGCGAGCCTTTTGTCTGGCCCGACAGCTTGTACCTGACAAAACCTGATGCGCCAACGGAAAGTTACCTCGACAAGACTTTGCGCTACTATTCCGGCGACACCGCTATCTTCGCCAAAGAAAAAAGCTATATCGAAGACCGCCTTGTCTTTGTCGCCCACTACACCCCGACCATCGCGCTACCCAAGGAATGGAATGGCAAACCTATGATGCGCCAAATGGTGGAGTATTACAACTTCATGGTGCTTGCCCATGCCGTTGAAACCGATGTCGACACTTATTGGCGTTATGAGGACGAGGTAGAAGATGCTGTAGCCTTGCGAAAAGACTTGAAGGATGAATATGGAAAAATAAGTCTCAACAGCTTGAAGGACGGCAAGGCAAAGGCAAAAATCAACGACATCATCCATTGGGCATTGTCGGACGACGACACACGCAACGCCATGGACACCCTGCCCAACTCGCCAAGGGACATCTCGGAAATGATTGGCCAGCTTACCGACGACTGGATGAACGAACTGCCCAACGACCGCCTAGAGATCGAAATGCTCGCAAGCCGAGCGATGCCACAAAGCTATCTGCTGGCATGGGTTCCCGATATCTACGAGCACTTTGTGGGGAAAGAAAGCCATCCTACGGAAACCGACCAGCAGGAGATCTTCAAGCGCTTCATGGCGGCCGAGTCGTTTGACGAAAAGGCGGCATGGGGCTACGTGGCCTTGGGTATGAAGATGCCTTTTGAGATGACGGACATGATACTGCGCGAAGTGGAGGCCATGCTCTCATCGGGCTGTTATTCGCCGCTTTTAGATCCATTGTGGCGTGCCTATAGGATACAATACAACGACATGCATTCATGCCCCTCAACCTATTGCTACAGCCCCAACCTACGCTACAACCATTTTCGCCGAATGATTGCCTACGTCACCATGCGGCACATCGAGGCGCACCCCGAAGACCTGCAAGCCCGGTTGCAATACTACTTTATGGTGGCGCACACGAACATCGTCAGATTCAATCCTTATCCCTACGGGAACAGCAGCGCATACGAGTTTATGCGGCTTTATTGGAGCCAAGACATCGTGGACTATTGACAATTGTTTTCGAAACAATCATTTGCTTGAAGTGTAATCAATATCACGATAATTCATGAACAATCACTATTTTTGCGGCATACATATTTCATCGACACCTTAAGCGACAATATGGACAACGAACAACGATATGAACTGAAACACAACGGAATAGAGGACATTCCTATCCCATCATGGTGCTAAAGCGAAGCGGCTCGGCTTGTTTGGGATTTGTCGCACCAGAGCTTTTATTTGGAAGACGGTTCGATAGACAAAGATAAGTTGAGACTTGTGAATGCGATGCTGAATGGAGTATCAAAAGAAGAGTTGATGGGGGTTGCCAATAGCGAAGAAGTATTTGAAGGTATAAGATACAAGGCCGAGAAGATGCTGGAAGAGAATAAGGCTCCTAAGAAGAACGACACCATTGACGAGCTGATAAGAGAGTTCGTGGAGTTTGACGAAGAGGATCCATTTGTTTCAATAGATGCGCGAGAAGAACTCCAGCAAAGGTTTACTGCACAATCCCATCAAGACCAAATCAGGATACTTAGGACTTTTCTTGAAAGCGTCGATGATGTTGACCACGAATGGTGCTGTGAGACGATGCAGACCTGGTGGGACGACGACTTGATTCCCGATGTGAAAAAGGCTTGGGAGACTTATAGGGAAACCGCGTTAGCTACCGTTGTCGCCAAGAGGCTTCCGCTTGACTATGTGGTGGAGCATCAAGAAGCTCTGGAAAACGACAGCTATGCGGCAGTATGTTGGCGGCTGGCCACCAATGAGGAATACGAGGTTTATGAAAACGACCTGACCAGAATGGAATTCTTAGACATTGCCGCACATAACCGATGGACCATCAGCGATGACGAGGCAGATGCGCTGCTGTTTGGGTTTGTTTGGGATTGACGTCGGTCGGTTCCTCCCGCAAAGCAAAATGCGAATACAAGTGAGGCTCGGCGGCAAGACTGCCGACAGATATGAAGATATCGTTGTGATGGAGGGCAACCTTTTTGAATTGTCGAAACGCGCACAAGACTATTTTCAGCATCGGCTGCCTATGGTAAGTGAGTTTCACAGTGATGATTGGAGCAGGAAGGATTATGTCGAGTATCCGCAAGCCGTTCTTGATGAAGCCATAACCAATGCTTTGATTTATAAAGACATGAGTGATACGGCATCTGAAGTGCTCGTGTTCATATATGCCGACAGGATTGAGGTTATCAACCCAGGCTTGATGCCAAATGATTTGTGAAAAGAAAGAACGTGGTTTCACCCCACGTGTCTGCGCCAAGAAACCCTTTGATGGCTGAAATTTTCTACATTGATGGTAAAATGGAGAAGACGGGAAGAGGCTTGAAATTGATTCACGACCAAATGAGCGAGCTTAAGCGCAGGCTACCAGAATGGGAGTGCTTTGACGGGAAAACCAAACTGACCATTTATCGTGTTCCTAATGTGGTGAAGTTAAATGATCGGGCAATAAAATTCTTGTTGACAAAGATGATAGGAGTTAGCTTCACCAAACAAGACTATTTGAAATTTTGGGGTTCTGAAATATCTGACGGAACAGCGAAAAACGACCTGCAATCGATGGTGAGTGGTGGCTTTTGCCGACGAGAAGGTGCCGGACCGACCACAAAATATGTCGTGATAGATAATAGTTGACCGATTATTGTCCGATACAACAATCATATTGTTGAGTATCAGCTTTTTGAAAAAAATATCAAACAGAAGCCAGTTGTCCGATAATCGGATAGTAGATGCATGTTTGGAGTTCTTTATGATTGACATTCCGTGCCATCTGGATTTTGTGACGGAAATCTTGTCGGTGGAACAAATTGGCGTAAAAGATGAACATTAAGTTTAGGACATTCCCATTCCAAAGATACACCTCACAATTGCAAGGCCCTCTTCAAAAAAAGTTATCAACACCCCTTGCGGGAAACGGTCTTTTGACATTAACTTTGCAAGGTCGCAAGACAAACGAGCAGTATATTTATTATCAACAACTTACAAAACAAAATATTATGAAGATATTACCCTTCACCAAGGAGATTGCCATCGACCTCGGCACGGCCAACACCATTATCATTGAGGATGGGAAAATTGCCGTCGAGGAGCCTTCGGTGGTGGCCATCCGCAAGTCGGACGACAAGATGATGGCCGTCGGGCGCAAGGCCGCTGCCATGATTGGGCGCGGCGAGGACCGCATCTATACCGTGCGCCCACTGAAAAAGGGCGTCATCGCCGACTATAAGGCCTGCGAAATGATGATACGTGGGCTCATCGACCTCATTCCACACAAGAAGCACCTGTTCAAGCCGTCCATCAAGATGGTGGTGTGTGTGCCCTCAGGAGCCACCGATGCCGAGATGCGCATCATCAACGATTCTTGTGTCCATGCTGGGGCGAAAGAGCTTTATCTTATCTATGAGCCTATGGCCGCAGCCTTGGGCATGGGCTTCGACGTGGAAGGCCCCGACGGCTGCATGGTGGTCGACATCGGCGGTGGCACCACCGAGATTGCCGTCATGTCGTTGGGAACCATTGTGGTGAACAAGAGCATCAGCGTGGCGGGCGACGCGCTCAACAGCGACATCATCCAACACATGGACCATGTGCATGGGATGCGCATCAGCGAACCTACGGCAGAGCGCATCAAAATCAACGTCGGCGCAGCCTTGTCCGAGCTTAAGGATCCTCCGCAGGATATGGAGGTTGTGGGACCCAACAAGACCACCGACCTGCCGTTGAAAGTGACAATCAGCTACAAGGAAATCGCGAAATGCTTGGAGAAGAACATCACCAACATCGAGGCAGCCATCCTTCAAGCCTTAGGGCAGACGCCGTCGGAGCTATATGCCGACATCGTGCGCAACGGCATCTACCTTACAGGAGGCGGTGCCTTGTTGCATGGCTTGGCCGAGCGCCTCTCCAAACGGATGACCATCGACTTCCATATCGCCGAAGATCCGCTGCACTCCGTTGCCAAGGGCACGGGTATTGCGCTGAAGTGTATGCCGAAGATTAGTTTCTTGATTCATGGGATATGATTTATTGTATTACCGGAACGATAGAATAAAAAGGATCACACATGGCAAATGGAGAAAGACAATAACTTGGTATGACAGAGACAAGATAAAGCTACAACGCCATCTGGGGCAACGGTTTGGGAGCCCCCAAAAGGTGAATCTGCCAAGGACGACATCAGTTTTTCCATCGCTATCGACAAGGTCTCAAAGACGTTTCATGTTAGGGTAGGGGAATGGTGAGGCGGGAACCATTAAAAAGCCCCTCAAAATCAATTGAGTGGCTCTTTTGCGTTTTTAACCGAGTAAACGCATGGTTTTCGCTGTGGGTCTTTATGCCCCCAACCCCTCCGTCAGGAACTTGCGCAAATGCAAATGGGTGATGCCGTTGTCGTCGTTTCGGGTGACAAGCGGGGTCATTGAGATGACGTATTTCGGATAGTTGTCCTTGATGGCGCGGAGGTTGCCAAACTCGCGCTCGCGGGTGGCTTCGTCGGCGATGAGGTAAGAGGCTTGTATATAGCTTCTTTGCCCGTTTTTGGCCGTGCAAACAAAGTCGATTTCGCCTGCCTGCAACTGCCCTACCGTCACTGCATATCCTGAATGCACAAGTTGCTGATAAATAATGTTTTCTATGACCTTCTCAATGTCGCCTTCCCTGTTTCCGCCCGCCAAGGCGTTGCGGATGCCGTGGTCTTCAAAGTAATGCTTGTCGTTGCTCTCAAACAAGCGTTTCCCGTGAATGTCGTAGCGGTTCACCTTTTGGATCATGTAGGCTTCGGTCAGGTATCCAATATAGTTGTTGATGGCCGTAGGGGTGACGTTTTCGCCTTGCGACTTCATGAATTTCGAGATGCTGTTGGCCGAGATGAGCTTCCCCGTGTTGTCGGCAAGGAAACGCACAAGGATTTCAAGGAAAGTCGCGTTGCGGATTTCGTTGCGCATGATGATGTCCTTCAGCAAAACGGTATGGTAAATGTCCATCTGATACTCACGGGCATCCTCCGCGTCAAGCCCGATTTTCACCAATCCCGGCAAGCCTCCGAATTGGATGTATTTGGCCAAGGAATCATCACTGTCCGACAAGTTGTGAAAAACCAGAAACTCCTGATAGCAAAGCGATTGGATGTAAATTTCCTTGTATCTGCCGCCTATGAGCGTGCTCAATTCGTTGCTCAACATCTTGGCGTTGCTTCCCGTGACAACGATTTCCGTGTCAGGCTCGGTATAGTAACTCCTCAGTGTGCGCTCAAACTCCGCAATGTCCTGAATCTCATCGATAAAGATGTAGTTTTTTGAGCCAATTTGTCGGTGGCCTTCAATATAGTCATTCAAGTCACGGTAGGTTTGGATGAAGTCGAATTCCCGTTTCTCCTTGTCGATGAAAATCACGTTGGAATTGGGTTCGTGCAGCTTTTTGTCGCGCAACTGCTTCAAGATGAAACTTTTGCCCACTCTCCTTTGGCCCGTCAGCACAATGATGGTGTCTTTGCCGAAATATTTCTCGACTTTATCCAAGTAGTTTTGTCGGATGATGTATTCCATGATTTCTGCTTTTATGGAAGTAATTTTCTGCAAAAATAGGAAAAATTTCTTTTATGGAAGAAATTTTCCGCAAAAATTCCGGAAATTTCGTTTATGGAAGAAGGATGAGTGCATCAAAAAAGCCCCTCAAAATCAATTGAGAGGCTCCTTTTGGTTTTCAACCGAGATAACTCTTCAGGATCTTGCTTCGGCTGGTGTGTTTCAACCGGCGGATGGCCTTTTCCTTGATTTGGCGCACGCGCTCGCGCGTCAGGTCGAATTTCTCTCCGATCTCCTCGAGCGTCATCGGGTGGCTGCCGTTCAGCCCGAAATACAGGCGGACGACATCCTGCTCCCGCTGCGTCAGCGTGGAGATGGCTCGGTCGATTTCCTTTCGCAACGACTCATACAGAAGTTCGGTCTCGGGCGTCGGGGCTTCCTCGCTTTTCAGCACGTCGTACATGTTGTTGTCTTCGTCTTGCACGAGCGGCGCGTCCATCGAGATGTGGCGACCGGCGTTCTTCATCGACTCTTTCACCTCCTGTTCCGTGATTTCCAAAACCTCGGCAATCTCCTCTGCATTGGGTTCGCGCTCAAATTCTTGCTCTAACTTGGCGTAAGTCTTGTTGATTTTGTTGATGGAACCGATCTTGTTGAGAGGGAGGCGGACAATGCGCGATTGTTCGGCCAAGGCCTGTAGGATGGACTGTCGGATCCACCACACGGCGTAGGAGATGAACTTGAAACCTCTGGTTTCGTCGAAACGTTGTGCGGCTTTGATCAGCCCCAAGTTGCCTTCGTTGATTAAGTCGGGAAGACTGAGGCCTTGGTTCTGATACTGTTTTGCTACGGAGACCACAAAGCGCAAGTTGGCCTTGGTGAGTTTTTCCAATGCGACCTTGTCGCCTTGCTTGATACGTTGCGCCAGCTCGACCTCTTCTTCAGCCGAAATCAGCTCAACCTTACCAATCTCTTGCAGGTACTTGTCCAAGGACGCGGTTTCCCTGTTCGTCACCTGCTTCGTAATCTTTAACTGCCTCATTTAACGTTAGTTTAGTTCAAAATAATCTTTTTCCCAAATAAGGGACTTTATTCAAAGTCTGGCGGATTCGGGAATCCGCCAGAACTCCTCATTAATCATTAATTAATTATCTTCTGCGACTGCCGCCATTGCGGTTGCCACCGCCGTTGCGGTTGCCGCTGCTATGCCCACTACGATTGCCGCTATTGCGGTTGCCGCCGCCGTTGCCGCTTTTCTTTTCTTCGTATCCTTCCGGCTTGGGCAGCAGGGCACGGTGCGAGAGACGCAGCTTGCCGGTCTTCTGGTCGATTTCGATGAGCTTCACGTCGATCTCGTCGCCTTCCTTCAGGCCGGTCTCTTCCATCGTCTCGTAACGCTTCCAGTCGATTTCGGAGATGTGGAGCAGGCCGTCCTTGTTGGGGATGATTTCGACGAAGGCGCCAAAGGCCATGATGCTGACGATCTTCCCGTGGTAGACTTCTCCGACCTCGGGCACTTGCACGATAGCCTTGATCTTGGCTTTGCAGGCCTCGATGTCTTCCTTGTTCTGCGATGCAATCTCCACGATGCCTTTCTCCTCGTCTTCGGTGATGACGATGACGGTGTTGGTCTCTTTCTGCATCTCTTGGATGACCTTGCCGCCAGGTCCGATGACGGCACCGATCATGTCCTTCGGGATGAACATGGTCTCGATGCGCGGCACGAACTCCTTGTAGTCGGCACGAGGCTCGGTGATGGTCTTGGCCATCTCGTCCAAGATGTGGAGGCGGCCCTGACGGGCTTGCTCCAAGGCTTCGGTCAGCACTTCGTAGCTGAGTCCATCGACCTTGATGTCCATCTGGCAGGCGGTGATGCCATCGCGGGTGCCGGTGACCTTGAAGTCCATGTCGCCGAGGTGGTCCTCATCGCCGAGGATGTCGGTCAGGATGGCGTATTTGCCGGTCTCGCTGTCGCTGATCATGCCCATAGCCACGCCTGCGACGGGCTTGCGCATCGGCACGCCGGCGTCCATCAGCGCGAGGCAGCCGCCACACACTGAGGCCATCGACGAAGAGCCGTTGGATTCTAAGATGTCGCTCACGATGCGAACGGTGTAAGGCATACTCTCGTCATGCGGCACCATCGTCTTGAGGGCGCGCTCGGCCAAGTTGCCGTGACCGATTTCGCGTCGGCTGGTGCTGCGTTGCGCCTTGGGTTCGCCGGTGGCGAAGCCGGGGAAGTTGTAGTGCAGCGTGAAGTTCTTCGTGCCTTCCACCACGGCACCGTCTAAGGTCTGCTCGTCGAGCTTGGTGCCGAGGGTGACGGTGACCAAAGCCTGGGTCTCGCCACGGGTGAACACGGCCGAGCCGTGGGCCTTGGGCAGGATGTCGACTTCGGTCCAGATGGGACGCACCTCGTCGGTCTTGCGACCATCGAGGCGGATGCGCTCGTTGAGCACGGCGTTGCGCACGGCCGAGCGTTCCACGTCGTGGAAATAACGCTTGGCCAGGGGCTTCACGGTCTCAAGCTCTTCTTCAGTGTATTTCTCTAAGTATTTGTCCAAGATGCCGCTGAAGGTCTCTTCGCGCAGGTGCTTGTCGGCGCAGCCAGTGAGGGCGAAGTCGTAGCACGGCTGGTAGCAGTTGGCTTCGATTTCGGCGCGGAGGTTCTCGTCGTTCACCTCGTGGCAATATTCGCGCTTGGCCTTGTTGACTTGCGCCATCAGGTCGAGTTGCGCTTGGCATTGGATCTTGATGGCTTCGTGGGCGGCTTTCAGGGCACCGAGCATCTCTTGCTCGCTCACTTCCTTGCATTCGCCTTCCACCATGCAGATGTCCTTCATCGAGGCGGCCACCATCAGTTCGAGGCGGGCTTCCTCCATTTGCTTGAAGGTCGGGTTGATGACGTATTCGTCGCCGATGAGGGCCACGCGCACCTCCGAAATCGGGCCGTGGAACGGGATGTCGCTCACGCTGATGGCTGCCGAGGCTGCCAAGGCTGCCAACGAGTCGGGTGTCGTCTCCTTGTCGTTCGACAGGAGGTTGACTTGCACGATGGTCTCGGCGTGGTAGTCGTCGGGGAACAGCGGGCGCAGGGCGCGGTCGATGAGGCGCGAGATGAGCACCTCGTAGTCGGAGGGCTTGGCCTCGCGTTTGAAGAAACCGCCCGGGAATTTGCCCGTGGAGTAGTATTTTTCCCTATAATCAACGGACAGGGGGAAGAAATCGGTTTCGGGAGCCACTTCCGTTGCCGAGCAAACGGTGGCCAAAAGTACGGTGTCGCCGCAGCGGAGCATGACTGATCCGTCGGCTTGCTTGGCGTAACGGCCGGTGTTCAATGTAATCTCCTGACCGTTAGGCATTTTGATGGTTTGTGTAAATCCTTGTGGACCCATGATTTTGATGATTTTTTACTGTTTTCTCTTAGCGTTTAATGTAATGAATGGGTAAATTGTCAAATAGCAAAAAAAGGCAATGCGACATTGCCTTTTTCTGCTTTCGGTCGAGCAGTCGGGAAGCCTTACTTCCTGATGCCCAGTTCCTTGATGATGTTACGGTATCTTTCGATGTCGGTTCTCTTCAGATAATCGAGAAGCTTTCTTCTCTTGCCTACCAAGCCAACCAACGCGCGTTTGGCCGCCACATCCTTGTGATGGACTTTCGTTTGCTCTGTCAAATGCTTGATTCTGTAGGTGAACAAAGCGATTTGGCCTTCTGCTGAACCAGTATCGGCAGCGTTCTTGCCGTATTGGCTGAAAATCTCTGATTTCTTTTCTGCAGTTAAGTACATAATTTTCTTCTTTTTACGATGAATTTGTTGTTCTAAACGGGCTGCAAAGATACGACTTTTTTTGGAATTGTTGGGTTTTGCTTGAAAAAAAACTTAAATTTTGAGCAATAGGGCCTGCCCCATGGCTTTAATGGTCTTGTCGGGAATGTCGTATTCTTTCGCGAGTTTTGGCCATTTGCTGACGGCGGCTATTACCTTATTTATAATGTCGTCAGTTTGTTTGATGTTGACGTTTTTTGCCAGACTGAGAAGATCGTCGCGGGTGACGCCATCCCATTTGCCATTGATGGACAATTGGTGCTTCGATGTCCATGCGCCCTTGGGATTGTAAGCCCAAGAAATATCATAGGCAGGGGAGAGCGACCACCTTCCTTGCCGGTTCATGAGAAACGAGATGTTTTTGGTGTGGTCGTCTTGGTTTCGGGCAATCACGTTGAAAACCATGCGACGGAACATTTCCTCGGCTTGGCTGTAAGGCAACTTCAATCGGCGCATCACTTGAAAAACCTGCTCGTAACTGTAGGCATGAAGCATTTTGTAGTCGTAATGTGCAATGCCGCACAGCGTTTGCATGTGGACTTTCTCGTTTCCGTTGACACGATCGAAGCGACGGGTCATAAAATGGGCGCGGCCATTCTCTTCAATCAGGCGACATTCTGACATGTCGATACCCGCTTCACGAGCCATCAGAGAATAGACGTATTCTATTCGTCCATAGTGTTTCGGGTCGCCAAGTTCAGCATTAGTCACGCCGTCCAATTTCAGGAGCCAATGCTGGAATCCTTCGGGTGCGTCAATCTGCCCGCTTCTTACTTCACCCGTTTCGTCATTGAAGGCGACAACGGCTTTGGCGCGTTGTCCGCCCGCCGACGTGCCCACTCTGATGATGTTGGCAATGGCTTCTTTGGTGTCTTCGTGAAGGTTGGAGTCCAACTGTTTCTTTTGGTCGAGCACCTCTCGGGCAATTTCAACAAGAGAATCGATTTCCAATTGAGTGCCTCGTTCCAAATAGTTGTCTTGTGCAGGTACAAACTCCAATGCTCCCATGCTGCGCTTGCCTTGATAGCAAAGCCGCTCGATAGGGTTGGCAAATGTGCGCCCTACCGAAACGAGCCATTTGTCGAGCAATGCCTTACCGAAAGCATCAGGCAAAGCATCGGCTAAAAGTCCGGGCAGGCCAAGGAAAGTGTCGTGTGACAAGGAAGGGAACTGATACACGTTCCCGTTCTTCAAAGGCATCATTAGGGGAGAAACCTCCAATCCTGAACGGATGAAATCGGAGGTATATTCAAAACTGCCGGCTTGTCGGCTCTCATCCCAGGCAACAGTTCCTACGTGTTGGCTCCAGAGATAAACATCAGCGTAATTAATCATGAGGCAGGTGGCTTTTAGTCGTTATCCCAATTGAAATCGTCTGTTGTAGAAGCTTTTGCCGACTTGTATGCGCGTTTCCGCTGCGGGTGTTTCTTGGCGTATTCCGATAATGCTATCGGGCTAATGGGTTTTTCTTTGAACAAATCCTCGAATACATCTAATCGATTGAGGGCGCGAAGCACCATGACGAGGCTCATCAACGAAGTGTTGTGCCCGTTTTCCATTTGGCTGATGGAGAAAGCGGAAAGTCCTGAAGCGGAGGCCAAAGCTTGCTGTGAAAGGTTTTGTCCGACACGGGCTTTCTTCAATTCTTGCCCAATTTGTGCCAAAATAGCATTATCTGTTAAAGCATAAATATCAGTCATAATTTTATGATATATCTAATAATTCGCTGCAAAGATAATGATTTTATTTGATATATCTAATGAAAATGATAAAAATTATTTCTGTAAACAATTGTCGGATTTAATCGGCAAAAAATAGAAAAAATTGCAAAGTGGAGTTCGCAAAATTCGTCGAAAACTGTCGGGTGGAGGCGGCCTAAAGGCTGAGGAATTCTTGCAGATGAAGCCTGAGATGCTGTTTTAGCGGGGCGTGTCTGGTTCCATTTTTTTGGCTTTCGTCCCACTCCGTGGCCGTCCGCATGGCTAACATGATAGCCTCGCCCACCAAAGCCATGTTGGCAAGCAGGT
>CALFIT010000167.1 GCA_937877465.1 uncultured Bacteroidales bacterium | reverse complement strand
CCGTGCCACGTGGCAGCGGTGTTGAAGAGACCCTTTCATTGATTTATGACGACCTGCAACAAGGCAACTATGCTGATGCGCAAGATAATATCGACAAGGCAAGGGAACTCGTACGAGAAGGGCAAAACACCAAATATCTAATAGCAGATGAGGCTGAATACTACCAGCAAATGCTGAAGTTGGAATCTGATGAGTTGAATTGGTATCAGGCCTTGCTGTATGCCAAGACGCATAAGGTGTTTAAGGCCAAGAGATTGCTGAAGGAGATTGCGGGGTCGGATAGTAGGTATAGTGAGGATGCGGCGACCATGTTGAAATAACGCCCCCCAACTTCTAGTGCCCACTTGCGGGATGTTAGATTTGTTATTATTTTTGCAGCCTAATTTTTCAGAAAATGAAAAAATAGATTATTTGCACCCGTTGGTGCTTTGTGCGTGTGAAACGATATATCACGCCGAGTCTCAGTTCTTTAAAGATGAGACTTTATGAAATCATATTGTTTTTCTCCCTTCTTGTTGGTTTCGTCAAGTTTGCCTAGACATGTCAATAGCAAATCCACCAGCCTTCAATCGAAAATGCGCTGAAGCTGGATTTAGCGGCTCTAAGAACCAACGAGAGATGGAGGAAAAAGCTAAAGAAAGGAGAACTTGAAGATGAAAAAATATGCTTCTGGTTCGTTCAATCTAGGCTGATTTCATGAAAATGGTGGCTGGAAGGTAACTTTCAGCCATTTTTTGTTTTGATTTTCATTGTTTTAGAAAAAAACTTCGAAAAAAGTTTCCAAAACGAGGTTACTTTTCCCAAAGCCCGTCATTAAAAGGCAATCAAGTTCAAACAAACAAAAGTTCAACCATCTAAAACAAAGGTAAAATGAAAAAGTATTTCTTTATCGCAATCGCAATGTTCGTTGCATCGCTCGGCTCGTTCGCCCAAAGCTACAGAACCACCACCACAATCAACAGTTGGGGCAACTCCATCGACACCCGCACGACGGATTCCTACGGTAGGACCTTGGGCACCTCATCAAGCTCCATCGATTCTTGGGGCAACCTCAACACTACTTATTCCGACTCCTACGGAAGAAGCACTGGATCATCGACCACCAGCGTCGATTATTGGGGCAATGTCAACACCTCCTATTCCGACCAGTATGGAAGAAACATCGGATCCTCAACCACCAGCGTCGATTATTGGGGCAATGTCAACACCTCCTATACTGACCAATACGGGAGAAAAATAGGCTCGTCAACGACCACCACAAGCCCTTGGGGACAGACCACAACCACGACCAAAGACGCATACGGACGAACCGTCAGCACCAGCACATCCTCAAGCTGGCCTTGGTAAATCGACACGCACACACAACAATAGTAAAGATAGTAAAGACATGAAATTATTCAGAACGAAAGGCGGCAAGACCCAGGAGCCACAGGCTCCTGCCGCCGACCCGGAAACGGCGAACAAAACAACCGATTCGAGCCAAGAAAAGCACGAAATCATCACCATTGAGTATGGCACAGGTTATCCGATAGATGTAATCTATGCCTACATAAGGCAAGACAATTGCCAGAAAGGATATGACGACGCCATGGTGAATCCTGACATCTCCTATCTCGAAATCGGGAAACAACTCATCAACGACAAACTAAAGAGCCTGTTCGATCAAATCACGGTCAAATACAAAGACGAGATAAGGGAGTTGGACACCATGATTCGCATCAACGAGACAATGGGGCTGACCACCACGGCACTCCACCTTCAGACACGCAAAGAGATTTACGCCCGACATCTGGCGGAGATTGAAGCGATGAAGAAAGGCCTGACCGCTGGCGACGAACAATTCCAGCTCATGATCAAATCCTATGAAAAAGGGTTCAAAACCGGCATCGCCGCCAAGTCGGCGGATTTGCTCCATAAACTCAGTAACTATCAAACACCTGAAAGCCATGTCCAAGAATAATCTCAATTTCATGACCCGTTTCGGTTGCGCCTTGATTGGCTGGAACCCATCCATCCTTGCCGAATGTGGAGAGGCCAGTTTCCGGGCGCTGAAAAAATACATGTCGGCCATCATCATCCTTGCCATCGTTTGGGGAACAATAGGCTATCTCTTTGCAGATCGCTACATCGGGATGAGCAACAGGGCTGGGAAATCCTTGGTCGCCGTCATCTTCATAGTCATCATCGTTTGCATCGAAAGATTCATCATTCTTAAAGTCGGCAAATCGAAAGTGACCGGCGTTATGCGCATCATCCTCGCATTACTGATGGCAACCTTAGGAGCCACCATCTTCGACCAGATGATTTTCAAAAACGACGTGGAGGTGAAGATGAAAGAATCGCGTGACGAAATGGCCAACGAAGCCATAAAAAGACAATCCATCCTCCTTGATGAGGAAATGAATGCAATTGCCGTCCAAAGAGACTCGGTGCAAAGGGAGTTGCTCGGTCTTTATGAACAAATCAACGCAAAACCCAATATCGAAACCACCCAATCCACCGTTATCCGTGTCCCTAATGGCGTTGATGAATATGGCAAGACCATTTACCAAACACAAACCCAAGTAACAAAAAGCACCATGCCCAATCCATTAAATTCACAAGCGAGGTTGGACGAGGAGACCTTGAGGACTTACGATGGCCAGTTGGAGAGCCTGCGAAACCAAAAGCTCAATCTTGCCGACAAAATCAGGGAAGAATACGCCACGGCAAGGGTCGGATTCCTCGAAGAATTGAAGGTGCTGTTCCGTTATATCATCTTTCAGGACACCATTGCCGCCATCTTCTACATCTGCCTGTTCCTTTTCATGATGTCACTGGAAATATTAGTCGTTTCCAGCAAGTTAGGCGAAACGGACTGCGATTATGACTTATTGGTGGAGCATCAGCTGAAGGTGAAAAACGCTACGCTACAGAGAACCCAAGAACGATTATTGAACGAGACCCCTTAACTATCTTTACTTGTGTTTGGCCCGGCTGAGACCTGGATTTTGGTCGGGCCTTTTATTCAACTGATTAGCAAAAATGAAAACAAGATCTCTCGCAATAGTATTAATCATTCTGGCATTGTGCTTCAGCGGATGCCAAAAGCCGACTGCGGTGTGTCGGGATGGTCACACAAGCTACAGCAAGCACAACAAAGGAACCTGTTCGGGCCATGGAGGTGTCGAGTATTGGTATTGAGACCTCGTCAAGCAATATCGATTCTTGGGGCAACACCACGACGACCTACAAGGACCAGTATGGCAACAAGATAGGCACCTCAACGCTTCGGTCATGGTAAACGCCTAAGGAACACAAGTGATGCCAACAAAAAAACAATAACGACAAAACAGCATCACTTGTGTTTTTGCCCGACTGGGATGAATTCCTGGCTGGGCTTTTCTTTGTAAAGATACTACCACAAGGAATAATTGATGAAAATAGTTGTATTTTTGCACTTTAAACCGATAACACAATATGACCATGAAAAGGTTTTTTCTATTGCTAATGGCATTTTTCTCGTTTACTTACTATGGAGTTGCTCAATCGCTTGACAAGGCTTTGGAGCAATTGGAATTGGTTCGGACGCAGAAAGGTGAGCAAAACGAAGAATACCTTTCAGCATTGGATAGTGTTATCATTAATGCTAACAGGTTGAATGAAAAAGAAACTGCAATAACATATGGGAAACAACACCATGATATTCTAATACAATTGAAGGGAGTAAATGATGTTGAGGTTGCTGTAGACCTTTGGAGACTTGGTTATGCAATTCTTGTTTGGGGCGACACTATTACTTGCCATGACTATTATATTGAAGCTGCTGATATTTTTGAAAGAAACTATGATTTTCAAAATGACACCACGTTTTCAGTTGAGTACGCCTCGTGTCTTTCAGATTTAATTAAGTCTTGCTCTTCATTGTCAGAATTGGACAATGTATCAAAGTACTCTTCCCAACTAGACAATGTAAGCTATCATTTCTTTAAGAATAGTAATGCTGAACTAGTACCTGGCCCTTTGTTTGAAATGGTTTCTCGGCCTCTTGCATATCTGGAGACTCTGCTGTTTCTTTCCAAGTATAATTATAACGCTGGGAATGTTGATAATGCTTTGTATTACAATAATAAAATCATCGATAATTATAGCATTATTGACTCTTCAAATTATTCTATAGTCGATGCCGCGTTTTATACTTCTAAATACTACTACGAGCAATTAAGGCAGTATGATTTGCAAGCAAAAACTGCCATAGATCATTTTAATGCCCTTGATGCGGCTCAAGTACCATTGTTTGATGAGAAGATATCTGCATTATACTATATCTTGTCAAGCCTTTCGAATAATATTGAGTTGGAAATCATGTATGGAGAACAGGCAAAAAAAATGCTGGAAGAGAAATATACATCAGTGGAAGACCTTTATTCTGAAAAGATGTATCTTCAAGTTGTTGGTTCATTGGCAAGGCGGTATAATAAGATTAACAATTACGAGCTCGGTTTGCAATACCATCAATTGAATTGCGAGGCCATTGCTAATTCTTATGGCAAAGATAACGGGTTATACTACGATGCTATAAAAGAGTTGTTTGAATACGTCCACGATGCAGATGAGTATAATCTTGTGTATGAGATTGCTCCTATTCTGGAGCCGATGATATTTAAATACTCGAATTCTCCTTATGAAGATGCATATATCTATTGTGCGTGTATGGGAGATGCATACGGGCATGTTGGTAATTACAATAATGCGATTTATTACTATGAAGAAGCTTTAAAACTATTGCCACAAATATCAAATAGTGAATCAATGAGAGTGTCGTGTTTGAGCACTTTGGCACTAACATGCTATAACGCTGAAAAAATGGAAGAAGCACTAACGTATCTTTCAAAAGCAAAGCAATATGAATGTTTTCTGTCGGAATCTTCTAATGATCAATTGATAAAGGCTGATGTTTTGGCATTAGAGGGTTCTTTGTTAAACGACTATGAAGAAGCTGTGGCGAAATTCGACACCGCTTTGCTTATCAATGAGCAGTTGACGCAAGAAGCTATTAATAACACTTTTGTTGAAAGCATCCACGATCTTCGAGATTTATTGAGTTTGAAAGCAGGATTACTTTTGAATAAAGGCTTGAAACAATTCAGAAATGGAATAATGACTGATGCTTGCGCGTCATTTCAAGAATCTTCTTCATTATATGAGAGTCTAGATTTAATAAATTGCATTGAGTATCTAACCTGTCTGAATGATTTGACAATATGTCAGAGTGAATTAGGTAATTTTGCTGACGCAAATATGACAATGAATAAATTATTAGAGTCACTTGAAAGAAACCAAAACGAGGGCTCGTTTTATGAGTTGTTTTTTATTCATTATTATCTAAATATTGGAGATTACAATTCTGCACTTCAATATGCTCAAAAAGCTGCTGTGAAGTATAAAGAGAATTATGGTGAAGATAGCGGGCGATATTGCCAGATGATAGGCTTAGTTGGAAGATGTTATTTGTCGTTAAAAAAGTATGAAGAAGCTTATAGATATTTGTCTGAATGTATATCTAAAGCAAAAACAGCAGGGGTTTCTCCAGCTGATTATTGTATATGGAATCGGTTATTGGCGGCGGTGGCATTTAATTTGGGGCATGTAACCGAAGGACTTGGACATTATAATACTGCAAAGTATTTGACCGATTCTATTTATGGTCCAGAAAGTATAGAATACGCTGGGCTTTTGTTGGAATTTGGCGAAACGATGCTTTATTATCAAATTGACGAAATTGAATCTTTCGAGTATTTCCATGATGCTGCCGCAATTCTTATTTCAAAAGGATCTACGTTTGATTCACAATGCGTTAAATCATTGTTTCTATATGGTGGTACAGGTTTTTTGTTTAAGAAACCTGTTTCTGATGATTATATAAACATAACCACAAATGCATTGATGGATTATTTCAATAATAATATGGCATACTATTCTTCGGAAGAAAGAGAAGGAACCTGGAGCAGATATTCACATACAAAAGATATATTATATAGTGTCCGAAAAAGCAATGACTCAGATGGTTTGTTGTATAACTATTTGTTATTTTCAAAGTCGCTTATGCTTTCAACGTCAGATAGATTAAAAAATGCAGTTTTTAACACTGGTCGACAAGACTTGATAAATCTTTACGACAATATTCAAGCGATTCAAAGATTAATTGATAGGCAGAGTTTCGACCTTCAGGGCCAAACGGTTTCTTGCGAAATGTTGTACATAAGAAAGACCTCTATGGAGAGGAGGCTTATGGCAGAAATGAAGGCTTTGGGGTATTTCCTAAGCGATAGTGCTACTTATGATGATGTCAGAAAAACAATGAAGTCACATGAGATTGCCATTGAGTTAATGGATTACTTCAATTTAAATGATGCGAATACCTATTATGTTGCTTTGTTGGCTAGATCCTCATGGGAGAATCCCGTTTATGTACAGCTTTGCACGGAAGAAGATTTGAAAAACTGCGTTGGAAATCCCAATGTCGCCTATTCAACGGATGATTTGTATCGCATGCTATGGCAACCGTTGTCAGAATACATCAACGAAGGTGACAAAGTTTATTTCTCTCCAAGTGGGATGCTGCACACGATTGCATTGGAATCGCTGCACACGCCCGACGGCTCATACCTGAACGACAAATACAACCTTGTCCGCCTGACCTCTACAAGAGAATTATGCAAGGAAAGACAGCCCAAGAATTATGAAACAGGTGCCGTTTACGGAGGCTTGCAATATGACGTGGACCAACTGCGGATGGCCGAAGTCGCAGCAATGAACAAAGCCGATACGGAAGAAAGCCCCGCTTTCGCCTTGAGAGGTGAGGACAGGGGTAACTGGAACTACCTTCAAGGCGCGAAAGATGAAGCGGAGCATATCGCAAGCATTATGCAACAAGCCAACATCGATTGCAATTTGCTTGAAGGCGACTTGGGTAGCGAGGAGTCCTTCAAGGCGTTGTCAGGAGGCAAAACTGACATTATCCACTTGGCCACGCACGGCTATTTCCTTGAAGGCGAAAAGGCCGACATGAACGACTTCATGAAGAGCCTGTCGCCTTTGGCAAGGCAAAATACGGATTCAGTCATCGACCCTCTGATTCGCTCCGGCCTGATTTTGTCGGGCGGCAACAGCGCATGGTTAGGCAAAGAAATACCCGAAGGCATTGAGGATGGTGTCCTCACAGCATTGGAGATTTCAACCTTGGATCTTTCCGGGACAGACTTGGTGGTCATGTCGGCTTGTGAGACTGGCCTCGGCGACATCACCAGCGATGGCGTGTTTGGCCTCCAACGCGCCTTCAAGATGGCTGGTGTGCAGACCTTGGTGATGAGCCTCTGGAAGGTGGACGACAACGCCACCTGTCTGATGATGCAGACTTTCTATGAACATCTGCTGTCGGGCAAATCGAAACGCGAAGCGTTCAATCTGGCGCAAGCAGCGGTAAGGGCAAAATACCCAGAGCCATACTATTGGGCGGGGTTTGTGATGCTGGATTGATTTATTGCCCATAAAACTCCAACCACTCCCTCAATTCCTTTACAAGCTTATACACCGTAGTATTCGGATTCGCTTCAATAGGTTTCTTGCCTTGTTGGGAGGCATCCAAAGATTGCGCCCTTTCAATGGCTTTGGCTTCGTCACCCGATTTCATGACGATGTCGATGAGACCTTCCACGCTGACATACGGCTTGGAATGGTGCGCGTGGTCATAAATGATTTGCTGGTCGGCGGTTCTGCCCTTGTTGATGGCATTTTCCAACATGCCATAGAGGCATGAAGATTTATCAACGCCATCCGTTACTTTTCTTGGGATGGGCTTGGAATTGTTGACATTCACGAAATGGAGCAACAGCCACAACTCGAAGCACTCGTTGCTGTAAGCAATGTTAATGTCGTTGGCGGCAGCAACCGAAAAGGCTTCTTCAAACCTTTGGGCGGTGGTCTCGTTTTGATCCAAGTCGTCTTTGTCGAACACCGCCCACGCATGGTCGATGGCTTTTGGGACGATTTCTGTCCTCGTTATCCTTTCCTCTACGGCTTTTTCCACCACGCCCAATGAGTTTCTTCCAGTCCCAACGGTCTCAATCCTAATGGTATCCTTGGGAAGCAGTTCCTCGAACTTCTCTTGAAACACCTTGCGGAAATAGGCTGGCTCCGTGCTTTCGTCTTCGCATACGATCAGGAAAAACTCCTTGTAATGGCGGATATGCGATGGGCGTACTTGCGATTCCTTTGTCTGTTCTTTTATTCTTCCTCTCTTTGCCATAACAATTTGTTTATCTGGGTCTTGAAATCGCCCAAGAAGGGGATGGCACCATAGCGGCCTTCCAAATACCTTCTTTCCTTGTCGGTGTCCTTGCGTTCCTTTTCCTCAATGATTTCGCCGTTCTTCTCGTTGAAATACACGAAATCGGACAACGAGAACAACTCGGTGCTTTCCCATTTGTTCTTCTCGGTGAAATAGATTTGGTCGCGGCGGAGCTTGGAATAGCTTAGCAGGTTGGTGTCGTGGGTGGCAAAAATCAGTTGGGCGTGCTTAGGGTTGCAATTGGGGTCAAGGAACATATCGATGATGTTCAAGGTGATGATAGGATGCAGCTTGGCTTCCATTTCGTCAATCACAAGGATCTCGCCGTTCATCAAGGTGCTCAGAACGGGGCCCGACAACTGAAGTGCCTTCTTCGAGCCTTCCGATTCGTGTTTGTCGAAGTCCCAGGAAATGATTTCGTTCGTTGGGGCATTATCCTTTGAATAGGTATGGTGGAAGGATTGGACATTGTATTTCGACATTCCTGCCAGCTTTTCCTTTAAGGATGATGGCATTTCTGCCGGGATGTCGCTTTCCTCAAGATTCTTGATTGAAATGTCAATGCCTTGGATATCCATCGCGATACTATTAATGTATTTGTTGATCTTGTCGCGATAGGATGTTTGTTGCCACAGCTCAACGGTACTGGTTTCGTGCTTCTCGGTATAAAGCCCGTTGATGACATGCAGCGTGTTGAACCATGCCATAATCATAATGGCTTCCTCCACATTGAGCGAGTCGCATTGCGACAGGAACAGGGCGTTGTCGCGGGTAGCCTCGACAGCGGTGTCAATCAGTTTCTTGCTCCCTTGAAATCCCGAACGGACGTCGATGACATCA
The DNA here is from genome assembly GCA_937877465.1 of uncultured Bacteroidales bacterium. Taxonomy (GTDB): domain Bacteria; phylum Bacteroidota; class Bacteroidia; order Bacteroidales; family F082; genus Limimorpha. Next base: position 4,443 of record CALFIT010000167.1, on the reverse strand, counting down.
GCTTCCCTGAGAAACAGAGGAACCTCACGTCCCACGTTCTTCCGATAGAGCCATTCGCGAATGATGCTGGATTGGTTGTAGCAAAACCCATAACGATAGCGTTTTTCGTCGGTAACGAAAACGACCTCAAATTCAGTGGGTTTCCCCGAATAGCCTTCTTTTAGCGCAAAAGGATCGTAGGGTAGCTTTGTGGTTGAGGCCGTGCGGGAAGAAATGTGCACGATTTCGTCCATTACGCTGATGCAGCGCAACAAGTTCGACTTGCCGCTGGCGTTTGAGCCATAAATGGCAATGACGTTCAGTGCGGAGAATTGGTTTTCGGAAACGATATTCTCCGGATACTCCTTTTGTTTTGGAGCAGGGGTCAAACTCAAGGTTTGTTTCTCTCCGATGGAGCGATAGTTGGTGACTGAAAATTCGACTAACATGGCTTATTTTGAAATTTTTCTGCAAAATTACATATTTTACAGTTAACAATGCAAGTGTTTCCAAAAAAAAAGTGCATTTGTTTGAAAAAAACACATAGAAGAGGTTACTTTTCCAAAAACCCGTCATTAAAAGGCAAACAAAACCAAACAAAAGTTCAACCATCTAAAACACAAGTAAAAATGAACAAGACCTCAAAAATCATCGTGACCGCAGCCATCATCATCGGCTTCATCGTCATTTTCGCCATCATCGTAGGAGTCCGCACCGATGCGGGATACAGGACACCGGGAGCATTAGCAACTTGCCTCTTTTTCGGTTTGATTGGCGCCATACGCTCCTTGTGGAAAAAGGATGAGAATCAATCGGAATAAACAAATGAAAAGGAGAACAAGCCATGTTTAAGGACTATTATCAAATACTTGACATTCCATCGACAGCTACCGATGACGACATCAAGAAGGCTTATCGGATCCAATCCATGAAGTGGCATCCCGACCGTAACCCAGGCCAAGACACCACAGCAAGGATGCAGGACATCAACGAGGCCTACAACATCCTTAAGGATTCCGATACAAGAGCCAGATATGATGCCGAATACGCCAAGTTCAACGCCGCCAAGTACGGACGCCCCGAAAGCAGGGACGAGGCCAAGGAATACGACATCGAGGACGAGACCTTGAAGGAAGACATCAAGGAAGCCCGCAAAGCCGCCGAGGACTATGTGTGCGAGTTCTATGCCTCGTTGAAGAAAGACACCAAGAAAGCTGCGAAAGGTGCTTGGGAGGAAATGAAAGGCTATTTGTTTGCCGCCCTCATCCTAAGCGTCATCGGGATTATTGCCTTGGCCGTTTCAAATCGCGAGCCGTCTTCTCCTCCATCCTACGAAACGCTTGGCACCACAAGCAACAGCACCAACACATTGAACTTGCCTGCGCCAAGTCCTCGCATACTTAGCCCCCAAACAACGCCCCATGACAAATGGAAAGACCAGACCTTCTTCAACGCCTTTTCCTTGTCGATCCCCAACACGGTGGAAATGCAAACAAAGGATAGTCCATACAGCCAGCAACTCGCCCAAAAAGGTTTTTCGTTGCAAATCGATGACAACGTTGTCATTTTCAATCAAAAGGGATTGGGTAACCAGAATGAAAAGGCCAGAAAACAATATTGCCGAATCATGTGCTATTATGATGAAGGCAGACTTGGCGACTATCTCAAACGCGACGAGACAGAAGTACTCGACGAGGAATGGGAGATGATATTAAGCGATATGGTGACGAACAATATTGGTTCACGCAGTCGGTTGATGGGAACCTTCAGCAAGGAATGGGTGCGCGTCAACAATGCCAACGCCATCATGATTACATACCGAAGAACTGGCGACAACTTTGACACCACAATTCCCGTCAAGTGCAAAATCGTTCTGTTTCAAGACAACAATAGGTTAGTGCAATTGGTGCTTTCCTATAGAGAGAAGGAAGCAAACCTTTGGGCGGATGACTTTGAACAGGTTTTGAGAAGCTTCAAATGGACGAATTAAAACCTTTGTCTTATGGAATATGTCTCTTTTGTCATTCTTGGCATTGTTGCAGTTACCTACATTGTATTTGCGATTCTGAAATTGCTTACGGGAACCTCCATCGGCACCTTGGAAAACAACATTTGCAAGAAGTTGGACGAGCAGGGCTTCCGACACGAGAAAAAGGACGGCACCTTGTACGTCGTGAAAAACGACCAGACCTTCCATGTCCACTTTTGGGACACTTCGAACAAATGGATAATACGCCTTTACTTCGTTTACGATTTTGGGGACGAATACAAGAGCTTGGTCAGCAATGACGGATGGGCTGTCGGTGCCAATTACATCAACATCAACAATCCACATTCGACCTTCATCAGCTACAAGGACAGCTTCTGCTGCCGTTTTGAGACCGCCATCGCCAATTCGAAAGATTTCATGAAGGAATTCGATATGGCATACCAAATCGTCGGTCAAGCCATGGAGGATTTCAACAAATTGCACTCGCGTCTTGAACGGGACTATCCCAACGACTCGACAGAGAGCAAAATCGGATTCAGATGACAGGCGTGCCATCTCACTACCCTCCCCCGCCGCAACACGGTTATATCCTGCCGATTTCATATAAAAACACCTGAAATCGGCAGAGTATAATATGCTATATCTTGCCGATTATGGAATTTTTGCGACTAAAGAAACCCGCCAAACACCTCCCCAAACATCGCCCGATACGCCGCCATTTTCTCTGGAATCGAGGAAAATTACAAAAACATTGTCATCAAAACAGGCAATAATGTTGTGGCTCCGTCGCGGAGGAAATCTTTCGTGTAGATTAGGAAACGTTCTCCCACTCGATTTGAGAATTTCGTGCAGAACGCATCTAACGAGGCATGACTCTTGTAGCCCGACGACTTCACCTCTATCGGCCATATCTTGGTGCCACGAGACAGCAAGAAGTCCACCTCATAATTGTGCTTGCCGCTTTCAGTGGGCCAAGTGTGGTAAAACAGTTTGTTTCCCGTAGCCGTCAGCACTTGCGCAACGACATTCTCATACACGTAGCCCAAATTAGCCGACAGTTTGTCGCTCAGCAGTTTTTCGTAAATCACATTCTCCGTTATATCTTTGTCCCAGAACGCCAAGGTCACGAACAAACCCGTGTCGCCCACAAACATTTTGTACTGGTCCATGTCGCAATTCAACGACAATCCCACATTGGGGTCGTTTGAATGGTAGGCAAAATTCACCGTCATGCTGCCTCGCATCTTTTCCAACACTTCGTTCAGGTTTTTTCGCTCGCTATCGTTCAGCACGCTCCCCACCTGATAGCGTGAGGCATTCTTGCCCAACTCCGACGGAATGGCGCGGAACAAGCGTGAGGCACGGCCCGATGGGTCAATCTTCAAGAAGTCATCCAAATACAAGTTGATGATCTTACGTTTTTCCTTGTCCACGCGGCTCAAATTGTTCGTGTTGAGATATTCGTTCACGGCTTGAGGCATACCACCAACTAGCATATACAGCCGGAAGTCACGCATCGACTTACGGAGTGCCTGCTCCAATGGCATCCGTTTATCATAGAACTGTTTTAAGAGAGGCACAGTGGCCAAATCGTCCAATGCCCAGCGAAACTCCTCGTAGTCCATTGGATACATCTCGACACTGGTTTCCTCGCTCGGAATGATAATATTCTCCGTTTTCTTCCTAATGGAGATGAGCGACCCCGTCTCGATGTAATCATAGCGATGGTCTTTCACTAATGTCTTGATGGCCTGTCGAGCCATCGGGCACTCCTGTACTTCGTCGAAGATGACAACCGACTTCCGATTTTCCAGCACAACATTGTAGATGGTCTGCAACCGAAGGAAAATATAGTCCAAGTCCATCAAGTCATTGAAAAGCGACTTCACTTCCGGCGATGCTTTTGAGAAGTCAACAAGCAGATATGATTTGTACTCATTTCGGGCAAACTCTTCAACGATTGTTGACTTTCCGACCCGACGCGCCCCTTTTACCAATATGGCGGTCTTACCGTTCTCCTCTTGTTTCCATTCCAGCAATTTGCTATAAACCTTGCGCTTAAACACTTTGTTTTCTTTCATGACTGTCCTGTTTTTCCGATGCTGCAAAAATAGGTAAAATTCCAAACCCTCAAAAAATAATTCAGCATTTTATTCCAAAATCTCATGTTTTTAAATGTAAAATTATTCCATTTCCTCAAAATCTTTGGGATGGATTGTCGTAATTGTCCTCCTTTCTTCGGCACAATTTTATCTGAAATTGTCACCTTTTGCCAACTCCAAACACCTCCCCAAACATCGCCCGATACGCCTCCACCTTCTTTTCGAAAGGCAAGGGATAGGCGCGTGAAGAGGACGGCAGGCGATAGAGAAACAAGCCTTTTTCAAGCTCGGTCTTGCTGCCCAATTTGGGGATTTCGGGCAGGCCGAAATAGCGGCACACCTCCCCTGTCGCCTTCTCGCCCGTGGTGGCGA
>CALFIT010000166.1 GCA_937877465.1 uncultured Bacteroidales bacterium | reverse complement strand
ATACATTCTCGCCGAGTCCTCGTGCCATTGCCGGATTTCGTCGGCAAGCCATTGGGGTTCTAGCACCTTCAGCCATGCGCCGCGAGAAAGCAACTGTCCCTTGAAGTCGGTGGTGGGACGCACCGTCAGCTCGAAGTCGGCGAAGTCCTGTCCCTCGTCGCCGGGGAGTTCCTTCTGCGTGTGGTGCAGCGGCAAGTCGCGCAAGTAATAGCGTTCCCTGCCGAAGGCCCTTAGCACGACGCGCACGGGCTGGCTGCCGTCGCCGATGACCACGCCATAACACTCGCCGAAGAACTCCGAGGCATCGAAGTCCTTGTCCATCTTGAACGTTTCCTCCGTAACGGTCAGCCCTTCCATGCGGTCGAAGGAAAACATGGCAAAGCCGCCGTCGTCGAAGCGGCCCAACAGGTACCACCGCTGGCGGAACAGCTTGATGCAATAGGGCGACAAGGTGAACGTCCGCGCCTCTGTTGCCTGATAACGCCGGTAGCGGATCTCTATCTTTTTGTTCTCCTTCATGGCCGCAATCGCGCTTTCGAGGTGCTCGCCCTCCGACGGGATGTTTTCGAGCACGATGCGGTGCTGGATGCTCATGCTCTCGCTGATGAGGTTGTTGACCGTGAGGGTCGAGAGCATCCAGTTCTGAACCGAGTTTTCGCGCAACACTTCCTCGTTGCCGATATGGTAGCGGTAGCCGTCGCGGCGGTCGCAGTCGATGAAGATGCCGAAGATGTCCTCGATGGCGTCCTTGTGGCGGTTGAAGGTGGTGCGGCTCAGCGGCATGCCTTCGCTCATCTCCGTCCGCTGCCATTTGTCGTTGATTTCGGCCAAGGTGATGCGCTTGGCGCGGTAGATGGTGTTCACAAGCCAAGTGTATTGCTTGAAGAGGGTTGGGATGGTCATAAATACTCCTTCTCAAATTCGATTACAACTTCCGACATCTTTGTCAACTCAATCGCGTTGCGGTCGCTGGCTGGTGTGTCGTCATTGACCAAAGGCAACAAATACTCAATCCTGGCCAATGCAAACTCATATTGTTCTTTCGTTATTTTGCTCATTTATAAGATTCTTTTTCAAGGTTTTCAATTCTTCGTCATGTCGCGCGGTTGGCGTTTGAGACGAATTGAGGCGAGTATCAAAAGTTGAAACCGTCTTAACTACGGCATCCTTAATTGCAACTCGTCAATCTCAGAAATCATTTCCTCGAACTTTTTCTTGATGTAATCAAATACTTTTCCTTGAACTATTTCCTCTGTAATATTATAATCCCAATTACGAATCGTGCTTTTAAGATATTCGTATCCATAGGGCCATCCATCACATGGGTCCTCTGAAAGACAATCTAGCTTTTGATACTCCTTTTTGTAAATTGTATTTAGTTTGTTCGGCTCTTCGTACCAACTTACCCCTACATACATATTATTCCAATCGTTTTTTCTATCTGTCCAAACAAATACTCCATAATACTTCCATTCCTCTCTGTAAATCCATGCACCTCCTTCTCCATATTCACATTGTTTACCGAATTTCATATTCATTTGTTTGGCATAATCTTCGATAGGTTCCCAAATATATGTATCATATATTCTTCCCATCCATTCATTTTGTAGTTTCAACACCTCGCTTATGGCAATGGCATTTTCGGAAGAAAGCATTATAGACAATAGTTCCTCTCTATACTTTGTATCCATATCAGTATTGGTAATTTGTTTGACAAGTTCACAATATTGCTTTATTATAGACTGAACCAATGGTTTACCATCAGAAATGGAATAACACTTTTCAAGCCATTCAACAATTTCTTTTTCATAAGAAATAATTTTACACTCAGGACTGCCATTTCCCAATGAACAATCATCGGGTTCATGTCCATCAAGAGAAAGATAAACTAGTTTGTACCCATTTGGAAACTCTTTATTTGCATAATTATCGTATCTAAGCATTTGATTCCTTTGATCACTTGCATAGATTTTGTTTTCAATAATGATTGCATGATTTCCATCTTCAATAATGATGTCAATTCGACCGCCCTCTGTGTCAGTCATTGGACCAATTACTCGTTCAACGATATTCTGAGAGCAACGATGACCATCAACATAATCCATGGGCAATCCTAATGTTTCAAGGAATGCTCTCAAGTAACTATCAGACAATCCATGAGTTCCACTGGAATTTAGCAATTCTGCGATAAATGCCGAATGCAAACGTACTTCTTCCGTCCGCAAGCCAATTGTATTGAACACATTGAAGAAGTCGCCTTCTTCTCGTTTCTTTTCTTCCACTTTCTTCTGCCGCTCGTATAGTTTCGAAATGGCTTCAAGCATTGTTGTTATTGTTTCCATAGTTATGATTGTTTGTATCGTTTATATTATAAAGGAAAATCATGCACTTTCCGAACTACCGTTTGGAACTCTTCAGGAAGCAGATTCATCACATGATTCTCGATATCCTTTGGAATGTTTCTATAGAAAGCCTCTGCAATACCACCTGTAATACAGGCTATTGTATCGCTATCGCCTCCGAGAGAAACAGCCAGTCTAACAGCAGACTCGAAATCAGAGCTGTCCAAAAAAGCAACAATGGCTTGCGGGACCGATTCGGAACATGCTGCCTCGTATCTATAACATGGTCGAATGTCGTCGCATTTACGATGCAGGTTATATCCGAATTGACATTCGATGAAAGCCATTATCCCTTTTTTCGAGGCAGAATGGCGTGCCATAAAGATGGCTGTTGAAACAGCCTGCGCCCCCTTGATTCCATCGGGATGGTTGTGAGTGATTTCAGCACTTCGTTCACCCCAATACAACGCTTCTTCCATAGATTTAGCGTACCAACCACAAGCTGAAGCACGCATAGCAGAACCGTTGCTATAAGAATTATAAGGGTGACGGGTTCCTCCTTTGGCATCGTGCCAATGTTGCGCATCGCGATACTCATAGAGGTTTTCAGGATGAAAGAGCCATTTATAGAAGCCGCTACCATATCCACCCATCGGGTTGGGATACTGATTGGCAATTTCGAGGATGTAATGTTCCAATTTTGCAGAAGAATGGTCTTCATCTAGAAGCCACATTGCAACGGCAATTGACATCAAGGAATCATCCGTGAACATACTGTCCTTAGTGAACAACGGGAAATCCGTTGTCTTGATGTTGTTGAATTCGTAAACTGAGCCTACGGTATCTCCAATGATTGCGCCTAACATTGTCATTCAAATTTTATGCAAAAGTACACAAAAACATCAAATTACTTCCTTCTTCATAATCTTCACCGTCAGATGCACTTGTTGCTCAGGATGCGCCCGCTCGTCGATTTGGTTGATGCGGCACTCGAAGATGTCGGCATAGCCCATGTCCATCAGCAGGGCGATGGTGTTGTTTTGGTTCCTCGGTACATAGCCAAGGCAAACCTGCTCGTCGTTCTCTTGGTCGTTGTAGCACACCATCACGGCGTTGGGGTCGTAGCGGTTGTCGGCCTCGCGCACCAATTCCACTTTCGTCCCGACTTTCAGCTTGTCCCAAACCTCGTCGGCCTCGTGATACATTCTTCCCGCCAGATGGCAGTCCATGAAATACTTTTTCTTTGCTTCCATAATTGCGTTGTTTTTAAGGGTTAAACTTCATTTCACGCTGCAAAATTAGAAGC
>CALFIT010000165.1 GCA_937877465.1 uncultured Bacteroidales bacterium | reverse complement strand
CAATTCCGTCTTGATGGTGCTGGGCGTGTCGCTTTTGATGGCGACCCACTGCTGACCGAAGGCCACGACGGAAAGCGTGACCATGACAAGGGAAAAGAATAGTTTTCTCATTTTTAAAGCGCTTTAGTTTGGGCGCAAAAATAAGAATTTTATCGAAACCAACTATGGTTTTGTCGGGTTTTGTCCATTTTGTCCTTTTTTCGTGAAAGCCAAGGAATCGCCCCATGCGTTGTACAAAACCTTGTGCCCGATGGCGGCGAGGCGCATGTCGAGGCAACTCTGGCATTCGTCGGGCTTGTCTTTCACGCAGGCCTTGTCGGGATAGATGAGGTAGTTTTCGCGGAACTCGTTGGGCGTGAGGTTGGGCATGATGACATTGGCGCCCGCAGCGATGGCCTTCTCGCGCCCTTGCGGGTCGACGGTCTGGTTGGCCGTGGCCGCCACCATGTTGATTTCGGGCATCATCAGCCGCAGCGTGGCAATCATCTTCAGGGTCAGGTCCATGCGCTCCTTGGCCGATGGGATTTGGTCGCGGTACTGCCAAAGCGGGGTGTCGGGGTGGGGGATGAAAGGTCCCATGCCGACCATCGCCACGTCTTTTTTCTTGAAAAAAAGCAGGTCGTCGGCAAGGTCGTCCAAGGTCTGGAAGGGGAGGCCTATCATCACACCCGTGCCCGTCTGGTAGCCGATGCGCAAAAGGCTGTCGATGCAAGCCAAGCGTTGCCGGAAGTCGTGCTTCGCGTCGCGCGGGTGAATCTTATAATATAGGTCTTCGTTTGAGGCCTCGATGCGGAGCAGGTAGCGGTGCGCACCCGCCTCAAACCAACGGCGATAGGTGTCTTCGGTCTGTTCGCCGAGCGAGAGCGTGATGCCGAGGTTGCCGTTGTCGATCTTCTTGATTTCCTGAATCAAAAAGGTGATTTTTTCGACAAAAGCCTTGTCGCTTCTCTCGCCGCTTTGCAAGGCTACCGAGCCGTAGCCCAACTCATGCGCCAATTTGGCACACTCGATGACCTCCTCGTCGCTGAGCGTATAACGCTCGAAGTTCGGGTTTTTGCTGCGCACGCCGCAATAGAGGCACGACTTGGTGCAGACGTTGCTGTATTCGATGAGTCCGCGCAGGTGGACGTAGTTGTCCAAATGCGCCAGCTTGGTCTGCAAGGCCTTGTCGAACAGCAGTTTCTTGTCGTCGCCCTCGGCAGCGAGAAGAAGCTTGATTTCCTCATGCGTCAAGGTCCCTGAGTTTACGGCCCCTGAGCCTGTCGAAGGGGTCGAAGGGCCGATTTTATTTAGTATTTCGGTAATGTTCATTTCAGTTTTCCTCGTAGTAATAGGAATAGTCGATGCCTTTCATGAAGATTTCGCGGTCATCGATTTTGTCGGTCAAGGCGCCACGGAGCAGTTCTTTTATGCGGGTGGCGTCGGTTGTGCTTCGGTGCATGGCGTCCAAGTAATCCGCCTTGTTGATTTTGCTCCAATCGACGCACATCTTCAGTTGTTTCTTGAGGATGAGGTCGAGCCAGATGCGGGTGCTGCGTCCGTTGCCTTCCATGAACGGGTGCGCCATGTTCATCTCCACATACTTGTCTGCAATCTCGTCGAAAGTGCTTTCAGGCATCTGCTCGATAATGGCCAAGTTTTGCGGCAGGTATTCGGCCCTGCAAAAGAGTGTGCCGCCTTTCGAGATGGTCTTGGTGCGGATTTGCCCGGCGAAGTCGTAAAGCCCGCCGAAGAGGTAGGCGTGGATTTGCTGAAGGCATTCAACACTTCCGGGATTCATACTGTCAATCAGACCGCTTTCAACCAAGGCGTATGCCTTCTTTTTGCTTTGCCCGTCAATGGTGTTGTCACTATAAACGAACCAATCGAGGAAAGCGCTTGCGCGGTTGTTGGGATAGTGCTTGGCTATGGTTTGCACGCCCTCGCTATCCAAGACATCCGCGTTGCGCATTTTTCCGTCGGGAGCCATGAATTTGAACCCGTGAGTGCCACTCACGAGTTGGATTCCATCGTCTGTCAGCTTCTTTTTCAGCCAACGCCAGTAGTTACCAGCTTTCTTGTAGTCCTCCTCGTCGTTGATGGCACGCACTATGTCCGTAGCCGAAAACCACCATTTATTGCTGGTTTTATCCCAAATAGCCCGCACCTCGCGGTCGTTGTAGAATCGGATGGAAATCTTGTTAGTCATGACGGCGTCGAAATTTTCCGCAAAGGTAATGAATTTCCGAAAAATGCCTATATTTGCGGGCTGAAATAAAAGACGAATAAAATGGAAACAGTAACACTTACATTCGATAGTAAAAGCCCTTTCGCTGCCAATCTCAACGCTTTTCTCAAGACCGTTCCGTCAGGCGTGAAGGTCAGTAAAAGCGTGAAACCGAAGCGCAGACGCAGGAGCAACTATCAAATAACACTTGATACCATTAAAGAGGCAAGAGAGGGTAAGAATGTGACACACTATGCCTCGGTTGAAGAACTCTTTGAAAAACTTGGAATATGACATACGAAATCGTCACTACCAAACGGTTTGATAAAGAGGTTGAACGGTGCGTGAAACGAGGGTATGACTTGGGAAGCCTTCGTGTTGTCATCAAGGCCTTGGCAGATAAAGGTGTTTTGCCGAAAGAGTACAAGCCGCACAAGCTGAAAGGCGATTTCAAGGGAACTATGGAATGTCATGTGCAACCTGACTGGCTTCTCATATACGAAAAAGCCGAGAAGATAAAGTTGATACGTCTTCTTCGGACTGGTACCCACGCAGACCTTTACGGGAAATAAATCCTTAAGGATTACATAAAACCATTAGTTGAACTAAATAATAAAGCGTAAAAAAAAAAGACAAACAGACAATTACATAATTAGCAGATAGCACTTGTTGCTGTCCTTGACATCCAATTTACCACACGTCCCCGTTTGACGGGGGCAAATCCTCAAGGACAAGTTACAAATGCCGTATTTGGTACGGCGTGGAAAACTTGTTAGAGGATTGGGCGTGGTAACCCGGATGTCAAGCAAGGAATAGATTCCACGCT
>CALFIT010000164.1 GCA_937877465.1 uncultured Bacteroidales bacterium | reverse complement strand
TCAATGCAGCAGTCTGACTTCGGTAACCATCCCCAATTCCGTGACATCCATCGGAGGACGTGCGTTTTCTGGTTGCAGCGACCTGGGACAGATTACTGTTGCTGCCGGCAATCCGAATTACGACTCGCGCGACAACTGCAACGCTATCATTGAGACAAGCACCAACACCCTGATATCGGGATGCAAAAACACCACCATCCCCAATTCCGTGACTTCCATCAGAGATTATGCGTTTTATGGTTGCAGCGGCATGGCCTCTGTGACGATAGGCAATTCCGTGACATCCATCGGAGTATTGGCGTTTTGTCAATGCAGCAGTCTGACTTCGGTAACCATCCCCAATTCCGTGACATCCATCGGAAGAGGCGCGTTTTCTGGTTGCAGCGGCATGGGACAGATTACCGTGGCTGATGGCAATCCGAATTACGACTCGCGCGACAACTGCAATGCTATCATCGAGACAAGCACCAACACCCTGATATCGGGTTGCAAGAACACCGTCATCCCCAATTCCGTGACAACCATTGAAGCAGGTGCGTTTTCTGGTTGCTGGGGCTTGACGAGCATCACCATCCCCAATTCCGTGACTTCCATCGGGGACCATGCGTTTTCTGGTTGCAGCTGCCTGACTTCGGTAACCATCCCCAATTCCGTGACATCCATCGGAGAATGGGCGTTTTTGGGTTGCAGTGGCCTTACGTCGGTGACCATCGGCAACTCCGTGACTTCCATCGGTGACTATGTATTTTATTATTGCGCTGGCCTTACGTCGGTGACCATCGGCAACTCCGTGACATCCATCGGGGACCATGCGTTTTCTGGTTGCAGCTGCCTGACTTCCATTACCATTCCACAATCAGTAGATACTATTGGTGGGGGAGCTTTCGTCGGCTGTTCTCGCCTTACAACAGTTTATTACAACGCTAAGAAGGCTTATGTTTCTGCGGCTTATGAAGATGATGGGGTGTTTGATTATAATAGCTGTCCCAACCTCACCACCGTCCACATCGGCGCGGATGTACAGGAAATCGGTGCCAACATTTTCAAAGGTTGTACAGGCGTTCATTTGGTGGTGGCCTTGGGTCCCACGCCCGCCATGGTGGGCGACGCATTCGCAGACTTTGCGGACAACTCGGTGCTTGTGGTTTCATGCGGCCAACGCCTCACTTACTATTCCATGTGGAACAAATTCGAGTTCAACAACATCATGGAAGACTGCAACGAGTATATGGTCTCAACAAGCAACGTGGGTTCGGGCGGCACCGTCACCGCTTCGCCCGCGCAGGCGCAGATGGGTCAGACGGTAACGCTCACCGTCACGCCTAACGCGGGAATGAGGCTTTCGTCCATTTCGGTGGCCAACGCCAGCGACCCCTCGCAGGTCATCCCCGTTTCGCCCGTGGGCAAGGCGGCTTCCAACTATCGTTTCGTCATGCCGCCGTATAGCGTGGCGGTTTCAGCCTCTTTCACGGCAGGCAACGCGGTAGGCGAGAACAGCAGCATCGCCGCCAGCGTCTATCCCAACCCTACCAACGGCCAAGTGCGTATCGAAGCCGAAGACCTCCGTCACATCACCATCAGCAACATGCTTGGCCAGCAAATCTTCAATGGCAGTGCCAATGGCAATGCATTTGAATACGATTTCGGCAAGCACGGCGCAGGACTGTATCTCGTGAGCATCGAGACCGCAAGCGGCGTGGCCGTGAAGAAGGTTTCGGTGGTCAAATGAACCGCTTGGAGACGCAAGGTTTTGCAGATCTACAAACAGCACAAAAAAGTCGGCAAAAATGCCGACTTTTTTATTGTTGCTGGATTTTTTGTAGAAATCTATCATTCAAATGATTATATCAATTTTTCCAACCAAAAGTCCAAAAAAAAGTCCAAGTTGGACTTTTGCTTGGACTTTTTGGATTTTCCGATGGCTATTTGACCACCCATTGCCACTTGCCATCCTTCTTGACTTTCTTGATTTTCTTACTCTCTTTCAGCTTGTTAAGGTGGTTGTAGAAAGTGCTTCGTTTCAGTCCCGTCAAGCGAATGATCTCCTCCGAACTTAGAGTTGGATTTTCCCTGATGACGGAGAGGATGGAATCATGTTTCCCGGCTGTCGGAGCCTCTTCCTCCACGACTTTGGCCGTCTGCGCCTGCGCTGTGGGACGGGAAAGCGTCACCGTAAAGAAGCCCTCGGTCTCAAAAACCGGCTCCGGCAAACCCGCGTCAAGCATGGATTTCCGCATCCTCGGAATGCCAGACCCAATCTTCTCCACAAGGCTCATCCGTGTGAAAAGATTGAAAACCAACGGATTCCTCGAGAGGCTCTTTCGTCCGAAGTTCTTTGCCACAATCGGCAAAAGCCCACCAGGATTGCTGATTTCGACGCGGTCGTCATACATCTCAACGGCCACGGTTGCACCCTGTTCGTAATAGTCGCGGTGGCAAATCGCGTTCAGCAAGGCCTCTTTCAGCACATTCAGCGGAATTTCCCAGATCTCCTGCCTTGGGCCGGCGGTCTCAATGCGATACGACACCTGCAACTTGCTTTGCAGCCAGTCCAACGCCTGCTCGTATTGGCGCAACAACGGCCCGCTGAAGGTCTTGTCGTCGAGAATATAGACCTTCTCGTTGCCCTTGAACAAGACGCAACGAACCACCGCTTGGAAATAATGCGCCTCGGGATGCTTGGCAAAGAACATGACACTGCCCCGCTTAACAAAGTGGCTTTCGTCGAAAAGTTGCAGATTGTCAAGAATTTGCGGAATCGGCGTATCGGGGCTCAAACCCGCTACGCGTCGAAACTCATGAAACGCATCCTCGTCCAATTCGTCCATAAGGTCGATTGTCGGCTCAGGGATGGCGTCGAAATGGATGCGCTCGCTCCGTTGGAAGAAATCACGCATCTCGTCCACTTGAGTCAACTTTTGGCAACTCGCACCTTCGCGCATATAGATGGAGCCTGCAAAGACATACGGCTTAAACTGGCCTTCGGGCACTTCAATCACCCACACCGTCTTGTCGTCCACCTCGACAGGATACAACGAATATTGGACTTTCGGCGAAATCTCGCCTAAGCTGCCTTGAATGGCGGAACGACGGCTGTTTTCGATGGTGGCACCCACAATCTCATTCGAATCGCTAATACCGATGAGCACTACGCCACCTTGGGCATTGGCAAATCCGCAGACTTCCTCGCTCAATTCGCGCACCTTAACTGGAACCGATTGCTTGAACTCGACATGAAGCCCTTCACCTTGGACTAAACATTGGAAAACATCGCTTTTTTCTAACATGTTTGGACTTTTTTGGACGCTGCAAAAGTACATAATTATCAACACTTTCCAAACAAAAAGTCCAAAAAAAGTCCAAGTTGGACTTTTTGTTGGACTTTTTGGAATTTTTGCTTCAGATTTGTGTCAGATTTGCTTCCCTCAGCCCCACTTGTCGCTCCAAGCCTGCTGGTCGTTGCGCCATTCCTTGAGCGACTGGAGGTCTTCCTCGGTGACGTATTTCTCTTCCACGGCCTTTTGGATCAGCGTCTCGTAGTTCGACAAGGTGAACAACTGGCAATCCTTGGCCTCGAAGTTCTGCTTCGCGACGTCCATCTGGTAGGTGAAGATGGCCACCATGCCCTTGACGATGGCGCCAGCCTCGCGCAAGGCATCAACGGCCATGAGGCTCGACTTGCCCGTTGAGACCAAGTCCTCGACGACCACCACCGTCTGGCCCGCATCGATGACACCTTCAATTTGGTTCTGCATCCCGTGCGACTTCTTCTCGGAGCGCACATACACAAACGGGACGCCCAACTCCTGCGCCACCAACGCGCCTTGGGCGATGCCACCCGTGGCCACACCCGCAATCACGTCGGGCTTGCCGAAGTTTTGCATGATCTTCTCCACAAACTGTTGGCGGATATAGGTCCTCACCACAGGATAGGAAAGGGTGACGCGGTTGTCACAATAGATGGGGCTTTTCAGTCCCGAAGCCCAAGTGAAAGGTGCCTTCGGGCTGAGTTTCACGGCCTTGATTTGCAGCAGATGCTGGGCCAATGTCAATGCTGAATCGTCGTATTTCATGGAAATGTGTATTTTTGTCGCTTGAAAACATCATTCAAAAACGGCTACAAATGTACAAGATTTTTCACGAAAACAAAGCATTGATTTTCCCAAAAATCGACGGCGACACCTTGGATTTCGACGCAACAGTCCAAGAATCTGACAGATACGACGCAGAACTTTTGTGCGAATTTCTTCCCGATTGGCTCGCCGACCGCGACCCGGGCGACACTTTCATCCACGAAGTGGGCGAAAACGCCGTGGCCTCGGCCTTGAAAACGACCTTTAGGATGGCGCCTGCGGCGGGCGGCATCGTCGCGAAAGACGGCAAGTTCGTCGCCATCATCCGCCACGGCATCCCCGACCTGCCCAAGGGCCATATAGAAAAAGGTGAGACACCCGAAAAGGCCGCCCTGCGCGAAGTGGAAGAAGAGACGGGTATTGGCAAATTGCAGATAGTCAAAGCGTTGCCATCCTCTTGGCATTGCTACCAAGTGGGCGACGAATGGCGGCTGAAACGCACCCATTGGTATCTGCTGGCGACCGAAGCCGACCTCCAGTCCAAGCCGCAAACCGAGGAAGGCATCACGGAAATAAAACTCATTGGAGATGAAGAAGTTGATGCGTTCTTGAGAGAAACTTTCCGCTCGATTGGTGAAATTTTGGGAGGAGATTTACGTCAAGTCGCAACAAAGTAATACTTTTGCAGGCGAAAAAAGGACGCGAGGCTGCGAGACACGGGACTTCGGGACATTCCGTCTCGCGTCACGTGTCCCGAAGTCTCGAGTCAAAAAATAAGACCAATGAAAAGAATAGCCGTATTCCCCGGTTCCTTCGACCCCATCACCTTGGGGCATCGCAGCATCGTCCTCCGCGCCTTGCCCATGTTCGACGAAATCTACGTCGCCGTCGGCATCAACATGGAGAAACGTTCCACCTTCGATTTAGCCGACCGCATCCGATGGTGCGAGGCAGTCTTCAAAGATTACCCACAAGTTAAGGTGGAGAGCTACCAAGGCCTCACCGCCGACTTCTGCAAAAAAGTGGGTGCCAACACCATCATCCGTGGCTTGCGCTGCGGCAGCGACTTCGAGTACGAGAACATGATCGGCCACGCCAACAAACGCCTTCATCCTGAGCTAGAAACCATCTTTTTGCTCACCGAGAGCGAGTTGGTGGGCGTATCGTCGAGCGTCGTGCGCGACATCTACAAGAACGGCGGCGACACTTCGAAGTTCCTGCCCGAAGAGGTGAAACTGCCCGAGAAGCAATAATTCAGCCCTTTTCGCGTTTCAAGCGTATGAAACGATGGATTTTCACTACATTTTTCGTTTTGCTCTTCGTTGCAGCGAGCGCTCAGAACGTGACCATTACCGGTCGAAGCAACAAGACCAATACCTTGATTCGGCTTTTCGCCTACGAAGACCTCATCAACGACTACGGCACCTTGATTGACCAAGGCCAGACCGACGAAAAAGGCAACTTCATCCTCGAAGGCTCGGTGAAACAGGTGCTGCCCGCCCGCATCTATGTCGGCTTGGAGTATGTTGACCTCATCATTTGTCCCAACGCCACTTACGACATCGAAATCATCGTTCCCGAGCAGAAAGAGAACGTTTCCTATTTCGAGAAAGAGCTGCCCACCATCCGAGTGAAACGCGCCACCGACAAGGGCCTGTACCGGCAAGTCGTCCTTTCGGAGGAGATCTTCAACAGCTACCTCATCGAGCATTTCAACCAGATCTATCGTGGACGGCAGGTGCGCTACTTGGACTCGATACAAAACACCATCGACCGCGAGTTGCCCGACCTGAAATCAGACTATGTGAAGAACCACATCCGCTACAAGACGGCGGCTATCCGACTGGCTATCAGCACCGACGGCGGCAAAAAGACCATCAAGGACTACTTTGACGGGCAGCCTGTGCTTTACACGCAAAGCGCCTACGTCGACCTCTTCAAGGAACTATTTGACGGCTATTTCAACGGCGCATCATACGACAGCCACCTGCTCAACGAAGCCTTTGCCGAGGGCCCGGTGGCCTTCAGACAATACCTTGCCACAGAGCCCTTTATGGCCCGCAACCCACGACTCGCCGAACTCATCACCATCTGCAACCTGCAAAAGCTCTGCTACGGCGACCGCAGCGCAAGCCACCTCGCCAAAAACCACCTCAATTATATCAAGGCGCAGACGAGATACGCCGAGCACAAGGCCATCGTCGGTGACTTCTTCGCGAAGTTGAACCGCCTTGCCTCGGGTGCGCCGGCCACCGACTTCACGCTGAAAGACAGCAACGGCAACGACATCAGCCTCTCCGACTTCAAGGACCGCTTGGTGCTGTTGCAGTTCGTCGACGGCATGTCGCCCGTCGCCGAGCGGCAGTTTGGCGAGTTGCGCAGCCTGCACCAACAATGGCAGGACAGCGTGCAGATCCTCACCATCGCCACGCACGACAGGATGGACTTCTTCAAACAACAGTTTGAGGAAAAGCGCATCGACTGGCCCCTCCTCGACCTCGGCGACCAGATTCTCCTCTTGGAAGCCTACAACGTGCGCACCTTCCCCGAGTACATCCTCGTCCGCAAGGGTACCAAGATCGGCGAAGCGCCAGCACCAAGCCCTGAACGGTATTTGGAAGAGCGAGTGCGACAGATGTATGGAAAATAAAAACCTTCGTCGCCAAAAACATCTGACTTTTTGGCACATATTTTCCACATTTCACGGAAAAACCGTACCTTTGCACGAATTTTGCTCAAAGGCAAATCTCTTTTCATATAATTAACTGATAACTATCAACTTCAAACTGCAAACTGAATAAAATGGGATTTCTCAAGAAACTCTTTGGCGACAAGGCTTCACGCGACAACAAAGCCCTCCAGCCCGTACTCGAAAAGACCCTCAAGGCATACGACGAAATCGTGAAACTCGACATCGATGCCCTGCGGCATAAGACTCTGGAATTCAAGGAATACATCAAGAACAAGACCGCTCAGGAAGTGGCCGAAATCGCCGAGCTGAAAGCCAAGGCGGAAGCCGACTTCGACATGGACCCCGACGAGAAGGAAAAGCTCTACAACCAAATCGACAAGCTCGAAAAGCAGGAGTTGGACCACATCGAAGAGGCCCTGAACGACATCCTGCCCGAAGCGTTCTCTGTCGTGAAAGCCGCTGCCAAATACTTCTGCGAACACGAGACCGTGGAAGTGCAGGCCACCGAACTCGACCGCGAGTTGGCCGCCAAATACGAACACGTCACCATCGTGGGCGACAAGGCCTACTATAAGAACAGCTGGATGGCCGGCGGCAACATGGTGACTTGGGACATGGTTCACTACGACTGCCAAATCATCGGCGGCATCGTGCTGCACCAAGGCAAGATCGCTGAGATGGCCACAGGTGAGGGCAAGACCCTCGTGGCCACGCTGCCCGTCTATCTGAACGCCTTGGCGGGCAAGGGTGTGCATGTGGTCACCGTGAACGACTACTTGGCCAAGCGCGACTCCGAATGGATGGGCGCGATGTATGAGTTCCTCGGCCTCACCGTCGACTGCATCGACAAGCACGAGCCCAACTCGGCGGCACGCCGCAAGGCTTACCTTGCCGACATCACCTATGGCACCAACAACGAGTTCGGCTTCGACTACCTGCGCGACAACATGACAGGCAACCCCGACGAGTTGGTGCAGCGCAAACACCACTACGCCATCGTCGACGAGGTCGACTCCGTGTTGATCGACGATGCCCGTACGCCTCTGATCATCAGCGGCCCCACGCCGCGAGGCGACCAGCAGGAATTTGACGAGCTAAAACCCGATGTGGTGAAGCTCTACGAAGCCCAGAAACGCTATGTGACCGGCATCTTGGCCGAGGCCAAACGCATCCTCACCGACCCCAACGCGACCGAGGACGAGAAGAAACACGGTGCCGACCAACTCTTCCGTGCCTACCGTGGCTTGCCCAAAAACAACGCCCTTATCAAGTTCCTCAGCGAGGAAGGCATGAAGAGCCTGATGCAGAAGACCGAGGGCTTCTACATGCAGAACCGCAACGAAAACATGCACATCATCGACGACGAGCTGTATTTCGTCATCGACGAGAAGCTGAACACCGTCGTCCTCACCGACAAAGGTAGCGAGCAGTTGGCGCAGGCCTACAACGACCCGTCGTTCTTCATCATTCCCGACGTGGGTGCCGAGATTGCCGAGATGGAACATTCCGACCTCAGCAACGACGAGAAGGTGCTGCGCAAGGCCGAGCTGATGCGCAACTTCGCCGAGAAGTCGGAGCGCCTGCACACCGTACAACAACTGCTGAAGGCCTACACCTTGTTTGAAAAGGATGTCGATTATGTCATCATGGACAACAAGATCAAGATCGTGGACGAGCAGACGGGCCGTATCATGGAAGGCCGCCGCTGGAGCGACGGACTGCACC
>CALFIT010000163.1 GCA_937877465.1 uncultured Bacteroidales bacterium | reverse complement strand
AGGAACTCGTCCCCACCTTGTTCAGGCTGAAGGACGACCGCGAGTTGCAGGCCAAAATGAGCACCAACATCGGCAAGTTTGCCCGACCGAATGCCGCTGATGATATTGTTAAGGTTGTAGTTGAGAGTTTAAAGTTGAGAGTTTAGAGTTAAGAACATGAATAAAGGAGAAGGACATACCATCTACATGTTAGGCATCGGCGGCATCGGCATGAGTGCCTTGGCAAGGTATTACCACAGCCAGGGCTACACCGTTGCAGGCTACGACCACACTCCTTCACCGCTCACCAAACAATTGGAGGATGAGGGCATGGCAATCCATTATGAAGACAACCCCACCCTATTGCCTGCCCTCATCGAGATTGTCGTCTACACCCCTGCCGTCCCGAGCGACCTCAAGGAGTTTGCGGCCCTCCGCCAGCGCAACGTCCCCATCCTGAAACGCTCGGAAGCCTTGGGACGCATCTCGGCGCAACATCGCACCATCGCCGTAGCCGGAACCCACGGCAAGACCACCACCACGGCCATGGTGGCCCATGTCCTGCACACCTGCGGCACCAACACCACCGCCTTCATCGGTGGCATCGCCAACAACTTCGGCAGCAACCTGCTACTCGGCAGGGCCGACGACAGCCTTTTGGTCGTCGAAGCCGACGAGTTCGACCGTTCCTTCCTGCGCCTCCACCCCGCCGTCAGCATCATCAACTCCATCGACGCCGACCACCTCGACATCTACGGCGACAGGCAACACTTGGTGCAGAGTTTCAACGACTTTGCCCGCCTCACCGAAGGCAATGTCATCGTCAAGGAAGGCTTGAACATCCAAGCCGAGCATATCATTCGCTTCGGTTTTGGCGAACATTGCGACTTCAAGGCCGAAATCGTCAAGTCGGAGAAAGGCGTCACCGACTTCACCATCGAGGGCGAAGGCACCTGCACCGCCATCCGCCTGCCCATGGCCGGAAACCACAACGTGCTGAACGCCACGGCAGCCTTCATCGCCGCACGGCAAACCGGCCTTGAGCCTGAGTCAATCGCAGCCGCATTGGGCGCTTTCAAAGGCGTGAAACGTCGCTTTGATGTCCGCGTCAACAACGAAAAGCACTGCTACATCGACGATTACGCGCATCATCCCGAAGAAATCCGCTCGTGCCTGACGGCGGTCAAGACCTCATTCCCCGACAAACGGCTCACGCTCGTCTTCCAACCTCACCTCTTCAGCCGCACCCGCGACTTCATGGACGAGTTTGCCACCGTTTTGGCCATGGCCGACGAGCTTGTCCTGCTCGACATCTATCCCGCCCGCGAGCTACCCATCGAAGGCATCACTTCTACGGCACTCTTGGGCAAGGTGCAGATGACCGACAAGCAAGTCTGCCCCAAATCCGGACTCATCGCCCTGATAGACAGCAAAAGGCCCGAACTGCTCGTCACGATGGGTGCCGGCGACATCGACCGTTTTGTTGAACCCTTGGAAAAACTGATAAAGACATGGTAAAGAAGATATTAAGCATCGTATTATGGGTCGTCACGGCGGCAGCGTTGGTCGTCTTGTTCATCTTCGCAAGGGAAGACTACCTCGAAACGCCTCTCAAGGCCATCAACATCACGGCTGAGCCTGACAGCGGCTTTGTGAGAAGGCACGAACTGCACGAAATGATGGAGCAGAGATACGGCAACTCTAAAATCGGCACCGTCGACATGGTCAAAATCCAGCGGCAACTCGACGCCAACCCTTGGATTGAGAGCAACACCGCCTACATCGACCTCGACGGCAACCTGAACATCTCCTTCCAAGAACATCAGCCCAAATTCAGGATATACGGCAAGAACGGCCACTCGGTGTACGTCACCCACGACGGAATCGTGCTCCCATCGAGCCACAGCTACACCCCTTATGTGCTGATTGCCAGCGGCAATTTTGACCTCGGCAACGACACAACCACACGTCGACTCAGCGACACCCTCGATGGCGACCGAAACGCGCTCAATGCCTTGTATTGGTTTGAGGCCATCGAAAAGAATCCATTCATCGCCAATTGCGCCGGACAGCTCTATTGCAACAACCGCAACCAATTTGAGCTCACCGTGAAAGGACTCGATGCACGCATCATCCTTGGCGACACCTGCCTCGCCGCCGACAAGTTGAATCGGCTGGAAATCTTCATGAAACAGCGCATCAAAAGCCCTGAGACCAAAGCAACGAAAATCATCAATCTGAATTATAAAAATCAAATAGTCTGTACAAAACGATAATGCTATGAGCGAAGGAAAAATCATCGTCGGATTAGACATCGGCACCACCAAAGTGGCCTGCATCGTAGGCCAGAAAGCCGAAAACGGGAAAATCGAGATTCTCGGCTACGGCAAAACCATCTCCACGGGCGTGAAAAGAGGTGTAGTCACCAACATCATCGAAACCGTGGAAGCCATCAAACTGGCAGTCAAGCAAGCCTCCGAACAATCGGGCGTGGAAATCAACCGCGTCAGCGTCGGCATTGCCGGCCAACACATCAAGAGCCTGCAGCACCGCGGCGTATTGATGCGCGACAACCACGAAACCGAAATCACTGAGGCTGAACTCGAACGCCTGCGCAACGACACCTTTAAAATCAACATGACCCCAGGTGAAGAAATCATCGACGTCATCCGCCAAGACACCTACGTCGACGGCGAGCTGGCCTCCAATCCCGTAGGCATGTTGGGCAACAAGATCGAAGCCAATTTCCATGTCATCATCGGCCAGACCTCGGCAGCCAAGAACATCTTGAAGTGCATCGAGAAAGCCGGTCTCGAAATGGACTATATGATTCTTGAGCCCATCGCCTCGGCACAAGCCGTACTCGACGAAGAGGAGAAAGACGCCGGCGTGGTCTTGGTCGACATCGGTGGAGGCACCACCGACATCGCCATATTCAAGGACAAGAAAATCCAGCACACCGCAGTGATACCTTTCGGCGGCAACATCATCACGGAAGACATCTGCACGGGATGCTCCATCATCAGGCACTATGCCGAAGAGGTGAAGGTGAAGTTTGGGTCGGCCTTAGCCAGCAAAAACCGCGACGACGAAGTGGTTTCCATCCCTGGCATCCGTGGCAGAGAGCCCAAAGAAATCTCCTTCAAGAACTTAGCCAACATCATCCAAGCCCGATTGGAAGAAATCTTCGAATTGGTCAACTATGAAATCCAAAAGGCAAAGTCGGAAAACCAACTCATCGCTGGCATCGTCCTCACCGGTGGTGGTGCCTTGATGAATTACATCCAACAACTGGCCGAATTCAAGACCGGATTGGAAGTGCGCATCGGATACCCCAGCGAACACCTCAACAGCACCACGATGAAAGAGATGGCAAGCCCCATGTATTCCACTGGCATCGGCCTTGTCATCGAAACCATCGCCCGCATGGAACACGACGAACATCTGAATGCCATCAAACCTATCGAAATGGGACAAACAAGCCCTGAAGTTGGCACCGGAATGGCAAAAGACACTGCTTCAGAAACCATCGTTGCCGAGACCAACGATGAGACTGAAGAAACCACCACTAGGAAGAAAAAGAAAAAGGTTCTCGATTTGAAGAAAATCGTCACTTCTTTCACCGAGATCTTTAATCCCGACGACATTGACTAACCCCTTATAAAATCAACGATTATGGCAGAAGATTACATGACCATCAACAAACAAGACGAGATGTTCAAGCCCGTCGACGAGGCCAAGCCCAACTATATCAAAGTCGTCGGTGTGGGCGGCGGCGGCGGCAACGCCGTCAACCACATGATGGAAGAGGGCATCCAAGGGGTTGATTTCGTCCTTTGCAACACCGACCACCAAGCTTTGCTGAAAAGCAACGTGAAAACCACCGTCCACCTCGGCAAGCGCGAGTTGGGTGCCGGCAACGACCCCAACATCGGGCGCGAAGCCGCCGAGATGAGCCGCGACGAGATTGAGGCCCTGCTCGACGACGACACCAAGATGCTGTTCGTCACCGCCGGAATGGGCGGCGGCACCGGCACCGGCGCGGCACCCGTCGTGGCCAAATTGGCCAAAGACAAGGGCATCCTCACCGTGGGCATCGTCACCATGCCGATGGAACGCGAAGGCCGCCGACGCAAGTTGCAGGCCCTCAACGGCATAGAGGAACTCAAGAAATGTGTCGACACGCTCATCCTCATCAGCACCGACAAGCTCCGCGACCAGTACGGCAACATGAAGCTCTCCGAGGCGTTCAAGAAAGCCGACGACGTGTTGGCCACGGCTGCTCGCGGCATCGCCGAAATCATCACCGTGCCCGGCTATGTCAACGTCGACTTTGAAGACGTCAAGACCGTGATGAAGGAAAGCGGAAAGGCCATCATGGGTTCGGGCACCGCCGAAGGCGAAAACCGTGCCGAGAAGGCCATCAAGGACGCCATCCACTCGCCCTTGCTCAACGACTCGAACATCGAGGGCGCGAAAAACATCCTGCTCTACATCACCTCGGGCACCAACGAGGTGTCGTTAGACGAAGTGGACGAGATCCTCGAAATCGCCCAAAACGCCTGCGGCAACAACTCCGATGTCATCTGGGGCAACGGCACCGACGAAAACTTAGGCGAAGCCCTCAGCGTCACCCTAATTGCCACCGGCTTCAACCACGACGCCCGTCCCTATACCGCCGTGCTGAACGAGAAACAGACCATTCCCACAGTGCAGCCGAAGAAGGTCTACGACCTGAACGGCAACGTGAGAGGCGAAGCAACGACACCTGACACGGAAGCCAAAGTCGCCGAAACACCACAGCCCTCCATCCAGCATGAGGAAACGCCTGCTCCCCAACCGCAAGTCGCGCACGAGGAGAAGACCGTGCATTCCTTGTTTGATGTGGAAGAGCCAACCGAAACGTACATTGAGCCTGAGCCTGTAGAAGAAGCAGAGCCTATCGAGGAAGAGCCTATCGTCGAGCCAATCGTTGAGCCGACGCCCTTCATCCCCGTCCAAGAAACGCAACACACCTCTTATTATGAAGAGGAGCGTCCCAACGTGAGGGTCTTCGACAATCCTTTCCGTTCCAACGGCAACGACGACGATGGCTTCGAAATCACCTCGCGCATCATCACCAAGGAAGAAGTGCAGACCAAGACGGAACAGGAAGTAGCCGTGCTTGAGGCGAAGAAAGTCAAGATTGTTGACCCCAAGGAGGAGCTGAAGAAACAACGTCTCCGCGCCTTGAGCATGAACTTTAGGACCACTCGCGGATTGGAGGAGCTTGAAAACCAACCCGCTTACCTGCGCCGCAATGTGGAAATCAGCCAAGCTAATGAAAGCAGCGACATGTCGCACTACTCGACTTCCAATAACGGCATCAGCAACGAGAATTCCTATCTGCACAAGAATGTCGACTGACGGTCATCGACCTGAGCCTCAGACCTTATCGTAACAGACTATTTGATTTTTTATCGCAAAACCCGCCCCCGACACGGCGGGTTTTGCGATTTTGGTTTATCTTTGCAGCAAAATGCTGAAAAGCCCAAAACAAGACCGATATGAAAACGCTGTCACGACTGCTTACACTGACCTTTATCCTTTTGAGTTTCAATGGCTTCGCGCAAGAATGGGTTGCCACAGGAAGTGCCGTCCCCGTTGCCCCAACCGCAAAACTGCTTTCCGCGTCGGGCCAAGAATCCATCGTCAGCTTCAAGCTGAACGGCTTCTTCAAGGAGGAGGTCGCCACGCCCCAAGGCACGCAATACATCATCACCGTGCCCAAGATGGCCTCGATGCTTGTGGAAGGCGCACCCGACCTACCGTTGTTTGCCATCCCTATGCTCATCGACGACATGGCCGAGATGGAAATTCAAGTCAAAGACGCTCAATATCAAGACTTTGAAAACATCGAGATTGCCCCGTCCAAAGGCAACCTCAGCCGCGAAACCGACCCCTCGACGGTGCCTTTCCGCTATGGCGAGACCTATGGCCAAAACCGTTTCTTCCCCTGCCATCAGGCCCTATTGGACACACCTTACATCCTCCGCGACTTCCGTGGGCAAAACATCTTAGTGTATCCTTTCGCCTACAACGCCGTCACGAGAACCTTGCGCGTTTTTACCGGTTTAACGCTGAGTTTCAAGACAATAGGCAACAGCGGAAGCAACCTGAAGGCAAGCCGGAAATCGAATCGCATCCGCCTCGCACCCGAAACCGAGGCCATGTACAGCCATCGTTTCCTCAACTTCAAGGAAAATGCCACAAAATACACTTTCATTGCCGACGAGGGTGAGATGTTAGTGATTTGCGCCGACCCCTATTTGGAGTCCATGCAGCCTTTCGTCGACTGGAAAAACGCATCGGGCCGCCCGACCACGATAGTCAGCCTTTCCGACATTGGCGGCAACAACACCGAACAAATCAAGTCGTTCATTCTCAGCCGCTACAACACCCCAGATGAGAACCTTTGCTATGTGTTGCTCGTCGGCGACTACAACGACCTCACGCCCAAAGCCATGAACGGCGGTGCCTCCGACATCTGGTTTGGCCAACTCGAAGGCAACGACTATTATCCCGAAATCCTTGTCGGACGCTTCTCCGCCGAAAGCGTGGCCGACGTGGAGCATCAAGTCGAAAAGGTGGTTTATTACGAGCGCGACATCACCACGAGTGCCGACTGGCTCGGCAAAGGCATCGGCATTGGCTCGACCGAAGGCGCAGGCAGCGGACACAACGGCGGAGAGTCTGACTATCAGCATATTGAATACATCCGCGACACTTTGCTGCACTACACCTACAGCGAGGTTTCGCAACACTACCAAGGCGTGGGCGTGGGCACCAATGCCGCCATGCTAAGCGAGAACTTCAACGCGGGCGCAGGCATCTGCAACTATTGCAACCACGGCTCCACCACGGGATGGTATGTGGGCAGCTTCACCAACAGCCATGTGAACGCCTTGGTGAACGACTACAAATGGCCTTTCATCTGGTCGACGGCCTGCCTCAACGGAAAGTTTGACGTCGACTGCTTCGCCGAGGCTTGGATGCGTGCCGTCAACAACGCGACAGGCGTTCCCACAGGTGCCATCGGCGGCATGTTCAGCTGGACCAGCCAACCGTGGCAACCTCCCATGACAGGACAGGACGAGATGGTCGACGTGCTTTGCGAATGGCGCTCTGCCGACCAGTACCACCACACTCTTGGCGGGGCTTCGCTCAACGGCAACATGAAGATTCTCGACCTCTTCCCCAGCGACCAAGGCGCCACCCACAACACATGGATCCTCTTCGGCGACCCAAGCCTCATGCTCCGCACCGACACCCCATCCGAGCTGAACGTCATCTGCCAACCTGAAGCCATCTTTCTCGGACAGAGCGAATTGCACATTTCGGTTGAGGCCGACTACGCTTTAGCCACCCTCTCGGTCGACGGGCAGGTGCTGTGCTGCACACCCATCGTCAACGGCGAGGGGACGCTCAACTTCGAAAGCCCCGAAGAAACGGGAACGGCACAGCTTGTGGTGACGGGATTCAACAAAGTGACGGAAGTACGCGACATCGAGATCATCCCAGCCAACGGGCCGTTCCTCACCTACGACCACTTTGCCATCAACGATGCCAACGGCCAAGCCGACTACGGCGAAACCTTCGGCATCGACTTGACCATCAAGAACATAGGCAACGAAGCCGCTTCCAATGTGCAAGTGTCACTCGGCACCGATTCGCCCGATGTGGACATCATTAGCGGCACGGCCACCATTCCGAGCCTCGCCGCCATGACGGAATACACCATCGCCAACGGGTTCCAAATCGCTGTCAGCGAAACGGTTGCCGACGGAACGCAAGCCTATTTCAACGTCACTTGCACAGCAGGCAGCCACGTCTGGACAAGCCAATTCCGAATGACGCTCCACGCTCCTGCGTTCATTTTGACGGACTTCCGACCGCTTGCTACGGTCAACCCAGGCGAGAACGGGCAACTCCTCGTCGGCATCAGAAACATCGGCTCATCCGATGCCCATAACGCCTGGCTGCAACTCTACAGCAGTACCAACGAGTTGCATTTCAACACTGTAATACATTCCATTGGCGACATCCCTGCCGGAAACACCGCCACCGTTACGGCTTCATTCACCACCTCATCACAGCTGCCCAACAACTCCACCTTGGAAGTGCTCTATCTCCTCGAGGCCGAAAACTACGGGTTGGAAGGCATCGAACTGCTCAACATCGGCGCGGCCAAGGAGACCTTTGAGACCGGCGACTTCTCAGCCTTCAACTGGGAAAGCTTAGGTAGCGCCCATTGGTTCGTCGACGGCAGCACGGCCAACACAGGCACCTACAGCGCACGGTCGGGAGCCATCGGCCATGCCAACCTCACCACGCTGCAAGTGGAGATCGAAGTCAGCGAAAACGGACAAATCAGCTTCTTCAAGAAACTCTCGACCGAGGCCAACAAGGACAAACTCACCTTCTACATCGACAACGCCGCCATGGGCGAATGGTCGGGCGAAGTGGACTGGAGCCGCGAAGCCTTCCCCGTGACCGCCGGCACCCACAAGTTCAAATGGATCTACATGAAAGACAGCAACGGCACCTACGGCGACGACTGCTGCTGGCTCGACGACGTGCAATTCCCCTCATCGGAGCAGGTCGTCTTCTTGCCCGCGCTTGAGCTGCAAGCACAAGTCAACCTCAACGAGGTCACGCTCTCTTGGTCAGGATTGGAAGCCGCCGAAAGCTATGTCATCCGCCTCGACGGTGAAATCGTTTCCACCCAATCGGGCACTTCATTCACCCAGTTGATTGGCATAGGCACACACACTTACAGCGTCGTTGCACTCACGGCCACACATCAGTGTACGCTTCCTGCCTTTGCCACAGTGGAAGTCACCTCAGTAGGCTTAGACGAAGCGGGAGAAGAAGTGAAAGTGTTCCCCAATCCCGTCCACGACATGCTCCACATCGACCTTGGGCAACCGTTCAAGTATGTCGTTTTCAATAGCTTGGGGCAAATCATCATGCAAGGCGAGAGTTTTGGGAAGACGCAATTACAGTGCAACGCCATGCCCAAAGGGCTGTATTTCCTGCAAATCGCCGCCCAATCGCAAGTCCTCGTAAGGAAAATACTCATTCAATAAACGACCATGACCTATCTGAAATCCAACGACTTGTTCTCCAAAATTGCCCCCGAGCGGCTTTTTGAGCGCATTCCCCGCCCCATCGTCATCGCCGACCACCTCCTGACCCCCGACAACATCGGAGCCATGATCCGCCTGTCCGACAACATCGGGGCTTCGGAAGTGTGTTTCTTGGGCAACGAAGACGAGCACCGCCTCGGCAAGGTGCGCCGTGCCGCCGCCTCCAGCCGCGACAACATCCGCTGGTATTTCAGCGAAGAAAACGACTTGCGCAAAATCGTTCCCGAAGGCAAGACCATCGTCGCCATCGAGACGAGCCATGAGGCGACTTGTATTTACGACACGCAACTCCCTGAAAACATTGCGTTTGTCGTTGGGAACGAAAGGCAAGGCATTAGGGAAGAAATCTTGTCGCAATGCGACATGACGGTGTATATCCCCGTGCCAGGTCCCACGCGCTCGCTCAATGTCAGTCACGCCGCGGCGGTGGCCCTGTTTGAGTGGCAAAGGCAAATGCTTGGGAAATCAAAATACAAACACATCTTTTTCGACTTAGACCGCACCCTGTGGGACTTCGATGCCGCCGCTGAAGTCGCCTTTGAGCGCATTTACGAAAAATACGACCTGAAAAGCCTCGGCATACCTAACGCCCACGAGTTTCACGAAGTGTATCATCCTCTGAATGAACGGCTTTGGGAGCAATATCGCGCCAACGAAATCACCAAAGACGACCTGAACCGCACCCGATTTGTGCTGCCGTTGGAACACTACGGCATCCACGACATCGCCCTTGCCGACCACCTCAGCGAGGACTATGTCTATTGGTCGCCGCGCATCGTGAGGTTGGTTTCCGGCACAATGGAACTGCTCGACTACCTGAAGCCAAAATACCATTTGCACCTGATTACCAATGGATTTCAGGAGGTGCAACATACCAAGTTGAGCGGTTCGGGCATGAAACCTTATTTCGAGACGCTGACCGTTTCGGAAGAAGTCGGCGTGAAAAAGCCCAACCCTGAGATTTTCCGTTACGCCTTGCGCAAGGCCAACGCCACAGCCGACGAAGGCCTCATGATTGGCGACGAAATGGCCGTCGACATCGATGGGGCAAGAGCCGCCGGAATGGACACCATCTTCTTCAACCCAAGCGGAGCAGCCGTTGAAGGCAGCCGTACGTTTGAAGTCAAAACTTTGTTGGAGATTATGGAGATACTTTGATTAGGGCAACCCCGCCAAAACCGTTACCTTGCCCACCACTTTGTCGCCGATTCTCACCTTGACGTCGGCATCCAAGGGCAGAAACACGTCCACACGCGAGCCGAAACGAATCATGCCGAGTTCCTCGCCCACAACGGCCTTGTCGCCCGCCTGCAAACCACAAACGATGCGCCGTGCCACAAATCCCGCAATCTGACGCACCATGACCTCACGACCTTTTCGGTCTTTCAACACAATCGTATTGTGCTCATTGTCAGACGATGACTTGGGATTGAAAGCCACTAAAAACTTCCCTGGATGGTACTTGTAGTAGGTCACTTCGCCATCAAACGGGAAGAAGTTGATATGTACGTCGTAAATCGACATGAAAATGGAAACCTGTCGCCGCTGGTCGTGGAAATATTCGTCTTCCATCACGATTTCGTTGGCCGCCACCTCGCCATCGGCAGGCGACAAAACCGCATCCTCCACAAGAGTAGTCTTGCGCTCAATAGGAACGCGGAAAAAGCGAATAGTCAACAACAACACGACAAGGAAAAAAGCATACAATAGATAATGCCAAACCGTTTGCGAAGGCCAAAGCAAATTGACAAGTGCAACCATTGCTGCAACTATGGCGCAAGTAACCAAAATGGCTTTCGTGCCTTCTTCGTGTATTCTTTTATGGATCTTCATAGCAGCAGCAAATAAACGAAAATAAACGGTACGCTGAACAAAACCGAGTCGAAACGGTCCAAAATGCCGCCATGACCCGGAATCAGTTTACCAGAATCCTTGACACCCGCTTGGCGTTTCAGCATCGACTCGCACAGGTCGCCCAACGTGCCAAAAACCACAGCAATGGCACCCATGCCGATGGCCGCATTCATCGGCAGCCAATCAGCATAATGACTGAAAATGGTGACTGCAACGACGGTGAACACCAAGCCCCCAAGACTGCCTTCGATGGTCTTTCCAGGGGAAATCCGCTCAAAAAGCTTATGCTTGCCCAACAATTTTCCCGTCAAATAAGCAAAAATATCGTTGACCCATAAAAGGCAGAATACCGAAATCACGAGCCACGGGCCAGCCATGTCGCCAAACAAATCAGGACGATACATGAAAAGCATCAACGCACAAGGCAAGCTTAGGAAAGTAAGCGAGGCGTAGCAACAAGAAAAAACCGTTTCATGACGGATGGAGTTGGAAAACAAGGCATAGAGGAAAGGCAAGCCCATAAAGAGCAATTCCAACAAAAGCCACCGAGCGGACAGCCAATTCAAGGCGACAAAAGCACCCACAAGGAATGCAACTAAGGCAATCGCTTCGACAACAAGCACTTGTCGCGCTTGAACCATTCCGTGAAGCCTACACATCTCGAACACGCCGATGCCGACGACAACGGAAAGCAAGGCTGCCATAGACCAAGGCGCGACAAAAACGCATACAATCACCACAAGGGCAAACACCAAACCAGAAACCGTGCGTGTCGATAATTCTTTCATAACAACAAAATGGAATGCAAAGATAGTGAAAAGGCTGAAACAAAAGCCAAGCCGTGGCATAAAAACCAGAAAGCCCCTCCAGAATAATCTGGAAGGGCTTTTCCGTTAAGGGTGGG
>CALFIT010000162.1 GCA_937877465.1 uncultured Bacteroidales bacterium | reverse complement strand
ATGCGGAAAAAGTAGTCGCCACCCGATTTGCGGAATTGCTTATTTGTCCCCGAAAGCACCTTTTGCTCGTTTCGGGGACGATTTATTTGTCAGCGAAGGATACCCTTCCATATATACACTTGACACTAATTCACAGACGCCAAAGCACAAACAACCAAACCGTCTATAAACGGTTGTCTTGGCATAACTATCTACTTACTTTTGCAAAAATTTCATGTGATGAAAACCAAAGTATCCATAGCTTTCGGAAAAAGAGTTGCCGACCTTAGGAAACAGACGGGCGCAACACAAGAAGAGTTTGCATTCGCTTGCGGGATAAACCGAACCTATTTCGGCGAAATCGAAAGAGGCGAGAAAAACGTTTCGCTCGAATGTATTAACAGAATCGCCAATGGATTGGACATTAAACTTAAAGACCTGTTTGACTATGATTGAATACATTGCGAATCAAAAGGTTTCCCTGAAATACAATGGGAAAAACATTCTGGCCACTGAAGACGTTATCAACGCCATTCTCTTCTGTAACGACGCACTTAAAAGCCTCAATGAACACACCCAACAATTTGACATCAATATATTCGAGACGCTCGGAATGCGCAACCTAAGCGGCTTGGTTGGAGAGTATTTTGCAAGAAGCGTGGCACGCATCTCAAATGGAATATTCCAATCCAACATGCACCAAGACGGCTATCCCGATTTGTTGTTAACAGACACGAAAGAGAAACTATCGTATTTTGAAAAACTATACACCATCAAGGACGGAAAGAGGTATCCGATTGACAAAGAGTCGTTTAGCCCATACAAATACGGCGGCATTGAAATCAAGGCCACTTGTGGTTCAACACCACCTGCCTCCAAAACGCCGAAGCCCTTGATTGGAGAACAAAGGATTGACCTGATCAGTGGATTTGACTGGAAAGCGCATCACCGCACCACCAACCATCTTTTGGCAGTTCTTTGGGATTTCATCGACAGCAACCCTACCATAGTCGCGGCATTCTATCAAGACAATCTAACCATAGACGATTGGGGGGAAATAGTCAAGCCCAAAGACGATGGCGGTAGAACAACAAGCGTTTCCATCATGACTTCTAAAGGTGTCAAGAAGATGTGCCAAAATTGGGTTGCTGTTATTGACAACGAAAAATACATCAAGAAATTGGCCTCGAAAAAATGGATCGGCTATGAGGTTCGCTAACTGATTTCGAGGATGTGTTTCGCTATTTTGTCAATCATTAGCGGCGGAACACTCTCGCCTATCGTGTCTCTTATCAATCCGTCGGGAACCAATCCGCCATTTATTTCAAACGAAAAGCCATAATCGGCGATAGTTTGGATCAGCAAGCCTTCATAGAGCGAAAGAACCCTATCTTGTTCTGGATGCAATTTGTTGTCGGAACAGGCATATTGGAAATTTTGGGTCAATGTGCTGCACGGCTCATCCCAAAACATTCGTTTATAAGCACTTACAAACGCTTTCATGATTCGCTTTTCCCCCGTCTTTTTGTCTATTGTATAAGGGCGTGGGAGCAACGAACCACATTTCTCGCAATACAAAGGCGTGTCGGTATTTGCCTTGTTTACGCCCTCGCTGTCATGCTTTGCGCCATGGATTCGGTTGCCCTGGAACAAACAACTTGGATTAATGCATTGGTTGTTCAAGGCCGTCTGACCTTCTGGGGTATAGTGAACCCATCGCAATTTCTTTTCGTCCAAAAGAGGCACCTTATGCAAAGGATTGTGAGGGTCGATGTTCTTGCCTTTTTCTGAGGAAAGTGGCGGCAGATGTCCTATGACATCCCTCACCGTCAGCCAAGGTTGTCCAAAAAGAGTGTTCGTCGAGCCATGCGAAGGTTCGGGTAGCAATGTCCGGCATACTTCAAATTGTCGTTTGCCCGATTCTGTCCTCGTCAAAACCGTAATCAAGCGACGGCGATGTTGTGCAACACCATAGTCAGCAACGTCAATTACTTCCGGCTTTCCAAAATATTCCGTTCCCAATTCAGCCAACAAATGGTCGATGATATTAACCAAGTTGCCTCTCTCGTCCAAAATCATCGTATTAACCATGTTAGGAACGTTTTCGAAAATCACCCAATCAGGCTTCAACTCTTTTATCACTTGAACGGCAGGGATGATAAGGCGATTCCTCTCGTCAAACTCGGGCCGTTTGCCTTCCTTGAAATTCCTGATCATCGTGCCCATTCCATTTGACGACATTCCTTGACATGGAGGAGTTGCCATCACCACAAATGGCCGTTCCTCGAAATTGGATTTGTAATAACGCACAATTTCATCCTTTTGGTCCCAAATGTCACCACAAAAGCATTTGGCTTCAGGAAAATTATGATTAAACAACTCACTCCTGTCGGGCAACAACTCACACGAAACAACGGTTTGAATGCCATTGGCACGAAGTCCCAAATCGCCGATTCCTGACGAACTGAACAAGCTGATTGCGTTCATTGTGTGAGGCATACCGCACTTAAAACTATTGAATTTATACTGACTGCAAAAATAAGAAAAAAATGATTGCGATATTAAACGCGACAACAGAAAAAAGCCTCGTTAAGCAGAAAGGCTGACGGTCGCTACCGCATCGACTTCCCGAACCGCTTCGAGACACCCCACGCGGTGGTGTTTGAGATGTCTTTGAAGAAATAACAACCAAAACAACACAAACGGCGCTTTCGGGGAACGAACAGGCACATTATGGCATCCTGAAGAATACCGCTCCAACCTGAAGAAAGCCGCCGGTCTCGACCCGATTTCGACGGTTTTGGGTTGATATTGAATTGTTTTTGTATCTTTGCAACGCCAAAAACTAATGCTGATAAAGCAAAACAAACTAACAGTAGCAGTGCAAAATAAACTAATGACGATATGTTTGGAAAGTGATGGCCAGTAGCAAAGAAGCGGAATGCGGGAAATGGATTAAGGAATAACTATCCTTTTTGCATTAGGTTCTTGGTTTGCGTCTCTTTTATCCCTAATTTTGCCCCATCAAACCTAAAGGACATGGATAAAGGAGAAATCATACTGTACCAACCCGACAACAGCATTGAGCTGGAGGTGCGCATCGAGGCCGAGACCGTTTGGCTTACGCAGGCGCAGATTGCTTCGCTATATAGTGTTGACAGAACTGTTATTGTAAAGCACATTGGCAATGTTTACAAGACCAGAGAATTGGAAGTTGCTTCAACATGTGCAAAAATTGCACAGGTTCAAACGGAAGGCAAACGAACGCCAGTATCCTCAAATCGAAGTGGAAGAAAGAGCCGACATCCACGACCGGTTCCTGATCATCGACAATACGGTTTATCATATCGGTGCCTCGTTGAAAGATTTGGGGAAGAAACTCTTCGCCTTCTCGAAAATGGAGATGTCGCCAGAATCTATTTTATCCTAATTCTTCTCCCGATATCACCACTTTTGGACGAAAAAAATCTGTAATCGAAACAGATTAACTTGTTGGTTTTCAATAGTCATTATTGAAAAAAATCTGTACTTTGCCCTTCTGTTTGTCTTTTCTGTGGAATTTTGATATAATTTTGTGCGCGAAACAATTAAAAACTCGTAAAATGAAAAAAGTTTTACTAATTGTGTGGTTATTCTTGCAATTGCCTTTTTGTTTGCATGCGCAGGAGCCCCAAAGATTCTTTGAACTTCATTACATCGATGACCTCATTTTCATGAACGAGAACGATCTGCTTGTTCTTGGAGCCGACGAAGCGGCGTATGTCGCCCTTTACAAAGTGGATGAAAACGGAGAACTTATCAATATGGTTGTTCTTCCGAGCATTCAGGACAATAATAGTTTGAGACATTTGGCGCGTTTCGGTGATGGGTCGGTCGGCCTTTTCGTTACGAAGTATTCTAACGACACAATTCATCTTAAAAAAATGACCGTCCATGAAGATTTGTCCGTGGATACTATGGATTTCAATTGGGTAGGCTATGATTTCTACAGATTCCTTGCCGGAGGTGAACAATGGGTTGAGGATGCTTTGGGCAATTATTATTACTCCTATTATGTCGATACCCTATGGACAAGCGGCCATCATGGATTAAGGATACTGAAGTTTGACGGAAACGGTGAGTTGCTGACCGAAAGGCTTATTGATGACCCTGTGCCTTCTTCAAGAGGCTGTTATATGTTCCCGACGCCCGACATGATGGGATGCCGAATTGTTTTGGCGGGAAATGGCGGGAAAAGTACTATTTACAATTGCTATACCTTGGATGGCGACCTCAATACCGTAGCCGTCAAGGAGAATATCGACCAATTGTCTTATCCTTTGCAATGCGGTTGGCAGGCTTGTTTTCGCATGAATCCATACAACGGCAGGACTTATACTATCAATATGGAGGTTGAGGTTATACCTGATCCTAATGCCCCCAACGGTTCTCCTCTTGTTGTTCACAACCAGGATGTCTTAATGAGTATGTTTGATGCCGAAAACTTTGAGCAATTGGCCTACACATGGGGTATCACTTCCGAAATCCCTTGTACACCAGGCAAGCCCAATTCTATTGACTTTGCAGAAAATGGCGATGTTTATATGGCAAGCGGAATGGACAAACCCGACAACTGGTTTTTTTCCAAAAGTCTTTATATTGTTCATTTGGACGAAGACCTCAATAAACTTCAAGAGATTTATTACAGGGAAGACAATGCTGAACTGATGTATTTTGGCGGTTTGCGCGTTGGCTCCGAAGGAGATGTCTTTGTCAAATGTCAAGTCGCAAAGTCAAATATGACCGGCACGACAGGTGCCATCTTCAAAGTACCAAAGGAAGCCTTTGACGGCATCGACGAAGCTCACGATGCTGGCTTCGCCGTGGCGGTGGCTTATCCCAATCCAGGGAAGAATGTGCTTAATATCCGCACGGCCTTGCAGAACGCCCGCGTGGAGGTGTATGACATGAGTGGGAAGATGGTTCATAGCCAGACCCTCACGGGGAACGTGACGGCGATTGAGGCTGGAGATTGGGCGAAAGGCGTTTATGTTTGGAAGGTTTACACGGGCGTTTCGACAGGCTCAACGACCCTTGTGGAAACGGGGAAGTGGATTAAGGAATGAAAAAATCTGGCACAGACCCAAAACATGTATTTGTAATGGATTTGTGCCAGATTTGTTTCCAATCAAGCGGTCATCAACGCACAACGGCCACGCGGCGCGTGCTGACGCCCTCACCGGTGGTGACGCGCACCAAATAGAGGCCCGCATCGTAGCGCGACAAATCCAACGTTACGGCATCGGTTTGCATCGCGGCGTCGTAAAGCACCTGACCTTGGAGGTTGCAAACGCTCACGCGGCGCAAGCCCTCGGCTTGGACGAAGACCTCGCCGTTGGTGGGGTTGGGATAGAGCGCGACAGCGGTGGTTTCGGTTTCCTCGATGTCAACCATCACGTCCGACCAAGCGATCGCCGACTCGGGGGCGGGCATGATGCTCGGCAGGATGAGGACGTTCATCTGTCCCGACTCACAGATGTATTTCGTCTCGCCCGTGGCAAGATTCAGCTCGTAGAAGCCCATGCCGTAGTCGCCGGCGCATTGGTGCCAATAGGTCTTGTTGGTCACGCGGCTCACATAGACCGATTGCAGGTAAGGCGCCAACTTGCCCGTCGAAGCGATGTAGGTGGGTGTGGCGTTGGTCTTGTCGAGTTCGTAGATGTCGCCTTCCTGGTCGATGATGTAGAGCCGTCCGTCGTAGGTGGATGCCAATCCCATCGCGACCATCCCGAAGTTGCCTTTGACGGTCTGCTGGCCGTTGGTCAGGTTCATCACGGTGAGCTGTCCCGTGAGGTCGATGCAGAACATCTGGTTGGTGCTGAGGTCGAATGCCATGCCAGTAATCAGTTGCGACACATGGTCAACGAAGATGTCTTGTTCCCACAGGATGGCACCCGTTTCCAAGTCGATCTTATAGAGGTACAAGGTCTGGCAGATGCCCAAGGCCACGTCGGCGTAGGTGCCGTAGAGATAGCCATCGGCGGCCACGTCGCCCGCATAGATCTCGTGCTCGTCGTTGAGATAGGTCGCAGTCTTCAAGGGCGTTTGCAGGTCGTAATAATGGTAGCCTTCGGGGAAGCCGTTGCCATAGTGGGCGTAGGCGTAGGCGATATTCTGCGAGTAGCCGCCTTCGAAGACGCAGTTCACGCCCCATTCGTATTCGCCCGTGTGGTTGACGCTCCAGTCGGTGTCGATGAATTGCGTGGCGGTGACCTTCGTGGCGATGGTCTCAACATTGCCCTCGTGCCTGCGATACACATTGTAATACTGCACGTTATAGTTCGGGTCGTTGACGGCATCCCAAGTCACCTTGACGGCGTTGTTGCTGATTTCCACGGCTTGGACGTTCGCTACGCTTTGCGTCTGGGTGTGCATCACGATGCTGACTCCCGAAGCCGTGCCTTGGTAGGCGACCACGATGGGGCCTTCGTTATAGGAATCGCGGCAGCCGTTTGCGCTGGCGTAGGCTCTGTAGCGACCGGCGAGCAATGCACCGGAGAACTGGCCGCTGCCGTTGGTGGTGAACTGGTAATTGCGTTCCGCGCCGTGTTCGTCGACGCCAAGCACCGTGACGGTTGCGTTGGGCATGGGCGTCGTGCCGTTGGTGCCATACACCACGCCGCTGACATTGCCGTTGCCCGTCACTTTCACCGTCACCTCATTCGAGGGATGCGACTCGCCTTCCTCATAGACGGCCACCACCGTAAACTTATAGCCATTGATGTTATAACCCAGATTCTCAACCAAATAGGAAGTCTCGCTCGTTTCGCCGATCTGCTGGCCGTCCTTGAGCACCTTGTAGCCCGTGATGGCACGGTCGTTTTGCTTGGCCACGTTCCAATGCAGCGTAGTGCTTTCGTTGGGGTACAAATAAGCATTGGTGACTTCCAAAACGGGGGCATGCAAAGGCGTGGTGAACGACCAAATGTCGCCTTGCGTCGTGCCGGTCGTGTTCCGCTCGTTGACTTGCCAATAGTACCTTGTGTTGTCCACCAAATTGAAGACGGCGAAGATCTCGTCAAGGTCGCCAGTCCAGTCTTGCAGCACCTCTTGCGGGGGATTCGTCGTGCCGAACTTCAGTTGGTACTCGGTGGTGTATTGTCCCAGCGACCAACGCAGGCTCAGGTTGGGTTCCACGTCGATGGCGTTGTGGCTCGGCGTGGGGTTGGTGGCCGCCACGGGAACGGGAATGGCCGACTTCTGGAGGGTCACCGAGAAGGAAGCCGTAGCTGATGCGGCAAGATAATAGGTGCCGGCGGCAACGGTCATGTCCGTAAAGTTGTTGGTGCTCCTCGTTTCGCGGCCCGATGTCAACGAAACGTCGTCGAGGACAACCGTCCATTCGTTCTCCACGTCGTAGTGGCGGAACGCGATGTAAACGTCGAGACCAGCGAAGTCTTCAAGGCTCAGCGTCCGCTCCTCGAAACCGTAGTTGTCAATCTGTTCCTCAAACACCAGCATGAAGTCGTTGGGATTGGTGTTGCTTTCCGTCGAGACGAAAACGCCGTAATGCTCAAGGAACTCATCGGAAGTGCAACCGATGTTGTAGTGCAAGACCGACGAAGCCGAGATGGTGTATTTTTCAGGAGAAATGACGAAATTGTCGGGCGTGAGCGAATGCCAGTTATTCCCCGTATGGTAGTAGGAATCGGAGGCGAGATAGCCGTTGCGGTTCTCCCAATTGTAACCGTCGCCGTCGGCATCGATGAGCGTCCAGCCTTGCAAATCGCCTGAATCCCAGTCGAATGAGCACGAAGTCGGGCAACCCGCATTGGCGATGGGACCCGTATAGTTGTTGTCGGTGGATGGGCCGCCAACGCCGCCGAACCCTTCCTCATACAAGGCCACCTTTCCGTTGGTGCCGCTGACGCTCGCGCTGAGCAGGACATCCTCGTTGAGGACAATCTTGTAAACGGCATCCTTGCCGTCGGTGGCAGAGCCAGGGAGCAGGTAGTTGTCCTTCAAGTTGCTGAAAGACGGCGTGTTAGTGTAAGAATTGCCGCTGAACGTGACCTCTTGCGCCATCTCCCACACGTCGGGCGAAACGGGCGTATAGGCCGTCGCGGTCACGGGAATGTTGGCCTGACCACCAGTGAAGGTAACCACAACGTTTTCAGTCTTTTGTCCGGCAGAGGAACTGCCCGTGGTGATGCTGAAAGTGCGGCTTTCGTTCAAGGCGAACTCAAACGGCACTTCAACGTCGTTCAAGGTGAAGAAGTCGCCCGTGACGCTCATGTCGGTGACGGTGCAGGCCTCACCCGTATTCGTAAGCGTGAACGGAATCGGACGCATCCACGCGCCTATGGGACGCTCGCCCATGGCAATCGGCGACGGGTCGGAAACGATGGTGGTGCCGTCAAGGAAGTGCAGCTTCACTTGGTTGTTCTGGCTGATGGCCGTGCCGTCGTTAGGCTCCGAAACCGAGAAGAAGAAACCGTCGCTGTGGGCGTAAATGGCACGGTTTGAACCCGTTTCATACACGCGGAAGTTGCGCGGCGACCAGGTCATGTCGGTGCCGTAGTCGTTGAAAGTCACGAGGATGTTGCTCGTGCCGTCGTATTGGAAATTGTCGTCGAAAACGATGGTGTACCAGCCTTCGCCAGCGGCAACGTCCCAATAGCCGTGGAACACCCTTGAGCCGGAGACCGGGATGGTTTGCGAGCCGAATGACGACGCTGTGGTGTTGTCCATGAACAGCGAAATCTGTCGGCTTGTACTCTCGCCCGTGGCAGCATAGAAGCTGATGGCGTTGATGGAGCCAGCCTCATGGTTGATTTCGCTTGCCGTGAAAATCTGTTGCGTGAGGCTTGTGGTGAAAGTGTTGGTGGGCAGGTTGGAAGAGGTCTGCGTGCCGCTTCCGATGATGATTTCTTCGGCCCGCAAATTGCAAACGAGCCCGAAGAGCATGATGACTGTGATTAGTTTTTTCATTGTGTTAGGTATTTTTGCTTGATTTAACTTGTTGCTATCGTGTTATCGCATTCGATTTTGATGCTGCAAAAATCGCCATAATTATAATTAAGGAGCGAGCAAGAAACCATAACAAGTTCATAACAGAACAAAAAACAGCCATAACAACATCATAACAAACACAAGTATAGAAACGTATTTATTTGATTGTTAGTATTTTGAAAGAAACGTATTCAAATCCTCATCGGAACCGACGAGATGGAGTTTCTTGCGCAGGCGCGAGCGAGCCACCATCGCGCTCTCGGGACTGATGCGGCAAATGGAGGCGATGTCCTTGGTGGTGAGGTTCAACTTCAAGAAGGCGCACAGGCGCAGTTCGTTGGCGGTGAGGTTGGGGAAATCGGCGCGGAGGTTGCTGTAGAAGTCGGGATGGGTTTGCGTGAAGTAATACTCGAAGTCCTCCGGCGTTGCGGCGTTGCGGTATTCCTCAAACGTCTTGATCACCTCCCTGACGTTGCTCTGCATGGCGCTTTTGTCGTCGGCGATGGCCTTGAGCTTGTCGATCATGTCGGTCAACATCTCCTGTCGCTCCACCTGCACCAAGGCGTTGGCCGTCATTTCGCGCTTCCGTAGGTCGAGTTCCTTTGCCATCACTTCCTCTTGTATCTTCCTGTTTTTCAAAAGGATGCTTTTCCTGTTGAGCAACAGTAGCACGATGGCAATCACGGCCACCAAGACCAGAATCACGAAGCCCGCAATCAACCTAAATCGTTGGTTGTCAATTTCTTTCATCTTCTGCGCCTGCGCCATCTCCAACTTGACCATCTCCAAGTCGTGCTGCGCCTCCAACTGCCTCAGCCGATTGATGTCGTTAAGCCGGTTCACGCTGTCGTTGACGGCGGCATATTGAACCGAGGCGTTGGCGTAATCCTCATAACGCTTCAATGAAAACAACATGTCGCATTTGTTCCGCAGCCCCATGTTTTCCGTCGCCAAAAAGCCGGCCTTCCGCGCAATGTCGATGCCCTCGTCAATATAACGCAGTGCCGAGTCGTTCTTTTGCAGTTCTGCCAGAATCACACCTTTCAGAATCAAAGTCTTAGGACGGATTTCGTTGTCCTCGACTCCTAAAAAACGAAGCACAGAGTCGCAGACCACGACAGCCTCATCGAATTGCCCCAAAGCATATTGCGTTTGCGCCCGATAGTTCAGTATGGTTGCCTTTTCTATCGGCGAGTGGCAATAGCGATAAGCCGTGTCGAAATAGCAAAGCGCAACATCGTAAGCCTCCTTCGTGAAATGGCACACCCCGATGTTGGCATAGGCGTAATAGCGGTTCTGGTCAGTCTGCACATTCGACAACAGCCTCTCTCCCAACGCGATAATGTCGTCATCGCCATTGGTGGCCATCATCAGCACGAGCAGGTTGTTGTCCAAATAGAATTGTAGATGCGGGTCGTTCACCGTCTCCTGATTCAGCTTGACGCCGTCCATGAAGCACTCGTAGGCCTGCGAATACATCTCCTTCAAGAGATAGCAAGCCCCCAGTGCCAAGTCGATCCTGACTTCCAACCGGTTCACGTCGTCGTTGCGGCGCAGGCGCTGAAGCTCGTCCTTGGCCTCCATCAGGTGCAGGCAGGTCTCCTTGAAATGGTTCTGCCGGTTCTCCAAATGGCCCATGCAAAACTCGCCAAAGGCCTTGTAATAAGGGTCTTTGACCTCTTTTGAAATCTCCAGAAAATCAACGATATAAGGCGCAGCCTCATCAACCTCTTGACTGTCGAGCAGCGGCTCGATGACCGACTGCAAGACCGCCAAACTGTCGGGCAAGGCACTCCCCATCGCAACCATAGTGAGGCACAGGAAAACCGTTATGGAAGCGATGCGTTTCATCCTCAGCCCACCACGATGTTCACAATCTTCTTCGGCACATAGATGACTTTGCGCACCTGCTTGCCTTCGAGCCACTTGGCGGCTTCGGGGGCGGCGAGCACGGCGGCCTGCACCTCGTCAGCACCCATCGTGACGGGCAGCTCCATCGAGAAGCGCATCTTGCCGTTGAAGCTCACGGGGTAGCTGAAGCTGTTCTCGACCGTCTTGCTCTCGTCGTAAACGGGGAAAGCGGCGGTCACCACGGAGGTGTCGTGGCCCAACAGATGCCAAAGCTCTTCGGCGATATGCGGCGCGTAGGGCGAAATCATAACACACAGCGGATCAAGGATTTCGCGCTTGTTGCATTTCATGTCGGCCAGTTCGTTGACGCAAATCATGAAGGCCGAGACCACGGTGTTGAACGAGATGCTCTCAATGCCGTCCTCCTCCTTCTTGATGAGCTTGTGCAAGCTCTTCAGTTCGGGCGCGGTGGCAGGTTCGTCGCTGACGCAGAACTCGTTGTTCTCGTTGTGGAACAGCCTCCAGAACTTGCGCACGAAGCGGAACGTGCCCTCGATGCCTTGCGTGTCCCACGGCTTCGACTGTTCGAGCGGACCGAGGAACATTTCGTAGAGGCGAAGCGTGTCGGCGCCGTATTTCTCAACAAGGTCGTCGGGGTTCTGCACGTTGAACTTCGATTTCGACATCTTCTCGATCTCGTTGCCGCACACGAAGATGTCGTTGCCGTCCTTGT
>CALFIT010000161.1 GCA_937877465.1 uncultured Bacteroidales bacterium | reverse complement strand
CTTCGGTGGCGCAGGTAATGGTCACGGTTTGGGCTTCCGTGTAGGTGCCAGCGGCAGGGCTGAAAGTAGGCGTAGCGACGATGGGGGTGGATGTGACGTGATAATATTCAACTTTAGAAACTTGAATCAAACCATTGCTAGAACCTGAAGCGCAATCGAATTCGATTTTGTAATAGAGATTAGCGGTTGGGGTGGCTAATGTAACAGTTTTTGTGCCTGT
This sequence comes from uncultured Bacteroidales bacterium, assembly GCA_937877465.1. Taxonomy (GTDB): domain Bacteria; phylum Bacteroidota; class Bacteroidia; order Bacteroidales; family F082; genus Limimorpha. The sequence continues at coordinate 4,042 of CALFIT010000161.1, read as the reverse complement.
AGATTTATCAAAAGCTCCAGCTTCTGTCCACGTTGAGTTATCGGAGCTTGTGTATAACTTTATCGAATTGATGGAGGCTGTTGTAATGGCATCGATAGTCAAATCAACCTTGGTGATAGCTTCTGAATAGGAAGCTTGGGTGGAAATACTACCGACAGAAGCGTTATTTTTACGCCCGAACTTAACGTAACCCCAACCATTGTTGTTGTTGTTACCGTTAACAATTGTCCATGTAAAGCCACCATTGGTAGCCGTCCAAGTAGCAGTATAACTTGACACACTCTGAGAGTTGTAGGTCGTGCCAAACAAACAAGTGGAATAAACCACTTCTTCATCTCTCGTTTGTCCCCATCCCACCATACTTGGCATCATGCAGACGAGCAGCGCGAGTGCTGCGAATAGTTTTGTAAATTTGCTTTTCATTTCGTTTTGTTATTTATTTAATTGATTATTAGACATTTATTTATTCAAAAAGGATGCTTTCGCATTTGAGGCCGCAAAAGTACGAAATAATAAGATAGGTGTGTCAGAAAAAATTAAAAAGGGGAAAATTTTTTGGCAGTTTTCAGTTGGCAGTTTTCAGTTAGCAGTTTTCAGTTGGCAGTTGTCAGTTGCCGCTTTGCGTCATGGCGAGGGACGAAGCCATCCAGATCAGCAGTTTTCAGTTGGCAGTTAGCAGTTTTCAGTTGGCAGTTTTCAGTTGTCGCTTTGCGTCATGGCGAGGCACGAAGCCATCCAGATCAGCAGTTTTCAGTTAGCAGTTGGCAGTTTTCAGTTGGCAGTTTTCAGTTGCCGCTTTGCGTCATGGCGAGGAACGAAGCCATCCAGATCAGCAGTTTTCAGTTTTCAGTTAGCAGTTAGCAGTTTTCAGTTGGCAGTTGGGAGGTAGGAAGTAAGATTTAAGATTTAAAATTTAAGATTCAAGATTTAAGGGCGTTTCTAAAAATTGCCTGCAATTTTTGTCTCTAATTCCATAAAATTCAAAGAATCAGCGAAATGAAAGATTCTCAAATTCTGAAATTCTTGATAATTAGAAATCCCCTTAAGATTCAAGGATTTCGGGGTTAAGTGGTATTGATTATGAGATTGTTGGATTTATCATGGCAAGATAATCCGCAGCGGTCATAACTGGGAGTTTCGAGTTGGTAAAGTCTTTGCCATTACGGGTAATGATCGTTTCTGCACCACCTTGAAGTGCTGAATGATACTGCAATGCGTCCTCAAAGTCTTCAAACTGCGAGGCAAGTGAGTCGTCAACCGTTTGTCTGTCGGCGGGAGACACCGATGTCAATTGGCGAAAATTAGCGAGGAGGTTGCGCACACCTTCTGCTCCATGTTTGCGTAAAAGATACGAAGCCGTGGCATAAGTCATCGGTGAAACGAGAAGCTGCGCTTGACGGTTATAGGCCAATGTAAACAGCCGTACAGCATCATAGCAAAAAGGCTCGCGTCTTTCGAGCAAGTCAATCACAATGTTGGTATCGAGAAAGAGTTTCTTCATTTGTGTTTCTCTTCAAGATGTTGATAATAAGCGTTGCGTCCGTTCAGGTCGTCATCAGCAACAGGCATACCGGCACCAAGCAGACTAAGCACAATGTCGGGAGCAGCCTGCAAGTCGGCAGGCTGTTGCCTTTCTTGCTTCATATACAGATCAAGCACTATGCTTTCCAACTGCTGCTGAAGCCAGCGTTCCAGTGCCTTGTCGTCGGCAAAGGAGGGCCTCACTTTCTCCATCAAGGTGTCGCTAAGTGTTATGTTGTAACTGCACATGGGTTTGTTGTTTGTTTTCGTCTTCTTCATGGCGGCAAAGATACGATTATTTTCCAATCCAAGAAAGGATTTTCGGGAAAAAACGTAAAGTATTTGGGGAGAGGGGATTCAAGATTTAAGATTCAAAGATTTAAGATTCAAGATTTAAACCTGTCACTGTCTTTCAATGTATTGGGGTTTTGTCGGCAGTCCCAAACCATCAGTATCGAGCAGGTTTCGTTTTCATAGAGGTAGATGAGTTTGTATCTGTGTTGCACGAGTACATAACGGTAGTTTTTGTCATATTGTTCAAGCAAAGGTTCCTTGGGCCCGATCTCCGGCATTTGTTCTATCCGTCTTGCATAAGCTATAAACTCCTTCAACAGCTTTTTGGCAAAACTGTGAGACGAGCATGACTCATAATAACCGAAAATCACTTTCGCGTCCCTTATTGCCGATGGTGTAACTATCACTTTTACCATGTCTCTACCAAAGATTCAAATTCATCGAGAGTGAGGCAGCCCAAACCGCTTTCGGCTTCCGCAGTGGCTTGCAGGACGCGTTGCACTACCTCTTCCTCCGTGTATTGGCACGGTGGCGGTGTGGTGCAACCGGTTTTCACTTTCCAGCCCATCCTGTTCGAGAGCAGGCGCAAGACCGCCATGTCGTCATGGGGCAGCGACAGGGTCACGTTTTCTATGGTTGGTGTCGTTTGCATTGGTGATTGTTTAATTATTTGATATTCAAGATTTAAGATTTAAAATTCAAGGATTGTTCTTTTCGTGCATGTTTTGGGCGTGGCAGGCATCAACTATGGTTATGGTGTCGTTTTCGATGGTGTAGGCGAAATACCATTTGTCGGTGTTGGCCATGTGGCCTTAATGGCATAATTCATGGTCTGGCATATTCTTTTCTTACGGTTTCGTGCACCATGGCTCTAACCTCCTCAACATCCATCGTCTCCTCGTCCTCCATCTGCAATTGCTGTAAACGCGAGTTTATCAATTCCTGGACCCAAAGGCGAATGGCCGCTGTAGTGTCCAATTCGGGGCGCAGGTCACGAATGACAGCCTCGTCTATATCAATGCTTACTGTACACATTTGCGTTTGTCCTTTCTTTTGTTGCGGTTTTTAGTTATTTGATATTCAAAGATTTAAGGTTCGTTGCCATTGTCTTTCACAAAACCAATGCGCTGTCGCTTTGGGCGAGGCTGTGCCTGAAGCTCGGCCAAGGCCTCGCTGATGGCATCAAGCTGGGCCTGAGTCATCTCATTAATATCGTTCTGGTCGGCAAGTATCTCTTCAAGTTCGTCGCGTATGGCTTTCACTTCTTTCCTCAGTTCCGCGTTGCTGTCGGGGAGGGGCTGCGTGGCTATGTGCCTGAGGGCGACAAAAGCCCGCATGATGCCAATGTTCACCTGAATGGCTGTTGGCGACCGCAACACGCTACTAAGCATGGCCACGCCAAGCTCGGTGAAAGCATAAGGCAACGAACGGCTTTTGCTTTGTTTTTTTGCGGTCGTAATTTGCGGCTGCAAGACCACAATATCGGTGTTTTTTCCTGATTTTGCGGTCACAATTTGTGACCGCAAAATTGTATCATCTTGGTTTTCAATAACATCTGCGGTCACATTTTGTGACTGCAAAAGTGTAAGGTCATGGTTGATCAGATTCCACTCGCCTTGGGTCAATTGGAACATAAAGTCGGCAGGGAAGCGTTCAATGTTGCGCTTGACAGCTTGGTTGAGGGCTTTCGTTTCCACGCCATACAAGGCGGCCAGCTCAAAATCGAGCATGACATGTTGGTCGCGCACTACCAAAATCCTTTGTTGTATGGTCAATTCGGTGGAATTCATTGATTGATGATTTATTCAAGACTGTCATTCACTTGTCGGGCTTGGGCGTTGGGTCAGCCAGATAATCTTCATACCGCTTCGGCCATAATAAGTTCTCCCTTCTCCAAGCAGGCGATTTCCTCGTCCCATTCGCGCATCACATCCTCGTGAGGCGTACCTACGCCTGCTGCAATCTCGGCTTCGGCCTCATCGAGCATGGCGTTCACTTCCTTCATCGTGTAAGGCTTCAATGCCTCACCTTCTTCCACATTGGCGTGCTCCACCAAATGCGCCGCCAGCCAGCGTTGGTTGCTCGGCGTGAGCGCCCCGTAGAGGTATTCCAAAAGGCTTGTCAATGTTGCTTCGCTCATGGTATTGGGTTGTATGGTTTCCGCGGCAAAGTTACGATTAATTTCCGAGCGGGGAAAGGATTTTTTGTTTTTGTGGGCCATTTGCCA
>CALFIT010000160.1 GCA_937877465.1 uncultured Bacteroidales bacterium | reverse complement strand
GTTTTCATATTGTTGATTGTTTAATTGTTGAACTGATTTTGGATTGATCACAAAACTTGCAAAACCCTCAAAACCTTTTTCTTGGTTGGGGAAAGCGGCCAACCGGCCCGCTTTCCGGCGGCAACGCGGTTGCGTGCCGCCACACGCTTTCCTTTGGACTTTATCATTGTTTTGTTAGTTTTGTTGGTTTTGTGATTAAAAACTACTGTTGTATATACGGCGTTCCACCATAATAAGTCACAACGCTGTTCTTGATGAAGTATTGAAGCCGCGAGTTCATCTGCTCGGCGAGGGCGTTGAGGTAGGTGTTCGAGGCGGTTTGGTACTCGATGCTCGAAATCAGGCCCTGCTCGAAACGCTTGCCGTTGAGCGCATAGGCCTCCTGCTGCAAAGCGGCGTGGGCCTCGGCTTGTCGCAGGGCGTCGGCGGCACCGTCGCGGTCAGCGATGGCACGGCGCACCTCGGCCTCCACCGTCTGGAGGGTCTGCTCGTACTCGGCTTGGGCACGGTCGAAGGCGTTCTTTTTCCGCGCGATGTTGGAGTGTGCCGAGAGGCGGTCGAAGATGGGGATGCTCAGCGAGAGCTGCACATACTCGCCGCCGTTGTTCTTGATTTGGTCGAAATAAGGCGTGGGCACATAGCCCTCCATGCCCGGATAGGTGAAGTAGCTCGACGACCAGCCGCCATAGAGCGCGAGCGTTGGCAGCAGCTGCCAACGCGCCGTCTTGAGGGCGAGGCGGGCATTCTTCATCGTGCCTTCGGCCAAAAGGACGGACGGCATGTTGTTTTTGGCAAAATCAACCAATTGGGAAACGTTTTCCGTCCACGTTGTAAGGCTGTCGAAATTCCCCCTTCCAAAGGGGACAGGGGGATTGGGCAGCTGCGATAACGATTCGTCAATTTTCAACGGCGTTTCAATCGGCCAAAACATCACGTCCTTCAGGGTGATGAGGGCGTTGTTGAGGTTGTTGCGGCAGGTGGTCAGCTGGTATTGCCGCTCGGCGAGGTCGCTCTGCATCTGCACCACGTCGGCGTGCGACTTCTGCCCCAATTCCTCCTGCCTCGTGGCCAACTGCACGGCCTTCTCCGCCGTCGCCACCTGTCCTTGCAGGGCTTTCTCCAACTCGGTGTAATACAACACATTGCAATAGGCTTCCATCGTGGCCAAGCAGATTTGGTCTTCGGTCTGTTGCGCTTGGCTGAGACCCATCATCTGCGCCGTCTTGGTGATTTTCAGGTTGTTGACGGCCTGAAATCCGTTGAAGAGGTACATCCCCGCCGAGAGGCTGTAGCCGTTGTGGAACGAGGTCGTGCGGCTGTAGGTGTTCGTTTCAGGGTCGATGCTACGTCCGAAGTTGGAATAGGCGTAGGTGCTTCCGTTCACCTGCGGCGTAAAGGCGGCGAGGATGGCATCGCGGCGGTCAATTTGCGCGTCGCGGTTGTTGGCATCTTGGACGCGCACCTTCGTGGAATGTTCCACGGCATAGCGCATGCAGTCCTTCAGGTTCATCGTGGCGGTGTCTTGTGCCGCGAGGCTCGCACCCGTCAGCAAAAACAAGGTCGTAAAGGCAAGGATTCGATTGGCTTTCATCTTACACATATTTTAATGATGCCAACCCCATAGCATATTTCGTGCCAAAATTACAAGTATTTGATATTCAAAGATTTAAAATTTACGATTTAAAAATTTGGTGTAAAGAATCTTTACACGGTGTAAAGAAACTTTACAGTCGGGCTTTACGGAAATCTATTTTTCCACAAAACAGGACAATTCGTTTCCGAAAAAATGTATAATTTTGCCATCGTAAATCATATACAACTATCATGGGACAACTAACCGCCATTTCGCCTGCACAATATGAGGTACTCAACATGCTCTCCTGCCTTACGCAAGAGGAGGATATTGCTGCCTTGAAGAATGTCATCGTGCAATTCCTTAATTCACGCCTGCAAAACGAGATAGACCGACTTTGGGAAAACGGCAGCCTGACAGAAGGCAAAGTCGCCCAATGGGGCAACGAACACATGCGCACACCTTATCGGCCAATGCCATGAACCGACATATTGTGCTCGATACCAATTGTTTGCTCCAGTCTTTGTCAAGACGAAGCCCATACTACAAGGTTTGGGAAGACTTTGTTTTGGGCAAATACACACTTTGCATTTCCAACAGCATTTTGGAGGAATACGAGGAGATCATCGCATCACACATGTCGCCTCTTGCCGCCAACATTGCCGTGGAAACCATTCTCCGTGCAAACAATGTCGTCCGCGTTGATGCCCATTACCAATTCCATCTCATCACTGCCGACCCCGACGACAACAAGTTTGTGGATTGTGCAATTGTTTCTAACGCGGAGTATATCGTCACTGAAGACAAGCATTTCAATATACTCAAAACCACGCCATTTCCACCTGTCGAGATAAAAAGATTGCACGAGTTTTACGAAGAACTTTACAATCTATTGTAAAAAAAACGGCCAGCCCGAAGGCCGACCATCCCACTCAAGGTATGAAAAAGGGATTTACTTTCGCTTTGGTTTTCCAGTATCAGGAGAATCGATTTTCCTCAATTTCTTGCGGCCCGTCGTCAAGCCCTTCACTTCAGGGTCGCCGTAATAGTTGATGCTGCCAGATCCTGTAATCGAGTAGTTCAATTCGCCGTTCACCTTGGCGGTGATTTCGCCCGATCCCGACACTTGCGCGTCCATTTGGTCGACTTCGGCATGCGACTCGAAGGAACCCGAACCGGCCACTTTCGCATCCATCTTTTCGATGTCGCCTTCCGCAATCCTGACATCGCCCGAACCAGCTATGGTTCCTCTCATCCTCTTGGAAATGAGCCGTTTGAAATACAAATCGCCGGAACCTGAAAGCATGAGCCTCACATCATCGACGCGAGCCGTATCCTCAAAGGAAATGTCGCCGGAGCCAATGAGGTTCAAGTCCATCACGGCCACGCCGACCCGTTTCTTGAACACGACATCGCCACAGCCAATCACGTCGATGCCCAACTCCTCGCCGTCCACGACATCAAGGAAGTTGAAGCTGCCGCTGCCTACGATGCCGATGTGCCCAAGCTGCGGTGCGGCAAGGTCGATGACGAACTCCGTCGGGCGCAGGTTGACGTTATGGTTGTTTTTGGCATCGATAGTGCCAAGGTGCAACTGGTCGCCGTTCAAGTGGAGGTCGAGATACTCCAACAGGTTCTCATCGACCCGCACCGTGCAAGAGCATTGGTCTGATACCCTGTAGTTTATCGTTGCAGAAAGCAAGGTCGAAACATCATTGAACACGCCCGTGACCTCATACTCGCGTGTGACCACGTTGCCGTTTCCTTTGATGGTCTCGCCGTTTCCAATGGACAACACTCCGTTTTCAATGGTGAGGGTGCCGTTGTCGATGCTGACAGATTGCGCAGGAGCAAAGTTCCCGCCTAAGAGGACAGCCATGCAAATGATGGCCTTCGTAATGCTTAGAATGTGTGTTTTCATAGCGATATGAATTTAAGTTGTTAAACAATCGCCATCGGCATAGCACAAACCATGCCAAAATTACAACGATTTGAAATTCAATGATTTAAAATTTAAGATTTAAAAATTTGGTGTAAAGAAACTTTACAGGGTGTAAAGAAAGTTTACAGTCGGGCTTTACAAAACGAGGCAGAAGTTTGGACATTTTTTCAAAAAACGTTTGCGATTCTCAGGCTTTTATTATTTTTGTGGCGCACTTTAAATCTAATCCCTATGAAAAAGACCCTGATTATCGCCCTTGCGGGCATGATGCTGTTCGCCTTCACGCAATGCGGCGGCGGCAACAAGAGCGAAAGCTCAAGCACAAGCAGCACGAAAGGCTCCAAGCAATACACGGAGACCGTGGACATGTGCAAAGAAATGGAAAAACTCATCAAGGACGCTTCGACTTGCGACGACCTGCAAGAAGTGGCCTTGGCCGTGGCTCTTGGCCCTCTCGCCATCGGTATGAGCAACGAGTATGCCGCCGACGAGAAGATGACCGAAAAAGAAGAGAACAAGATCAAGGACGTCTTCGAGGACCTCGGCAAAAAGGTGGAGGCGAAAGCCAAGAAACTCGGCTGCGACGACGATTAATTTTCTTTGTATCAAAGAAAAAAACGGAGGGGAACAGGTTTTCTCTCCGTTTTTTTCATTTCCTCGCCACCACCAAGAAATGCGGACTCATGCCCATCATTTCAGGCTCAGACTCGGTGATACGGACGATTTCCAACAATCGCTCGCGGCTCGCC
>CALFIT010000159.1 GCA_937877465.1 uncultured Bacteroidales bacterium | reverse complement strand
AGCCGCTTTCGTCCGTCAGGGTGAGGCGATAGAGATAGACCCCCGACCTGAGGGCACCACCCAAGGCGTTGTTGGCGTCCCAACGGATGGGTTCAATCACGCCATTGGTCGCGCTGACCCTTTGCGACAGCTGGGCCACCCTTCGTCCCATGACGTCGAACACTTCTACATCAACGTCGAAATTGCCGTCCTCGCCGAGATGGGTCATGGTGATATAGGTAGCGTCGGAGAAGGGGTTGGGATAGTTGTACACCTGCGAGAGGAAGAGGTCGTCGTCGACCACAAACCACAGCGAGGCTTCGGAGGGGTTGTCCTGCGTGTCCCACACCTTCAGGGTAAACTCGTAGGTGCCAGGCTCCAAGTCGCTGACGGGGATGGTGACCCTACCGCGACGGAAGTCGTTGGGCACCGGCTCGTAGCGTTCGTTCAAGACGAGGCGGTTGTAGGCCGACAGGTTGCTGCTCAGCATGATGTCGCGTCCCAAGCTGAAGTCGTAATGGTAGATGCCTTGGGCGTCGTAGAGGTCGGCACAAAGCACGCCCTCGCGCTCCACACTCTGGCCGCTTTCGAATTCGGGCGTGTTCCAGTAGAACCTGATGGTCGGACCTTCGTCGTCGGCCAAGGCCGCCGGGTCGGTGCCGCCAAGGGTGATGCCGTCGAAGCTGCCCGCCGCGTCGACGCCACGAATGGAGTCGTAGGCATAGAAGCTGAACCGCGCCACGTCGGTCCCCACCTTGATGTCCTTTGGCACCTGGAACGCAACGGTGAACTTGCCGTTGTTGACACTTGCGCAGCCGCGATACAGCACATCCTTATGGTAATAAGTCGTAACCGACTGGTTGCCAGCGGTTGGCACAACGACTTTGGTCTTCTTGTCGTAGAACCTCACCCACACCTCGCCGTTGAACTGCGTGTCGACGAGTCCCTCGGCCATGATGCTGCCTTCCACGGTCACCATGCTCATGGCATGAAGGCTGATGCTCTCGTTGTCGATGCCGATGCCGTTGACTTTGGTCACTTCGACCTGTTGCAACGGAAGGGCAAAACGCTGTGCGGGGTCGCCCAAGAAGACGAAACGAATGTTTTCGCTTAAGCCCGAAGTCCCGACGAAATTGAGCGGGTCGATTTTCGCCTTCCTCACGATGTCGCCAAAACGCTGCGGCTTGCCCTCGCGGTCGCGCTGGTAAAGCACCTTCATCAAGGCCTTGCCCTGCTTGAGGTTCTGCGGCCCGTAGGTGGAACGGCATGTGGTGAACATGGCCACCGAGCCGCCGTTGGGGTTGAGGAACATGTGCTCGCCCGCCGACACCAAGATGGGATTGTCGTATTTCGAGAACTCGCAGGTGGCGGTGAACACGAAAGGCAGCCTGTCGGCATTAGTGAGGCCCACGATGTCGGAGTTGGTGAACACATTGTCGCCCGTCAAGCCCCTGACGCCGCCGTGGCCCGTATACAGCATGGCCAACAGCCCTTGGTTGATGGCACGCACCACGTCTTCGTTGGCTCCCGGAATGGTGACGCCCGAATTGGTGGTGACATGCTGATAGGCACCGCAATACACTTTTTTCGGCGTAAGGACGGCACAGGCCGTGTCTGTCATCAGATGGTAGGTCTCGCAGTTGGAAATGTAGCTCGACACCTCGTCGTCGGCCATAAGGAGATAGTCGGCTTTCCAGTCGCCGTGCATCCGGGCCATGTCGTCGTAAAGGAAAATCTTGCGCAACACCGTTTCGGCCTCATCCACGGTGGAAACGGGCAGACGGCCAATGCCCAAGTCGACGCGGCCTTGGCAGTTGCTGCCTTCGGTGTCGTCCATCAGGCCATAATAGTCGTCGGCACAGAAATCGGTCTCGGCCAAGGGGTTTTCCGTTTTCGTCTGATAGGTCGGCACGAAGTTCTTCCCGTAGCCCAAGAGGTTCCTGAAATCGTAGGACGCCCTTCCGAAGAGGGTCAGATACTTGAGGTTGGCTCCGCTGCGACGATACACCATGCGGACAAAGTCGCGGATGCCCGACGGGTCGGGCGTGCCGTTCGAAAACTCGTTGTAGATCTCCTCCACGTTCACGACCACGCTCGTCAATCCGTCCTTCGTGGCGTGATAGTCGGCCAAGGTCTGCGCCTGCGCCATGAAAACCGGCGAGGTGATGATGAGCATATCGGCGTCGGCAATGGCATGGAGGTTTTGGTTGGGGATGGCCGTCCACGAGGCAATCGGCATGGCGGCAGCGGGACGAAACAGCGCGTAACGCTTCTCCGCGACCTCGTCGGTGGCAAACACCAAATTGTTGGCGCTCAGCACTCCGTTTTGCCTCACAGGTCGCAACGGGTCGCTGACGTCCCACAGCCAATGGTTGGCGGTGGCGTTTTGCACCCATACGGCACTCACGTCGTTACCAAACTGGCTCGGCATCAGCCTGAACAGGAAGTTGTCGCCCACGCGCTTCAGTTGCCGCCAAGCGTAAACTTCCACATAATCAAGGAAGAAGATGGACTCGGGGTCCGACTCGATGCTGAAATCGACGCTGGAAGCCTCCGTGTCGACCATGCATTGCTTGGAGAACGACACCAGTTTCCCGTAATCGTAGTTTCCAGGCGATGGCATGTTGACATTGTTGATCAGGATGTTGTCGGCCACCTTCACGGTATAGCGCACCGGATGGCCTTGCTTGAAATGCCCAAGCACCTGTCCTTTCACCGTCAAAGCCTTGTCGGTCACGAGGTTGGCAAACGAAAACGGCACCGTAATCAGGGAATCGGCAACGGTCATCCGCTCGCCCAACCAGTTCAAGCCGGAGGCATAGGGCGAATACAGATCCACTTCGTGCCAGAAGAAATCGGGGAAATCGGCGATGACGGCAGTGGCACCCTCGACGGGAAGCGAAGCCCGCTCGCCCACCCGCAAGCCATCCTCGCCGCTGTCGACGCAGAGATAGTAATAGGTGGTGTCGGAATAGGGATTGGCCTCGCGCCTATAGGTTTCGTTGCCATTGTCGACCAACGTCCAGCGCGTCGGCTCCTGGCCATAGAAAAGCACCACGTCGCCGCTGTCGAAAACGCCGTCGTCGGCGCCTTCCACAAGGAGGGCCATCTCCGTCAAGTCGTCGGGACGGGCCTCCGAATTCTTTTCGGGTAAGGCACCCGAAGGATTGCCGAAGAGCCTGATTTGCAGAGGGTTCAATGCATCCATATCGATGCCCATAGCCTGCAAGGTGGCATAATCCAACTTGTGGATGCCTTCTTGGGTCACCGCGATGCGATACCAAGTATGTTCGCTCAGCACCGAATGGTAAGTGTTGTCCTGCGCCATGCCCCGACCTGCCAGAAGCACGCCGAAAAAGCCGAGCAACAGCATCTGTATCTTGTTTCTTTTCATACTCATAATCATTTGCTTAGAATCAATTTCGACACCAAGGTCGCCGTTTCGCCTTGGTCGTTGGTGGCCACGATGCGGTAGACGTAAACGCCGTTGCGCAAAGCCTGTCCGTTGGCGCCGCGACCGTCCCAGCGAATGGGCGTGATGCGTGTCGAGGTGCCTGCCACCGTCTCGGAGAGCGTCGTCACCCAACGCCCCATGATGTCGTAGATATGGATGTCGACCTGCACGTTGTTGCCCACTTGGTTGTGGTCGAACACGAAATGCGTCTCGTCCGTCACCGGATTGGGCGCGTTGAAGACGTTCTCGATTTGCATCCCGCCGCTGTTCACCACGGTGAAGTCGATGGAGGCCGTGGCTGAGTTGTTGTAGATGTCCCACACCTTCAGCGTCAGCGTGTAGTCGCCGTCGGCCAAGTTCTGCATCTTGTAGGTGATGACACCGCGTCCCGGCCGGTCGATTTCGCCCACGAAATAGTCGTTGAGGCAATACGAGCTGCGGGTGCTGCCCGTCAGGGTGGCCATGATGTCGTGCCCGATGCCCGCTCCCGTCGTGTTGATGCCGCTTTCGTCTTCCACATAAGCCAGCAATGTGGGGTTTTCGCCCGTCAAGCCGCCGCTCACAAAGAGCGTGTCGTCGATAAACAGGCGAATCTCCGGCGGCTCTTGATCCTCGAAGGCCTCGTCATAGAAGCCTCCGATGATGAAGCTGTCGCAGTTTCCGTTGGCATCCACATCGTAATCCGTTGCATAATAGTTAATTAATCCTTGCCCATAACGATAGGAAATGTCGCGCGGCACGATGAAACTGATTTTGAACCTGCCGTTTTTCACTTCCGTCTTTCCGTTGAAAATCATGCTGTTGCGGAGTTTGAAGCTGATAGGCCCGGTGGCCGTGCCAAGCGTCGACAAATCGGCTTCCTTGTCGTACATCGTGACGTGAACCACGCCGTTGAAACCAGTAGCCACATTGCCATCCAACCCCTTGACAACACCCTCAATCTCAACAGGTTGCAATGCTTTGATTGTATCGTTATAAACCTTAAGGGTCTTCCATGTGGAGTCGTTGACCTTGAGGGAATCCAAGTCAAAGCCTGGGTAGCTCCCGTTGATGCTCAGGGTCTCCACCTTCAGTTTCGGATAGGCCAACCGCAAGGCCGGGTCGCCGAAGAATACATAGCGTTTCTCAACAAGGCCGCCCGAGGTCTTAGCCATGCGATAGACATCGCCCAAGCGGTAATGCTCGCCGCCGTTGATGCGGAAGAGGTTATTGTACACCCCTTTGTTGAAAGCCAAATTATGAGGTCCGTAGGTCACACGCGAGGTGGTGAACATGGCAATCATACCGCCATATTGGTTGAGGAAGGCGTATTCGCCCAACGCCGTGCGCAGGTGGTCGTCGTAGCGGCTGAACTCGCAAGTGCCCGTAATCATCAGCGGATACATCGGGCCGTTGCGCCACGAGTCGACGTCTTTCCTTTGCAGGATCTTCTCTGCCGACAGCTGCACCTCGCCGCCGTGGCCCGTATAGTTGAGCACCAAGGTGCCTTTCTCCATCCGGCTGTTGATGGCCGCATTCACCTCTGGCGCAATCTCGCCGCCCGGTGCGCTCACCTGCTGATAGGCATCCAAATAGATCTTGTCGACGACGATGCCGTCGCCATCTACCGTCGGCAGCATGGCCGCCAATGTTTCGGCATGGGCCACAAAAGAGCCTTCGTCGTCGGTGACGAAAGTGACCGTATTGCGCCAAGGCCGCATGGTGGTGGCGTCTTTCACAACATATCGCTCAATCTTGTCGACCATCTGCGTGGCTTGCTCGACGGTTTGCACGGGGAGGCGGCCAATGCCAATGTCGGCAAGGGAATGGGCAATATTGCCCTCGTTTTCGTCCATAAAGCCAAAGAAATCGTCGGTCACGAAAGTCTTGGTCATTTCCAACGACGCCACCGACTCGAACGCGGGGACGAAATCCACCACGCCATTGCGGTTCTTGTAGTCGTAGGAGCAGTCGCCTAACAGCAACAGATACTTGACCTGACGGCCCGGAGTGCTTTCGAGATAGAGCATACGGCAGAAGTCGCGGATGGCCGAAATGTCCTTGGCACCGCACGAGAACTCGTTGTAGATGCGTTCAGGCGTGGTGACGTAGACATTCAAATCGGGGTCGATGCGGTTGTGGAGCTCCTGCAAACGCTCGGCTTGCGCCACGAAACCGTCGTAGGTCAAGATGACGAAATCCACGTCCCTAACGCCGTGAAGGTTCTGGTTTTCGACCTTTCCGACAGCCGTGGCCGAGCAATAGGCATTGCCGTTGAAGGCGACAAAGGCATTGTCGGGGTCGCCATTGACCTTGAAACTCAGCACTGAGCCGTTCAGTTGGGTCTTCATCTTCACGGGCATGGTGGGATCGGTGACGTCCCAAACCTGCACCTGCTGCGAGGCACCCGAAAGCTGGTATTCGTACACCTTATTATTAATAGAGGCCTCAGGGTTGCGGAAACCCATCTGGCCGCCCTGCATCTTCAGCTGCCGCCAAGCGTTGACGAGGATGTAGTCGACATAGCCTTCCGAGGTCGTAGCTGAACCCATACCATCGTGTTTCAGTGAGACACGCACCGTTTCGCCAGTCGGGGCAGCACTCACCCAGCCGCCTACATCGAAACCGTAGGGGTCTTCGGAGGAAGAAGTCGTCGTGGAGATAGGATAGGTGGCCTTCTTCACATTGTCGACCGAGACTTCGAAGGCGGCCGACTTGAAGTTGCGTCCGGCAAGGGCTGTTTTCACCCAGCACGTTTTTGAAGTGACGATGTTGGGGAAGCTGAAGTCGAAATTCTTGATTTCGGTGCCGTTCATCTTGTCGCCATAATAGGTGCGCCCCGTGCGGTTCAGGTTGTAGTCGTCGGACTCATGAACCTGACAATCAAGAAACTGGTTCACAACAGTTTCGGCAGTCGCCGAAGGCGCATTGGCTTCGCTGATACGCTTTCCGGCACCCAATCCCGTGACGACGAAAGCGTAGGCGTAATCGTCGTAGGGATTCTGTCCGTGGACATAAGCCTGCTTTTGGTCGTCGAGCGTCCAACAAACGGAGCCGCGACCGTAGAACAGGATGTAATCGTTGTTGTCGAACTTGCCGTCGGCCTCGCCCGCGACGTAGATGGGCACTTCCACCAAGTCGTCATGACGCGGCTCGCTGTTCATCTCAGGCAACACGCCGCCGCCGTTATGGTAGATGCGGAGCTGGCGCGGGTCGACATTGGCCACGTCGATGCCCAAGGCCGTGAGGTCGGAATAGGTCAGCTTGTAGACACCCGTCTCAGGCAGCCCGATCTTGTACCAATCGCCGCTCGCCATCGCCGAGCGTTGTGCGAAAGTCGGGGTAGACCTATGCGCTTGCTCGTCGGGCGAAAGCGTCACCGACAGCGTGGCCTTGACCAATTTCTCGTATTGTCCTCCCCTTTGGCGGAAAGGCACGATGCGCACCGAGAGCAGTGCCTCGTCGCGTGAGCGCAACGGGAAGGCCTCGACCTCGAAATCAGCGTTATAGGAAAACGCTTGAGCCACTTGCATCTCGTCGTCGGAAAGCGCAATAGCCTTCACATCTTGAAACTTTGCCTCGACCTTCACTTGGTCGTCGTAAATCGGGAACGAAGTGCAAAACACCGGCATCAGGCCTTCATACACGCCCGAGGCGAGATTAATATATAATAAGGTGTCGGAAGGGGTGCGTTCTTCAGCCACGCCACGCCATTCCAATTCGATCGGATATGAATTGGAGACCTGCGCACGAAGGCCAAAAGGAGCCAAAAACAGCAGCAAAAGTGCCGAAAAAACTGAAATCGAGCATATCCTGTTACACATAATAACTTTGTTATCGTTTAATTATCAAATATTTACGCAATGACAAACCAAAAAGTTTACGCCTTGCGTTTAAGGAAACGAAAATACGACTTTTTTATTGCAATGCGCCCAATTTTCGCCGCAAAAAAGATTTTTTTCCGAAAATGACGAATAATTCAAAAAAAGGCCGTACATTTGCCCGATAATTTTTGAAAAAATTCGCACGACGACACAATAAAAGCGAAACAACCGAGTTATTGATACAAATTCAACGACAATGTATAGAAGACAAGGATTTAAGACATTAGCCATCATCGCTTTGGCAGGATTGCTCACCGTTTCCTGCTCAAAGAAATCATCGCGTACAACGGGTTGGGCCTACAACGACGCCAACAATGGAGGTTTTGAAGTCACCGAGGTCAACGACCAGGAGATTGGCCCTGGCCTTATCGCCATTGAAGGTGGTACTTTCGTCATGGGAGCCACCACCGACAACCTGACCTATTCGTGGGACAACACGCCCCGCAAGGTCACGGTGCCATCGTTCCTGATGGACCGCACCGAGGTCAGCAACGTGGACTACCGCGAGTACATCTACTGGCTGAACCGCGTTTACGGGCAGAACTACCCTCAAGTGGTTCGCAATGCCGCGCCCGACACTTTGGTGTGGCGCGACCGCTTGTCGTACAACGAGCCTATGGTTGAGATTTATTTCCGTCACCCGTCCTACAACGATTATCCTGTGGTCGGCGTGACTTGGGTGCAAGCCAACGACTACTGCGCCTGGCGTACCGACCGCGTCAACGAGTTGATGCTCGTCGAAGCCGGCGTCCTCGATTGGGACCCGACCCAACAGGACGAGGAGAACTTCAACACCGACGCTTACCTTGCAGGCCAATACACCGGCAAGGTGAAGAACGGCAAGAAAGACCTCTCGAAAGGTGGCGACGGCGTGCGTAACGTCAGAATGGACGACGGCATCCTGCTGCCTTCCTACCGCCTGCCTACGGAAGCCGAATGGGAATATGCCGCCGTCGGCTTGGTGGGCAACACCAGCAACGAAATCGTCAGCGAGCGCAAAGTGTATCCTTGGAGCGGCGACGGACTTCGCACCGATAACAAGAGATATTACGGCAGCTTCATGGCTAACTTCAAAAGAGGTCCTGGCGACTATATGGGCGTAGCAGGTCATCTGAATGACGGTGCCGCCCTGCCTGCTCCCGTGGGTTCCTATTGGCCCAACGACTACGGCCTCTACAACATGGCTGGCAATGTTTCCGAATGGTGCCAAGACGTATATCGTCCCTTGACCTTCGAAGATGTGGCCGACTATAGCCCCTTCCGTGGTAACGTGTTCACCCGCAAGGCCGTCGATGATGAAGGCTTCCTGCTCCAGAAAGACTCCCTCGGTCGCATCCGTCGCGAGCCCATCCCCCAGGAAGAAGCAGCCAAACGCCAAAACTACCGCACCAGCTTCAACTCCAACTATGACGACGGTGACTACATGTCGGCCATCCGCAACCGCTGGAGCGACCCGCAAGACGACCAAAGCGTGTTCACCAGAGAGATGTACGAAACCGCTACCAACGATGCCCCAGGCACGACCCTCATCAGCGACGAGTCGAGAGTGTACAAAGGCGGTTCGTGGGCCGATGGTCCCTACTACCTGAGCCCCGGCACGCGCCGCTACCTCAACCAGAACCAGTCCGCTTCGACCATCGGCTTCCGTTGCGCCATGAACAAGGTGGGCAGTTCATTCGCCAAGTAAGTAATAGATTCTTTTTCATGATAGTATTGAAGCCGTTTGACCCGTTCAGGCGGCTTCTTTCTTTAAACCCAACGCGCCATGAACCCGATCGAAACCATATACCAACACTTCACCAAGGCCTACAGGGTCACGACCGACAGCCGCAAGATTGAGCAAGACGCGGTATTCTTCGCCTTGAAGGGCGACAACTTCGACGCCAACGACTTCGCCCTGCAAGTGGCCGAGGAAGGCGTGGCCAGCCTCGTCGTCGCCGACCGCAAAAGCCTCCCTAAGCATGAGCGCATCGTCATCGTCGACGACACCTTGATGGCGTTGCAAGACGTTGCCAACTACCATCGTAGGCAGATGAAGGCCACCGTGCTCGCCATCACCGGCACCAACGGTAAGACGACCACCAAGGAACTCGTGTCGGCGGTGCTGTCGCAAAAACACGACATCATCCACACGATGGGCAACCTCAACAACCACATCGGCGTGCCGCTCACCCTGCTCAGCATCAAGCCTGAGACCGAGATTGCCGTGGTGGAGATGGGTGCCAACCATCCGGGCGAAATCGACACGCTATGCCACATCGCCCTTCCCGACTACGGACTCATCACCAACATCGGGAAAGCCCATTTGGAAGGCTTCGGCAGCTTCGAAGGCGTCATTGAGACGAAGACCGAGCTTTACAGGTACATCAAGAAGCACGGGAAGATGGTATTCTTCAACCGCGCCAACCCCTTGCTTTGGGAGCTTTCGGGCAGCCAGCCACGCCTCAGCTATGGCAACGACATCGATGCCGACTATGTTTCGTCGCCCATCGAGTGCAACCCTTATCTCACCGTGGAATATCGGGGCACCATCATCAAGACGAAGCTGGTGGGGGCATACAACTTCGAGAACGTGGCAGCCGCCATCGCCGTGGGCCGCTATTTCGGCGTAGAAGAATGGCAAATCGCGAAAGCCTTGGAAGCCTACACGCCTACCAACAGCCGCTCGCAAGTGATTGACACCGAGCACAATCACATCATCATGGATGCCTACAACGCCAACCCGACCTCGATGCAGGCCGCCTTGCGCAACTTCGCGGGCATTTGCGGCGAGCGACACCTATTAATATTAGGCGACATGCGCGAGTTGGGCACCGCCTCTGAGGAAGAGCATCGCTACATCCTTGAGCTGATGAAGGACTTGGGCTTCAAGGCAGCCTGTTTGGTCGGGCCGAACTTCTGCGCCTGCAACGACAACGCGGATTGGAAAACCTTCGCGAAGGTGGAGGATTTGTGCCAATACGTTGAGAGCCATCCCGTTGAAGGAAAGACCATTTTGGTGAAAGGTTCGAGAGGGATACAGTTGGAAAAGGTTTTAGCGTTATTGTAATGCGGAATGAGGAATTAAGAATGCGGAATGCAAAATTATCCATCGGACTCATGTCGGGCAGCTCGCTTGACGGCTTGGACATCGCACTCGTTCGCTTCGAGGAAGAGAACGACAAATACCGTTTCCAAATCCTCGAAGCCGAGACCCTGCCCTACCCCGACTTCTGGAAAAAACAACTCGCCGAAGCCTTCCACAAACGGCCCGAAGAACTGCACGACTTGGACAAAGCCTACGGGCAATACCTCGGCGAACAAGTGCTTGCCTTCGCGCAAAAGCACAAGGTCACGCCCGACTTCGTGGCCTCGCATGGACACACCATCTTCCACAAACCCGAGGAACATTACACCCTGCAAATCGGCGACGGGCAAGAGCTGGCCAACGCCTGCGGCTTCACCGTCGTCAACGACTTCCGCAGCGAGGATGTCGGCAAGGGCGGCCAAGGCGCACCTTTGGTGCCCATCGGCGACCTGTTGCTTTTCGGCGACTACGAGATGTGCCTGAACATCGGCGGCATCGCCAACATCTCCTACAACGAGGGCGGGCGGCGCATCGCCTACGACATCTGCATCGCCAACCAAGCCCTGAACCACCTCGCCCAAATGCAAGGCCTTGACTATGATCGCGACGGCGCATTGGCCCGAAACGGAACCGTGGACTTCGACCTGTTGAAAAAGCTGAACAACATCCCGTTTTTCCTACAAGAGCCGCCCAAGTCGTTGGGGCGCGAGTTTTTCGAGACGTACCAGAAAGGGCTCATTGACAGAGGACTTGGGACGGAGGATAGGGGACTTAGGACACGGGACGCGGGACTGTCCGTCCCCGACATACTGGCGACTTTCACAGAGCATATCGCCTTGCAGATTGCGTTGTGCGTCAGTCACTTGCCGAAAGGAAGGATTTTGGCCACGGGAGGCGGCGCGAGAAACAAGTTCCTCATCGAGCGGCTGCAATCCCGCACGAAGCACGAGGTCGTCGTCCCCGAAAAACAGATCATTGATTACAAGGAAGCCTTGATTTTCGCTTTCCTCGGCTTGCTGAGATTGGAAGGCAAGACTAATGTTTTGGCCTCGGTGACTGGAGCCGAGAGCGACAGTTGCAGCGGAAGGATTTGGAAGTCCTGCTAAAACATTTCGTTTTCCATTCATTTACAACAACATATCCGACAGCAAACGACAACAAACGACTACTGTCGACAACAAACGTTTGTTCAACGGCTTAGTCTTGACAAGGGTTGCATCTTTGCAGCACTAAAAGTAATAAGAATATGGCAAAGAAAGAAACCAACACAAAACTTGAAATCACAATTTGTGATATCAAAGGCATTGACAGCATTAATATAGAATCGTTGATACGAGTGATCAGAGGCCAACAGGTAATGCTTGATTCTGATTTGGCGATGTTGTATGGCGTTGAAACAAAAGCACTTAACCAAGCTGTTAAACGTAATATCAAACGGTTCCCAGAGGATTTCATGTTTCAACTCACTCAGGATGAAGCAGTTCGTTTAAGGTCACAATTTGTTACCTTGAACAACGATGATGCTTTAAGGTCGCAAATTGCGACCTTAAACGAGGAAGAGTTGGTTTTGAGGTCGCAAATTGCGACCTCAAACAAAAAGGATAATCCTTTGAGGTCACAATTTGTTACCTCAAACGGAAGAGGAGGCAACCGTTATTTGCCATACGCCTTCACCCGCAACGGCATCGCCATGCTCAGCAGTGTATTAAGGTCTGACACCGCTGTGGAAGTCAACATTCGCATTATGCGGGCGTTTACCATGATACCGCAACTCGTCAACCATAACACGCAGATTGTCCAGCGCATATTCAATATCGAGCAGCACCAGATAGAAACTGACGAAAAAATCGGTGTCATTCTTGAAAGAATAGAGGGATTATCCCCAAAGTTCCTCCCCGAGCAAGTCTTCCCCACTGGCTGCATCTGGGATGCATGGGCCTATATTTCCGACCTCGTTAGGAGCGCCCGACAAAGGATTGTCTTGATTGACAATTTCGTTGACGATAGGGTCTTATCCATGTTGACGAAACGGGCCAACGGCGTTTCAGCGACCATCCACACGCGTTACAACGAGCAATTCCTCACTGATTTGCAGAAACACAACAGCCAATATCCAGAAATCAAGTTCATCCAACTCTCCCATCGTAACCACGACCGTTTCCTGATTATAGACGACAAAGTCTATCTGTTGGGCGCCAGCCTGAAGGATATGGGGGCGGGACTTTGTGCTATTACCGAAATGAGCATTGCGCCGGCGGTGATTTTGGGACTGCTGAAATGAAAAAAATTCCACCAAAAACCGCCCAACCTATCCTAAATCTTCCTATTTTTGCCCCGTCATCCATTTTGCGGATGGCAACATAATAGAAAAGATGTTGAACTGACGTTTTATCTGCGGTGCCTTGAACTTCGCAAACTCATATCACCCGCACGGTAAAGCAAAGCTTGATGTCCCTTTATTCGTATATACCTTATTATGTATATTGAATAGCGGGGGCATCAGCATTGCTTATCCTCGGACGATGGGCAATGCGAAGGCCTAAGGTGTGGGATAGACAATGGTTTTGACTCCCGCGCTTTTTCTTTTGTGTTTCAAGGTAACAAATCACTTTTCGCGTGGCATTGGGAGCCTGCCGCAAACATAAAGAACAACAAATGAACAAGTTCAGATTGAAAATGCTGATGGTTGCGATGGCGGCAGGATTGCTTGGGTCGCCCGCCCTATCGGCACAAGAGCAGAACGGCAGGCCTGGAGGACTGTTTGGCGAAAACAACGCCAGCACCTCCAACGGGCTGATGGGCAGAAGCGGCGGCACGGCTGGAGGCTACTTCACAGGCCAAGGCTTCGGAGCCACCGGAGCCGAGCTTACCGGACAGACCTTCGGGGAGGAGGCGCCCTTGGGCAGCGGACTCTTCGTCATGCTCGCGGCAGGCGCCGGCTACGCAACACTTAAATCAAGGAAAAAGCAACAAAACAGAAAGGAGAACAAAACATGAAAAAACTGAGCATTATCGCTGCATCATTGGCACTGCTGATGGCCATGACGCAATGCAAAAAGGAAGAACAACCCACGTCGAGCGGCCAAAACAATGTCGTTTCCATCACGCTCGACATCAAGGGCAACGGCGGCACTCGCATGGACGTGAACACGACGACGGGTGAAGTCGCATACGCAACGGGTGACATTGTGTATGTGGCCAGCGGAGGCCATTACGTCGGCACGCTGACCCACAACGGCACCCACTTCAGCGGCACCATCACCGACCCCGAAGTTGGAGCACCTTTGCACTTCTACTTCCTCGGCAACGTCGCGCCTGCCGAGACCCTCACGGCTGGAACCACCACGACGTGTTCGGTGGTCATCAGCGACCAGACCGAGCACCTGCCGGTGATTGAATACGCACCCTCCAACGAGACCTACACCGAAGGCGTGACGAGCTTCACCTCGCATCTGCTGAACAAATGCGCCTTGGTGAAGTTCAACGTGACCACCTCCTCGGAAGTCGCCACTTGCATCACCGGCTTCAACAACAAGGTGACGGTGGACTTCGGCGAAAACACCGTGACCCCTTCGCAAGAAGGCACAGGCATCATCAAGTTGCCCGCTGGCAGTGGCGAGAAGTGGGCCATCCTCTTGCCGCAAGCGGCCATCCAGGGAGGCAGTGCCTACTCGGAAGATGGAGAATACACAGGCACTTATGCTGCCGTGCCCGCCGTCATCAGCAACGGCTATCTGACCACAGGCATTGTCGTTACGGTGACCACCAAAGTGAATCCCGAGGTCCACGTTGGTGCCTTCACCATCAATACCAATGGCGACCAAGTGTATTTCTCGCAGGGCAACCTGCAATACCAGGCCTCGACGAACACCTGGCGATTTGCCGAGCACCAATACGATTACATCGGTGAAGCCAACAGCAACATCTCATCGTCCTATAGCGGCTGGATAGACCTCTTCGGCTGGGGCACGAGTGGCTACGACCACGGCGCGGTATGCTACCAGCCGTGGAGCACGAGCACAAGTTATAGCGACTACAACGCCTACGGCAGCGAAAGCTACAACCTCTACGACGGCAACGGCCAGGCCGACTGGGGCTACAACGCCATCGCCAACGGCGGCAACACCGCAAACAGCGGCTGGCGCACCTTGACGCAGCCCGAGTGGGACTACGTGTTCAATATCCGCAACACCACCAGCGGTATCCGCTATGCCAAAGCCACGGTGAACGACGTGAACGGCGTGGTTCTGTTGCCCAACAACTGGACGGCAGACATCTATGCGCTGAACAACACCAACAGCAGTGGTGCCAACTACACCAGCAACACCATCTCCGCCACGGATTGGGCCAACACCCTTGAGGCCAACGGTGCCGTCTTCCTGCCTGCCGCAGGCTACCGCAACGGGACTTCGGTCAACAGTGCGGGCAGCGACGGCTACTACTGGTCGAGTTCGTACAGCGGCTTCTCCGGCGCGTATTACGTGGAGTTCTACAGCACCAACCTCAACGCGGGCAAAAGCAACGTCCGCCAATGCGGTCAATCTGTGCGTCTGGTTCGCTCCGCTCAGTAACTATTCCTTGCGAAAGGCGGCCTGCCTGCATGGTAGGCGATATATGTATTTGTTTTGTAGAGACGTGCCATGGCGCGTCTCTACGGTTTTTTGCGGGGCGGTTTGGGCGGTTGCCTCGGTTGGTCCCGCTTCGTGATTGCACGATAAGTCACGCGACACATTATAATTCACCTTTCCTCCACCCCGAAAGCTCCGAATGAAACTTTGGTACTTTTGAGGTGGAGGCATTGTATATCTGCTCCAATTAGCACGATAAAAATGCTCCAAATAGCACGATGAAAATTCTCCAACTGACACGATAAAAAATCTCCAACTGGTACGATGAAAATTCTCCAACTGGCACGATGAAAACAATATATAAATATGATTATCAATTATTTATAATATTATTGATACACATCATGCTATAATCAAAAATAAAGTCGTATTTTTGCAGCAAATTTAGAGGTATAAAAACATGGACGAACAAGTGTCATATAGGGAAAGAATTGCCGACCAGATGCTCAAAGATCAATTGGAAGCCGCTGGAGCCGTGCTCATCCAAGGCCCAAAGTGGTGCGGCAAGACCACGACTGCCAAACAGCAGGCCGCAAGTGTGCTCAACATGGACCACCCCAAGATGTCGAAAGAATACCTGACGATGGCCGAGAACGACCCGGAACTGTTGCTCGAAGGCGAAGTGCCAAGGCTGCTTGACGAATGGCAAATGGCTCCCCAGTTGTGGGATACGGCACGCTATGTCATCGACCAAAGGAGGGAACCCGGACAATTCATTTTCACCGGCTCGGCCGTCCCCGCCGACAAAAGCAAGATATCACACACGGGAACGGGGCGTTTTGCGTGGCTCACCATGCGGACAATGAGCCTTTGGGAATCGGGCGAATCCAACGGGAAAATCAGCTTGCTGGACCTTTTTGCGGGACAGATGAAATCGTGCGTCGCTCCTGATTCCTCGTTGGAAGAGGTGGCCTATATGCTATGCCGGGGAGGATGGCCCGGAACTTTAGGGCGGAAGAAAGAACCGGCATTGCGCATGGCGGCCAACTACGTCAAGGCGATATGCGAAAGCGACATCTCGCGCGTGGATGACGTGCAACGCGACCCCGACTTTGCCATGAGGCTATTACGCGCCTACGCAAGGCATCAGGGCGGGCAAGTGCCGGTCAGCACGATTTACTCCGACTTGGTGGCAAACGGAGGCAGTTCGCTGACGGAAAACACCATCGCACTCTATCTGTCGGCATTGAAAAAGATTTTCGTCGTCGAAGACATGCCGGCATGGAACCCGAACCTGCGGAGCAAAACCGCCATCCGCACCTCCGACACTCGCTACTTCGTGGACCCGTCGGTGGCCACGGCAGCCCTTGGACTTGGCCCAAAAGACCTGATGCGAGACCTCAAAACCTACGGCCTTTTGTTTGAGACCATGGCCGTTAGAGACTTGAGGGTGTATGCCGATGCCTTGGGCGGGCGCGTTTACCATTACAGGGACCACAACGGGTTAGAGTGCGACACGGTCATCCATCTTCCCAACGGGCACTATGGTCTTGCAGAAGTCAAATTGGGAGGCGAAACCCTTATCGAAGAAGGCGCGGCCAACCTGAAGAAACTTGCCAACAAGATTGACACGACGAAAATGGAAAGCCCTTCCTTCATGATGATTGTGACGGCTACAGGCTCGTATGCCTACAAACGAAAGGACGAGGTGATAGTGGTGCCTATCGGGTGCTTAAAGAATTAATCGATGGGGTACTGGATGATAATGGAATGACATTTCTTTAGGCGAGAGTTCACTCCTCTCGCCTATTTGCTGTCGTCACTTTCGGGTTTATTAGGAGTAGATAATGCTATAATTTTCGGTTTTTCTTGCTCTTATCGGAAAAATAGTTGTATTTTTGTCCCACTTTTGTGATATTTTTGGGACAAAACAAAAATACGAGATAATGAAAGGGAGCATACAAGACACTATAAACGAAAGAATTATGCAATCCGAAAGAGGTTCGTTCTTTTTCGGGCAAGACTTTTCCGATATTGGTTCACCAGAAGCCATAAAAAAAGCATTGCAACGATTGGTAGCATCTGGAACCCTTATTAGAATTGCTCCAGGCATCTACTACTATCCCAAAATCGATACCGAATATGGACTTGGCATATTAAAGCCCTCCATGCTAGATATAGCAGAAGCCATAGCCCGGCGCGACAGGGTCTCCATTGCGCCTACAGGTTCGTACGCACTCAACATGCTCGGCCTTTCAACCCAAATCGAAGCCAACGCCGTATTTTATACAACAGGGTCAACACGCCGCGTACCCATTGGCAAAGGCAAAGGCATACAATTCATCCATACTTCATCTGCAAAGAAAATGGCCTTTGAATCCCGACTGATGATGTTGGTAGTAACGGCCATGAGAGAAATCGGCGAAAACAATTTGACAGACCACCAACTTGACATCATCAAGCAACACTTGACCCATGTAACCCAAGAAGAATACACACACGATTTACAACTTGCACCCGCATGGGTGCGCAAAACCCTACATAAATTATGAAGTTTTCAGCACTTAACGACGACGTAAAACGCGAATTCATCAACCAAGTGGCTGACGCAACCGATAGAGCATTACCCAATCAAGTTATCGAAAAAGACTGGTGGGTAACGCAAGTGCTGAAAGCCGTTTTCGCTTTACCTTACGCGGAGCATTTGTCTTTCAAGGGTGGCACCAGCCTAAGCAAATGCTGGCACCTGATTGAACGTTTTTCAGAAGACATTGACATTGCCGTTTCGCGTGACTTTTTGGGTTACGGAGGGCCTCTTTCGCGAACCCAAATCAGCGACAAATTGCGCCGCGCCGCCTGCTCATTTGTTCGCGACAAGATGCAGTTCGACCTAAATGAGGCCTTGCTAAGACAAGGCATCGCCAAGGATGCTTTCGCCGTCCGAGTGAACATCACTCCCATCAGCACGACAGACCCAGAAACGATTGAAGTGGATTTGAGTTTCAACTTATGATTTTGTTAAAGTATCCAAACCATTGAAGATATTTCCTACTTTTGCATTCCAATCATGTTCAAGAAAATCCTAAATACCTTCGGGACGAAGATTGTGGCCGCCGCGCTCAACTTCCTCATCGCCATCATCATCTCGCAGACGTTAGGCGACACGGGGTCGGGGACGCAGTCGTTGGTGCTGACCTCCATCACCTTCATCCTCATCTTCTCCGAGATTGTGTGCGGCGCCAGCATCATCTACCTTGCCCCACGCCATTCTTTCAAGAAGATATTGGTCGCATCTGTGGTTTGGTCGGCCTTGATTGCCGTGGTCATGGGCTTCAGCATTAGGCTTTTCTACCCCAAGTTGGAGGCTGATTTGGTCGTTCATGTGGCCGTGTTGTCGTTCATTTCCTCGCTCAGCAACATCAATTTCCGCTTCTTGGTCGGAAAGGAGGAAATCCAGAAGGCCAACTACAACACTCTGCTCCAGCCTGTGCTGCTCACCTTGACCTTGGTGGTTTACCATTTCATCCTAAAACGGGAAGGCATCTATGGCTATATCATCGGTCTTTATGTCGCCTACGCCGGCACGTTCCTGTTGGGTGTGTGGATGTTACGAAAGGAATATGCCCAAATTCCGCACGACAAGGATCACGACTACGGCCTCGTCTTGAAAGACCTGTTCAAATATGGTTTCCTCAACCAGACGGGACACTTCGTGCAGTTTTTCAACCTTAGATTAAGCTATTATCTTTTAGACAGTTACATCGGTCGCGGACAAGTAGGCGTGTTCTCGCGCTCGGTTTCGTTGGCCGAGGCCATCTGGATCATCAGCAACAGCATCGCCTTGGTGCAATATGCCCGCATCGCCAACGCCGACGACCGCCCATACGCGCAAAAACTCACCTTGGACTTGGGCAAGATCTGCCTCCTCGTCTCGGCTGTGGCCATCGTCGTGTTGTGTCTGCTGCCCGCCAAGTTCTACGTCTTTGTCTTCGGCAGCGACTTCGGCGACATGGCCCACCTCATCCGCATCCTCGCGCCGGGCATCCTGATTTACTGCATTTTCCTGATTCTCGGTCACTACTATTCCGGCATCGGACGCTACCAGATGAACACCTTCGCCGCCCTCTGCGGATTGGTCGCCACCTTGGTATGCGGCTTCACGCTGATTCCGCGCTACGGCGTGACGGGCGCGGCCATCACCTCAGCCGTGTCATACACGGTGAACGCCATTTTCCTCTTCGTCTTCTTCGTGAAGGAGTCGCGCTTCAAGGGCAAGGACTTCCTGC